>NZ_JBSRZM010000019.1:0-93981 GCF_054057635.1 Arthrobacter sp. UYNi723
AGTTTCTGTTCCTTAGACAGTCAGAAACCTAGGCGGAAAGCGGCGTGCGTCAGTTAAGGCGCGCTCAAAGCACCCACGGATGAGTCAGGAGAGCCCAAAAACCCCCTCTTTCTAAATTGGCTTGACTTGATGCGCCCCAGTGCCACGATGGTTATCTGGGGGTATCGCGTGTTGTCCGGTCGCTTGAAGGGGATAGGCATGACGACGGTGGCTCTCGGACAGGATTGGCAATTGAGCCTGCTGGGGGCCTGGCGGTTGCGCCGCGGCAGCAATACCGTCACAGTGGCCAGCCGGGAACAGCGGCTCATCGCGTGTGTGGGACTCCTGGGCTGCAGACACCGGAGTTTCCTGGCCGGCCTGCTGTGGCCGAAGAGCAGCGAAACGCAAGCTGCCGGTAACCTGCGGACCACCGTGTGGTGCATCTCCCACGCGTTCCCGCACCTTCTCCTGACGGACGCGGATACGCTGGAGCTTCACGAATCGGTCAGGGTCGATGTCACGGCGCTGCAGCACCACGTCGCCACACTGCAAGCCCAGCCTGAAGCCCGGATTCCTGACAGTTATCTGGACGACCTGAGCAGGGCTGACCTGCTTCCCGGCTGGTACGACGACTGGGTGATCTTCGAACAGGAGCGGCTGCGGCAGTTGCGCCTCAGCGCGCTGGAGCTCATGGCACGGCAACTTCTGGCGGCCGGCGAACCCGGCGGAGCTGTCATCGCGGCGTTGTCCGCGGCAAGCATCGAACCACTGAGGGAATCGGCCCATCTGCTGCTGGTCCAAGCCCATCTGGCCGCCGGGAACCGGGCCGCCGCGGTCCGCGCCTACACGATGTTTGCCAGCCGGCTGGAAGGCGAACTCGGCGTCCTGCCCTCAAGCCAGCTGAGCGAGCTTGTGTCGGCGTTCCATCCGCACTGAGCGAGGAATCATCATGGATACCCTCATCGAAATCCCCGGAGACCGCATGGCGGCCAAGTTCGCCTACGCGGCCGCCGGCCTGGGCGTCGTAGGCGTGGCAACACTGGGCGCCATGTACGCCATCGAAGTGCCAAAGAACGGACCCTACGTCTTCGGCACCATCAACGATGCCACCGGCGGCGTCTTCCAGCTGGTGATCATCCCGGTGATCGTCCAGGTTCACCGGCGCCTGCGCCGCACACCCGGCTCTGAGGCCGCCAAATGGCTGGTGATCGCGGCCAGCGGCGCAGGATCAGCAAGCTCGTTCCTCCTGGTCGCGAAGAAGCTCGATTTCACGGTGTCCACTGGCATCTCGGTGGGGGCAATGGTGGTCCAGGCTGGCTGGTTCCTGCTGGCCCACCGGGCACTGCTCAAGAGGGGCAGCTATCCCCGGGATCTCGCGAAGCTGGGACAGTTCATCGGCGGCGCCTTGGTGGTGGCGTTGCCCTTGGCGGCGCTGACCGCGGTGGAACAGGCGCCGGCCTGGATCCGCTGGGGCATCGGCGGGGCGGGAATAGCCTTTGGCGCCACAGCGTGGGTAGCCTGGCCGTACTGGTATTTCCTCGCGGCCCGGCACCTCAGCCACGTCCCCAGGGAAGTTCCCGACCGACCCCCACGTCCACACCGTCGGAACATCGGCGCCGCGTACTGAGGCACTCGCTGACCCAACGCCCGGCAAGTCCGTGCCGCCGGCCGGCCCAAGCCGTGCTGCCGCGCAAAAGTGCGGTACTTTGTGGCCATGGACTTTGGCAACGCCGACAGCTGGGGGGCGGCGATCTACTTCTGGATCATCCCCGTGGTCCTCGGCGATGCCATCTTCCCGCCCATCCCCTCAGAGATGGTGGTGATCACCGGCGGCGCCCTCTCGGCCGACGGCCGGGCCAACGTCTTCCTGGTGGGGGCACTGTCCGCGGTGGCCTCCTGGGTCGGCGATATGGTGGTATTCCAGCTCTTCAAGCGCCGGCTCAGCCACGTCCTGGACCGCTGGCGCTGGGGCCGGAAAGTCCACCACGGCATCCATGCGGCCATCGCCAAGGCCGGCCGCTCCTCCACCTACGGAACCATCATCGGCGCCCGCTTCATCCCCGGCGGGCGGCTGGCGACGTCGGCGGCTTCGGGCATCGCCGACGTTTCGGCCCGGGGTTTCAGCCTGTGCGCCGGCCTCGGAGCGGTCCTCTGGGCCAGCTGGCTGGTGGGCCTGGGCTACTTCACGGGATCGGCAACCAAGCTGCCGTTCTGGGCGAGTTCGCTGATCGGCGTGGTGCTGGGCCTGGTGATCGGCGCCGTCGTCGGCATCATTGTCACCCGCCGGCGCGGCACGCGCTCACCGGTGGACGAGCCCGCCCCCGGCGAGTGAGCTAGGGCGACTGAGCTAAGCCGAGTGAGCTAAACGGGCGCCCAGCGGCCGCGGTTGCGGCGGAGCACCGTCAGTGAACCGGTGAGCGCAACGCGTTCGACGGCGTCGCGCATCATCGCTGCCGATTCGCGCGCCTGCTGGTTCTCACCGCTGCATTCGGTCGCCTCCACGAGGAATCGGAGGTTCAGTTGGGGGACGCCGGCGGCAAGTTCGATCTGGTTGGATTCCACATGGTGACGGGTCTCCAACGCCTCGAGCGCGGCGGCCATCACGGCTTCCGGCGGGTTGCCAGGCTTCAGTCCGGTGATCTTCAGGCGGGTCTGGAACGAAGGCATGCCTTCAACCCTATGGCAACCCTCACGTCTGGCCCCAAAATCCCCAACCCTTCTCCCGCACCAAGCTGCGGGCCATGGTTTTTCCGGCGGCGCGGGACTAAAATTTGGCCACGGTCTCATCGTTTGAATCATCGTTTAAATCGGTAATCAGGAAAGAAGAACGAACATGAGACGGACCACAATTCGCGTGTTAGCTGCTGTATCCGCAGGCCTGTTCGCGTCAATGCTAACCATCAGTGGCGCTTCAGCCGCCGGCCAGAGGGACCTGGCGCAGGTGCGACAGGCCACCACCCAGTACCACGACGTCAGCGCCGCCATCGCAGCTGGCTACAAACCCGTGGGTGAATGCGTTCCAGGCATGGGCTACCACTACGTCAATTTCTGGCAGTTTGGCCGAATGAACCCGCTGGTTCCGGACGCTTTGACGTATGCGGCGAATGAAACGGGGCAGCTCAGGCTGGTGGCGGCAGAGTGGTTCAAGGTCGATGCTGACCAGGACCTGACAACCGCCGGTGACCGGCCGAGCATGTTCGGAAAGCAATTTGACGGACCCATGCCCGGCCACGCTCCTGATATGCCCATCCATTACGATCTCCATGCCTACCTGTGGCAAGGAAATCCGGACGGCGTCCTGGCAACCTACAACCCGAATGTTCACTGCCCCGAACCGTAAGAGCGATCCGTTCCGAGAGGTCAGCGGGCCGCTGGCCGTGCAACATGGGCCCTACCCGGTGTTGCGCAGGCCGGCCGCCACCCCGTTGACGGTGATCAGCATGGCCCGCTGGAGCCGTTCGTCGATCTCGGCGCCGCTGATGCTCCCGCCTTCGGCGCCCTGGGCAGCCCGCACGCGGCGGAGCAACTCCACCTGCAGGTAGCTGATGGGGTCCAGGTACTGGTCCCGGATCTCCAGTGAACGCTTGAGCGTGGGCTGGGCGTCCAGGAGCACGTTCTCGCCGGTAAGGTTCTGGATCTCGGTGACCGTGAGTTCGTACTCTTCACGGATGGCCCGGAAAATGTGGTGCAGGTCCTCGGGAACCAGGGTGGCCACGTAGTACCCGGCGATGTCCATGTCCGTCTTAGCCAGCGTCATCTCCACGTTGGAGACAACCGACCGGAAGAAGTGCCAGTTCTCCATCATCTCCACCAGCTGCGCGGAGTTTCCGGCCTCACGGGCAGCCCTCAGGCCAGAGCCCACACCGAACCAGCCCGGCACGATCTGCCGGGACTGGGTCCAGCCGAACACCCAGGGGATGGCACGCAGGCCGCCAAGCCCCGCCCCGGAATCCGGGCGTTTGGACGGGCGGGAGCCGATGTTCAGCGAGCCCAGCTGCTCCACCGGAGTGGAGGCCAGGAAGTACGCGGGCAGGTCAGGATGGTCGATTAGGTTCCGGTACCGGTCGAAGGCGCCGTCGGAGATGATTTCCATAACGTGCCCGTACCGTTCGCGCTGGTCGTCCGACGTGCGCGGATCCCGGTGCAGCGCCGAGCCCTGGAGCACTGCCGCGAGGGACAGCTCCAGGTTTTCCCGGGCCAGCTCCGGCAGCGAGTACTTGTCCGAGATGACCTCGCCCTGTTCAGTGAACTTGATCTCGCCTTCCAGCACGCCGTTGGGCTGGGCCATGATGGCGTCGTAGGTGGGTCCGCCGCCGCGGCCCACGGAACCGCCGCGGCCGTGGAACAACCGGACACGGACGCCATGCTTGGCCGCAACGTCCCGCAGGTTGCGCTGGGTCTTGTGGATCTCCCACTGGCTGGTCATCACGCCGGATTCCTTGTTGGAGTCCGAGTAGCCCAGCATGATTTCCTGGACGTCGCCGCGCAACCGGACCAGGTCGCGGTAGGACGGAACGGACAGCAGCTGGTCCACGATCTCCGCCGAGGCACGCAGCTCTTCCACGGTCTCCAACAGCGGCGCGAAACCGATCTTGGCGTAGGGAGATTCGCCGAACAGGTTGATCAGGCCTGCCTCGCGGGCCAGGACGGCCGCGGCCAGGACGTCGTCCGCGCCGCGGGTCATGGAAATGATGTAGGTCTCGATGACGTCCGGACCGTACGTGCGCAGGGCTCGGCGGATCTCACGGAAGACGTCGTACGTGCCGTCAGCGACGCCGTCGAGCTTGATCGGGTGGCCGGACAGCGGCCGGCGTGAGGCGAGCTCCGAGCCGAGCACCTCGAAGCGTTCCTCACGGCTCAGTTCCGCATAGCGGATGCCGGGGCCGCCCAGCCGGTCCATCAGCTGGCCAACGGCGTCATGGTGGTGGTCGGCGTGCTCGCGGATGTCCAATGTGGCCAAGTGCAGGCCGAAGGACGCGACGGCGCGGCGGACCCGCGCTAGGGCGCCGTCGGCAGCGAGCGACGCCGAGTGGTTGCGGAGCGACAGCTCCAGCAGTTCGAGGTCGTTGAGGAGTTCCTCGGTGGAGCTGTAGTCACGGCCGTGCTCATGGGTGGAGTCCGCTGCAACCCGCTTGCCCGTGTTGATGAGCTTGGCCTTGATGCACGTGAGCTTGAGGCGGTAGGGCTCCTGGGCGTTGAGCTCCAGGACGCGCCGGTCCAGGCCCGGCAGCTTCTTCAGGTCCGCGTCGATGGAGTCCAGCAGGGTCTGGTCCGCGCCGGACAACGCGGTGGAGTTGGACAGGATGGAGATCAGCTCGTCCATCATAGCGATGCTGATGCGGACGGCGTGCTGGTTCTGGATCTGCAGGATTTCCCTGGTGACCGCTGCCGTGACGTTGGGATTGCCGTCCCGGTCGCCGCCGATCCAGGACCCAAACCGGATGGGTGCGTCCTGGGACGAAAGGCTGACGCCGTGCTCACCGAGCAGTTCCGAGAAATCCGAGAGCATCTCGGGCATGGCGTCGGTCAGGATGCCGCCGAGGTAGTAGATCGCGTTGCGTGCCTCGTCCACCGGGGTGGGGCGTACCTGGCGCAGTTCGTCGGTCTGCCACATCTGGTCGATGACCTCCGAAAGCTGGCGGTCCTGGCGGCGGCGCGCGGAGGTGCCTTCCTTCGTGGGCTCGGCCAGGACATCCGAGAGCTTGCGGATCTTGTCCAGCACGGAACGGCGCGAAGCCTCGGTGGGGTGGGCGGTGAAGATGGGGCGGACGTCCAGCCCGTTCACCACTTCCTGCAGGACTTCGGGGCCCGCCTGGGCCGCGATTTCAGTGACGGCCTTGGCCAGCCACCCGTCCTTCTCCTGCCGGGTCCGAAGGCCGCGGACCCGGTGGACCTGCTCGGCCGCATTGGCCAGGTGGAAGTAGAACGCGAACGCGCGCACCAGGTCTGTGGCCTGCTCGATCGGCAGGGAGCCGAGCAGTTCGCGGACCTGCTCGACGACGTCGTGCGCGCTCCATGGTCCGGTGGCATCGGCACCGCCGCGGGCGGCTTCCTTGGACTCCTTGGTGAGGAGGCGGACCTGCTCCACCAGATCCAGGAGTTCGGGGCCGTGCTGGCGGACCAGGGACTCACCCAGCAGCGTGGAGACGCGCCGGACGTCGGCCCTCAGTTCAGAGGCGAGGTCGGTTGAGGAGTTCATTGCAGTGTTAGCCATGGAAACTGTCTTTCGAGGGTTCGGACTTGGCTCGTACACTGCGCTGGATACTGTGAGCCACGTTACTAGCTATCGATGCTACCTGCACGGGATGGCGAAGGCGGAATCCGTCTCAGATATTGCGCCGGTCCCCGCCCCTGCCGCGCCTGACTTCACCGGACGATCTTGAAGTTGAAATCCGGAGTCCCCAACGCCGACCAGAGGCGCAGCCACACCGGGAGCATCATCTCCGCTCCCCGGGCGGTGGTGATGTCTCCGAGGTCAATAATATCGCGGTGGCCCAGCTCCTGGAGGAGCGCCGTCACGGTGTTCTTGGCACCGGCGTCGTCGCCGGAGACAAACACCGAGTGCTCCCCGCCGCCCACGCGTCCGGGGTCAACCATCAGCCCTGCGTTCATGGTGTTCAGCGTTTTGACCACCCGCGCCTCCGGGAACGCGTGCTGGATCCGTTCGGCGTTGCTGTCCGTGTTGACCGGGTTCAGCACCGGCGGCATGCCCTGGGAGAAGTCGAGCGGGTTGGAAACGTCCACCACCACTTTCCCCGACAGGTTGGTCGAACGCGCGGCACTGAGGGCACTGAGTGCGCCTGCTCCGTTCGTTGCATTGACTATCAGTTCCGCCGCGGCTGCGGCCTCCGCGAACGTTTCCAGGGCTATGTGCTGGTTCGCTACGTGCCATTCGCTGAAGGGCGGCGTGCCCATGGCGTCCGGCGCGCTGCGGGCGAGAGTCTCTCCCGGGTCGCGGGTGCCCACCACCACGTCGTGTCCCAGCGCGGACAGCGCGCCCGCGAGGGTCCGGCCTGCGAAACCCGTGCCCAGGACCGCGATTTTCATGGTTCCTCCAAGGTCAGCAGTGGGAGTCCGGAAACGAGGTTCCGTCGCTTTCGACGTTACTCTCCGCCGCCTGCAAGACAAGGGCTGCGGGCAGCAACGCGGCGCGAGGTCCGTGGTGCTCCGCGGCGGTCCGTGGTGGAATGGACGGCGTCCGCACTGGGTTGTAAGCCTTGACATCGTAGCCGGGGAATCACAACCCCTTTTGGAGGAACCATGCACACCACCGCAGCCGCGCAGCTGGAACGCTGGCAGCGTTTCCGCACGAACCGGAACAAGGCCCTCGCCACCCGCCACGGCTGGCTGACCCTCACCTCCTTGCAGTGGCTGGAACCCCGCCCCGCCGCCGTCGACCTCGCCCCCGGCCTCTGGTCAACGGACGGCACGACGGCGACACTAACCGCTGCGGCGCAGGACGGCCTGACGCTGGTGGAAACCGGCGAGCCGGTGGACGGGACCATTACGGCCTCCCTCGCCAACGAGGAATCCCTGATGTGGGTGCAGTTCGGCGGCGCGGACAGGCAGCAGGTTGTAGTGGAACTCGCCATGCGCGCGGACCGGTACGCCATCCGGACCCGCGATTCCGGCTCGCCGGTGCTGACGGAGTTCGATGGCGTGCCCACGTTCGACTACAACCCGGACCTGGTTATTGAGGCCGCCTACGAGGCGTATCCGGAACCGGCGGCCATCCCGATCGGAACGGCGAATCCGCTGGTGGACGGCGTCCATTATTCGGTGGGCGAGGTGGTTTTCCGGCTGCCGGAGATCGACCATGAGTACCGGCTGCACGCCGAGGAGGAAAAACTGGGCGCGCTGACCATCACGTTCCATGACGGGACAAACGGCGAATCAACGGATGAGTGGCGGAAAGTCTCTACCCCAAGGCCGCGGGTTGATGCGGCCGGGAAGGCCACGGTGGTCCTGGACTTCAACCGCGCCATCAACTACCCCAGCGCCTTCACCCCGTTCGGCACCTGCCCCATGCCCGTGAAGAACAACAGCCTCGACGCGAAGATCGAAGCCGGCGAAAAGCAACCTCTCCTCGCTGATTGAGCGCCGTGCCCGGTGATTGAGCCTGCCGAAATCCCGGTCTCGCTGCCTAGACGATCGCTGAGACGCCGGTGACCGCCCGGCCCACAATGAGCGTGTTGATTTCGAACGAGCCTTCGTAGGTGTAAATGGCCTCGGCGTCGGCGAAAATTTTGGCCATCCGGTAGTCGGTCACGATGCCGTTGCCGCCCAGGAGGGACCGGCCCAGCGCGACGGTCTCGCGCATCCGGGCGCTGGTGTAGGACTTGGCGAGGGCAACCTGCGGCATGTCCGCCACGCCGTCGTCCTGCAGCTGGGCAATACGCGCCATCATGGCCATGCTGGCTACGGCGTTGCCCAGCATGGTGACCAGCTGCTGCTGGATGAGCTGGAATTTCGCCAGCGGCCGGCCGAACTGGTGGCGTTCGACGGCGTACTGCCGGGCGACGTCGAACGCCGCCAGCTGCTGCCCCACCGCCTGCCACCCCACCATGATCCGCGAGCCGCGCAGGAGCTGGTTGGTGTCCTCGAAACTGCTGATGCCGGCGAATCGGTCGGCCTCGGCGACCTGGACATCCTTAAGCACAATGTCCGCGTTCTGCACGGTCCGGAGCGCAATCTTGTTCTCGATCCGGCTCCGGCTCACGCCCGGCAAGGAAGCATCAACGATGAACCCTCGGACCGCGCCCTGCCCGTTGGCAGCCACGGCCTCGTCCTTGGCCCACACGAGCATGTAGTCGCAGAACGTCCCGTTCCCGATCCAGCGCTTGGCGCCGTTGAGCACCCACGCGTCGCCGTCGTCGTCGGGCTCTCCCGTTGCGCTGGAGATGCGCCGGGCACTCGTTTCCATCCCGCCGGCAACGTCGGAACCGTGGCCGGGTTCGGTGAGCGCGAAGGCGCCCGTGATGCGCAGGCTTGAGGCGTCCGCAAGCAGCCGCTCTTTCTGGCCGGCCGAACCGAAACCGTAGAGCGACTCCACAAAAAGGTCGTGGTGGACCAGGAAAAATGTGGCGATCGAGGTATCCACGCGCGTCATCTCGGCGATGACCAGTCCGGCGAACAGGTTGCTGTAGCCGCGCTGCGCCGGTGTGCTCAGCTCCAGCGCGGCGAGCTTGGGCAGGATGTGCGCCGGGAACTCCGCCTTGTTCCACCAGTCCGACGCGTAGGGGGCGATCTCCGTGGCCAGAAAATCCCGCAGCTCGGCCAGTTTGGCCCGCTCCTTCGAGCTGAGGAGTGACTCGAACGCGAAAAAATCGGCGGTGGGCAGCTCGTCGATCGCCCGTTCAGTGGTGGAGGGCTCGGTGGTGGGCGGCAGGCTCATTTCGGCCCCATTCGGATGGCACCGTCGAGCCGGATGGTTTCGCCGTTGATCATCGCATTTTCCACGATGTGGGCCACCAGACTGGCGTATTCGGCGGGCCGGCCAAGGCGCGACGGATGCGGGACCTGCTGGCCCAGTGAATCCTGCGCGTCCTGCGGGAGCGTTGCCATCATGGGTGTTTCGAAGATGCCCGGGGCGACGGTCACCACGCGCACTAGGGAGCGGGCCAGCTCGCGGGCCAGCGGCAGCGTCATGGCGGCGACGGCGCCCTTGGAAGCGGCGTAGGCGGGCTGGCCGATCTGCCCGTCGAAAGCTGCCACGGAGGCGGTGTTGATGATGACGCCGCGCTCGGGGCCGCCGAGCTCAGTACTGATCGGTTCGGTGGATACCATAGCCGCGGCGGCCAGGCGCAGCACGTTGAACGTCCCGATGAGGTTGACCTGGATGACGCGGTTGAACGTGTCCAGCGGAAGGACGCCGTCCCGGCCCAGGACCTTGCCCGGCGTGGCGACGCCGGCGCAGTTCACAACAATGCGCAGGGGTCCCAGCGCCACGGCAGTGTCGACGGCGGCCTGCACCTCAGCCTCGTTGGTGACGTCCGCGGGGACAAAGGCCGCTTGTGCCCCCGAACCGCCGGCGGAATTCAGCGCTGAGGCGTTGAGCTCGGCGGCGTAGGCCGCCCCGGCAGAGGACGGCAGATCGATCAGCACCACCGAGGCGCCGGCGTCGAACAGGCGCTTCGCTGTGGCAGCGCCCAGCCCGGAAGCCCCACCCGTAATCAGCGCGACAGTACCCAAGACGTCCATACATCCTCCTTGATGCGGCCCCAGCACCATAAGACCGGCGCGGAACATTAGTTAGTGCATGTTAACTGAAAATCCTGCGGGCCGCACCCACTAGGCTGAACGGATGACCATGCCGGATGCCGAACCTGCCCACTGGCAGGACCGGGCCAACGTGGCGGCCCGCTCCGTCACCGGACTCTTCGGCCGGCGGCTGCTGTTCCTGCCGGGAACCCACCTGGCCGCCGTGCAATGGCCGTCAAAACACCTGAAGAACCTCCTCCACCCCTGGCACTACTGGTGGCAGGCGCACTACGTGGACTGCCTGGTGGATGCCGGGCGCCGCGAACTGGGCAACGGAGCCACCCGCGCGGCAAGGTTCAACGGCGCACACCACCCCAGCGCCGGCAGGCTCGCGTCCAGGCTGGTCACGGGCATCCGGGTGCGCAACGCCTTCACCTTCGTCAATAACTACTACGACGACATGGCCTGGCTGGCGCTGGCGACGCACCGCCTGCAAAGCCTGGCCGAGGAGACGCGCAAACCCGGACGACGCCGCAACGCGAGGGTCCGCAAGACGCTGACCCTGCAGTTCGATTCCGCCTCCACCGATGACCTGGGCGGCGGGACCTTCTGGAGCAAAAAGCGCGACTTCAAGAACACGCCGGCCACCGCCCCCGTGGCGCTCTACTACGCCCGGACAGGCCAGCAAGCCAAGGCGCAGCGGTTGGTGGACTGGCTCAATGCCGTGCTGTTTGACGAGGCCCGGGGCCTCTATGTTGACGGGGCGCGGCTCAGCCCGGCCGGCGAGGTGATTGTGGAGAACACCCTCTACGCCTACAACCAAGGCCCCGTACTGGGAGCCTTGCTGGAGCTCGGCGGCAACGCCAACCTCGCCAGGGCCGCGGCACTGGTGGACGCGGTCGCCAACCAGCTCACCGTACCGGCGCAGCGCATCCTCCGCTGCGATGGAACAGGCGACGGCGGACTCTTCACCGGGATTCTCTGCCGGTACCTGGCACTCGCGGCCGTCGATGCCCGGCTCCCGGAGTCCGCCCGGAACACCGCGAAGGAGCTCGTGACAGCTACCGCCGAAGCCTTCTGGGCGGGCCGGCGGCCGGCCGGCCGCGGAGCGGCATCAGCCACGGCTGGGAACGTCCTGTTCTCCATCCACGCGGCACAACCGGCGGACACAACCTACCCGCCAGGTGCCGCCGTCGAACTTTCCACCCAGCTGCAGGCCTGGATGGCGCTGGAGGCCGCAGCGGCCATCCACAAAAGCCATGAATGAATTAGGGCACGCAACAGTTCCGTAATGCATGTGATCCTGATCACTTAAGGGTGATGCCGCTTGGTGTCTTAGGTATGGCTAACCTACAGTTTCACGAGTGAGCCAACCCTAACTCCGGGCTCGCCAGGACCGACGGTCCGCCAGACTTTTTCCCAGAAAGTAGCCCCGATGAAGATCCGCAACAGCGCCCTGGCCGGCATCGCACTCGCCGCCACCGCAGCCCTCGGACTGACCGCCTGTGGCGGCAGCACGTCCCCGGAAGCCACCGGCTCCTCCGCCGCAGACGGCCAGGCTTCCGGCGAGATCACGGTCTACAACGCCCAGCACGAGAGCCTGACGAAGGAATGGATCGACGCTTTCACGGCTGAGACCGGCGTCAAGGTGACCATGCGCCAGGGCTCGGACACCGAACTGTCCAACCAGATCGTCCAGGAAGGTGCAGCGTCCCCGGCTGACGTTTTCCTCACCGAAAACTCCCCCGCGATGGCTCAGGTTGAAAACGCCGGCCTCTTTGCCGACGTCGACAAGGCCACCGCCGAGCAGGTTCCCGCTGAGTTCCGCCCGAGCACCAACAAGTGGACGGGCATCGCCGCCCGCTCCACCGTCCTGGTGTACGACAAGAACAAGATCAGCGAAGACAAGCTGCCCAAGTCCATGCTGGACCTGGCCAACCCGGAGTGGAAGGGCAAGTGGGCCGCTTCACCGTCCGGCGCTGACTTCCAGGCCATCGTCGCCGCGCTGCTCGAACTCAAGGGCGAAGCCGCAGCCGAGGAATGGCTCAAGGGGATGAAGGAAAACTTCACGGCCTACAAGGGCAACAGCACCGCCATGAAGGCAGTCAACGCCGGCGAAGTCGACGCCGCCCTGATCTACCACTACTACTACTACGGTGACCAGGCCAAGACCGGCGAGAACTCCAAGAACGTCACCCCGTACTACTTCAAGAACCAGGACCCGGGCGCGTTTGTATCCGTCTCCGGCGGCGGCGTGCTGAAGTCGTCTAAGAACGCTGCGGATGCACAGGCGTTCCTGAAGTTCATCACCGGCAAGAAGGGCCAGGAAGTCCTCAAGAACGGCACCTCCTTCGAATACGCCATCGCTTCCGAGGTACCGGCCAACGACAAGCTGGTTCCCATCAAGGAACTTCAGGCGCCCACCGTGGACCCGGCCAAGCTGAACTCCACGAAGGTCACCGAGCTGATGACCAAGGCAGGACTCCTGTAATTCAGTGACCACTGATCTATCGGCTCCCCCTGTAGCGGAGAGCACGACGACGGCGGGCCGGGGCACCAGCCCCCGCCTGCCTTTCGGCGTTTCTGCGGTGTCCATCCTGGCAGTGCTCATCGCGCTGTTTTCGCTCGTTCCGCTGGGATACGTCGTGTACATGACGGCGGCAACCGGGTGGGACACCGCCGCCGAACTGATCTTCCGGCCGCGCGTCGGCGAACTCCTGCTCAACACGGTGCTGCTCATGGTGATCACCGTCCCGCTCAGCATCACCCTCGGCGTCGGAGGTGCCTGGCTGGTGGAACGGACCAAGCTCCGCGGCCATAAAATCTGGGCGGTTTTGCTGGCGGCGCCGCTGGCCATTCCCGCGTTTGTGAACAGCTACGCGTGGGTCTCGGCCGTCCCATCCCTGGCCGGCTTGGGCTCGGGGGTCCTGATCGCCACGCTGTCCTATTTCCCGCTGGTGTACATCCCCGCGGCCGCCACCCTCGGCCGTCTGGACCCGGCCATCGAACAGTCCGCGGCCGCACTGGGCCTCGGCAACTGGCGGGTCTTTTTCCGGGTGATCCTCCCGCAACTGCGCATCGCCATGACCGGCGGCGCCCTCCTCGTGGCCCTGCACCTGCTCGCCGAATACGGCGCGTTCGCCATGATCCGTTTCGACACGTTCACCACCGCGATCATGGTCCAGTACCAGTCCACGTTCAACGGGACCGCCGGCAACATGCTCGCCAGCGTCCTCGTGTTTTTCTGCCTGATCCTGCTGGTGGTCGAGGTCCGCGGCCGGGGCACGGCCCGCTACGCCCGCGTAGGATCCGGCGCCCAGGCCAGGGCCCTGCGCCTGCCGCTGCACGCCTACCAGGTTCCGGCGCAGCTGTCCCTGCTTGCTTTGACGGGACTGGCCTTCGGGCTGCCGGTGTTCTTCGTCCTGCGCTGGATCACCGCGGGCGGTTCCGCGGTCTGGGCTGCCGACGAGTTCGCTCCAGCCCTCCTGACCACACTCGGCTACGGCCTGGCGGGTGCGGTGGTGACCACCGTCGTCGCGTTCCCCATGGCCTTCCTTGCAGTGCGGCACCCCAGCTGGTTCAGCAAGTCGCTGGAGCTCTCCAACTACGTCACCAGTTCCCTGCCCGGGATTGTGGTGGGCCTCGCGTTAGTCACCGTCAGCATCCGGCTGGTCCCCGGCGTCTACCAAACGGCCGGAGTGCTGGTGGCCGCGTACGTCCTGCTGTTCCTGCCCCGGGCGCTGGTCAATCTCCGCGCCGGCCTGTCCCAGGCCCCCAAGGAACTCGACGAAGCCGCCCAAGCCCTGGGCAAACCGCCGCTGCTGGCCTTCATCCGGGTCACGCTGCGGCTCACCGCTCCCGCTGCCGCGGGCGGCGCGGCGTTGGTGTTCCTTGCCATAGCCAACGAGCTCACCGCCACGCTCCTGCTCTCCCCGAACGGGACCCGCACGCTTGCCACCGAGTTCTGGTCCAAGAGCAGCGAGATCGACTACGCCGGCGCCGCGCCCTACGCCCTACTGATGATCCTGCTCTCGGCACCCATGACTTACCTTCTCTTCCAGCAGTCCAAGAAAGTGGCCGGACAGTGACCGAACTATCCCCCTCCAGGCTTCCGGAACCGCGGATCGCGCCGTCCGTGGCTCCCTCCACCAACAGCCACCTGCAGATTGCCGACGTCACCAAGAACTTTGCGTCCCAGGCCGTCCTCAAGGGCGTCAACCTGTCCGTCGCCAAGGGCGGCACCACCGCCATCGTGGGGCCATCGGGCTCGGGCAAGACCACCCTCCTGCGGCTCATCGCAGGCTTTGAACACCCGGCCACCGGCAGCATCTCGCTCAACGGCACCAAGGTGGCGGGCGACGGCGTATGGTTGCCTGCGCATAAGCGCCACGTGGGGTACGTGGCCCAGGACGGGGCGCTTTTCCCGCACCTGACGGTGGGCCAGAACATCGCGTTCGGCCTGGACACGGCCAAGCTCGCGGGTGGCCGCCGCGGGGCCGCGGGCCGCATCAGCGAGCTGCTGGACATGGTCTCCCTGGACGCCTCCATGGCCAAGCGGCGGCCGCACCAGCTCTCCGGCGGGCAACAGCAGCGTGTGGCCCTGGCCCGCGCCCTGGCCCGCGAACCCGAACTGATGTTGCTGGACGAGCCCTTTTCAGCCCTGGACGCCGGCCTGCGCGTGGCAACCCGGCGGGCCGTGGCCAAGGTCCTCAACAAAGCCGGCGTCACCACCATCCTGGTCACCCACGACCAGGCCGAGGCCCTGTCCTTCGCGGACCAGGTGGCCGTGATGCGCGGCGGCAGGCTAGCCCAGATCGGCAACCCGTTTGTGGTTTACACCCGCCCCGCCGACCGCGCCACCGCGGAGTTCCTAGGCGACGCCGTCATCCTGGACGCCTGGATGGAAGGCTCGCTGGCCACGTGCTCACTGGGCGAAATTCCGGTGCGCCGCCCGCCTGCCCAGGGCCGTGTGCAGCTGATGCTGCGTCCTGAGCAGATCCGCATTGCCGAGGATGGCCCCATTCGCGGCGTGGTGGTGGACACCGACTACTTCGGCCCGGAAACCACCGTTCGCCTCAAACTCTCTGTGCCGCCCGAACTGGCCGGCACCGACCACCGCTACCCCGGCGGCGGCGAAATTATCACCATCCGCCACTGGAACGCCTCCATTGCCCGGCCCGGAATGGAGCTCTGCCTGCGGGTGGTTGGCGAAGCCGTCGCCTTCCCGCTCGACGACTAACCCCAACTGAGTAGCCGCAACTGTCGTTATGAGCCCTCAAAACGACACTTACGGCTACTCAGTTGGGTGGGTCGGCGGGTCTGCGGGCTTCTTCTTCTGCGGATACGGTGCCTCGCCCCGGGCCAGCATCTCCACAAAGCCGGCGATTTTCCGTTCCCGCGTGGACGCCTGCTTCACGGAATTCGTCCGGTAAATCAGGGCATACCGGTTCACGGAGGTGAGGACGTCGAACATGGCCTGGGCCGCGGGGATGGCGGCGATCGCGGCGGCCAGATCCGGCGGGACTTCCGCCGTCGCCTGCCCCACATAGGCTGCCTCCCAGCGCCCGTCCGCCTTAGCGGCATCGACGGCAGCACGGCCCGCCGCCGTCATCCTGCCGGCAGCCTCGAGCTGCCCGATGCGGTCCACATTCCGCGCCGACCAGACGCTCTTCGGGCCGCGGCGGGTCATCCGCTGGAAGGAACTGTCGTCGTCGCGCCTTTTGCCCTGGCCGTCGATCCACCCAAAGCACAGCGCCTCCTGCAACGCCGCCTCGTAATCCAACTCGGTAGTGTTGCCGCCCTTCTTATGCAGCACCAGCCACACGCCGGGGCTGGTGGCGTGGTGCTGTTCCAGCCACAGCCGCCACTTCGCCGCGTCCGCTACCAGCAGCTCCTCGAGTTCAATGGCCATGGCCCTATTCTGCCCGCCTTCTGCAGGAAGTGGCATGATGGCGGTAGCCGACCTGTCCGGATTCGAGGAGGAACCCATGCTGCGTGTCAGACCCGTCCATTTCACCTCCCGGCCGGACAGTTGGGAACAGCTCCTGGCTGCCCTGGGCCTGGCCAAGACCGTTGAGCAGGGCGAATGGCGGGAGTTCGACGCCGGTTCCGGCAGGCTGGCCGTGCATGTGGCCGACGCCGGCGCCACGGACGACGGCACCACTGCCCTGGGCGTGGAGGTGGGCGATCTGGCGGAATTCGCCCGGCGCACCACACTGACAGCGGAGGAATCCGGGAACACCGTCGCCGAACTCATCGCCGCCGACCACGGCGAGTCCTGCCGCATCACCGGCCGGGACGGCTTCAGCTTCCTGGCGGACAAAGGCGCCCGGAAGCCCAACTCGGCTGACGCTGATCCGGCCCTGACCGTCGTCGGGGTCTGGTTTACGGAGGATCCCGGCGCCGCCGCCGTGACGCTGCAGGACATTGGCGCCAGGTTCCGCCCTGTCCCGGACGCCGACGAAACCGCCGACTTTACCGCCAAGAACGGCGGGGTGCTGATGGTGCGGCCGGCATCCGGGCCATCGCGGTCCGGCTTGGGATTTGAGTACGACGGCGATCTGGGCGCCTTGCGGGACCGGCTCACCGCCGCCGGGCTGGACGTTAGCGAAACCGAGGAAGCCTTCGGCCGGACCCTGCACGTGGCCAACCCGGACGCCGCAGGCAGCGCAGGTAGCTCCGGTACCGCCGACACAGCCGCAGCCACAACCGCCCCGCATGTCCCGCCCACTCTCTGGATCTCGCAGCGCCTCGCCGCAGAGTGATCCGGCCGTGATCCGGCGTGCACCGACCGGCGGGTGAGATTCCGGCGCTTTGGGCGACGCTTTACGCTGATAGCTCACCCCTCAGCGGTCCTCGGCCGTCCGATGGGGTAGAACTTAACCATGAACGTTCGCACTCCTGACCCCAATCCCGGCTGGCTCTCCGAAGAAGACCTTTTTGAGGCCCGCGGGAGGCTCCCCATGATCTATGTGGAGGCCGTGCCGGTAAGGCTGGATCCGCTGGGTTTTGTGAACGAGGTTGGCACGCTGCTGCAGGCCGACGAGGACGGGAACATGATCCGGTCGCTGGTATCGGGCCGTGTGATCTACCGCGAGACCATCCGCGCCGCACTGCTGCGCCATATGGAAAAGGACTTGGGGCCGCTCGCCTTTCCGCAGCTCCCCATCAGCCCGGTCCCCTTCACGGTGGCCGAATACTTCCCGGCCCCGTCCCAGACCGGCTTCACCGACGACCGCCAACACGCCGTGTCCCTGGCGTACGTCATCCCCGTGACAGGCGAATGCGAACCCCGCCAGGACGCCCTGGAACTGACCTGGATGACTCCGGCGGAAGTGCTCAGCGCCGACGTCCAGCTCGAATTCAGCGGCGGCCGCGGCTCCCTGGTCCGCCAGGCGCTGGCCTTTGCGGGAGTGGGTAACTGACGCCCGCGGGTTCCCCGGCGTCCCCGACTTCCAGGGCCCCGCTTTGTAGACTGTAGGGCGGACCGCAAGAGAACTTAAGGACTCCCATGACCGAAAACCCAGCCGCCAGGCACTACAGCGAACAGCAGGCTGGATCTCTGACCACCGGCGATCAGCTCCTCCTCCCCGACGGTGAACGCACCGCCGAAATCCAGCACGTGGAGTTTGAACCGGATGATTTCGGGACCCCTGCGGTAGTCCTGGCAAACCTCACCGGCGGCGGCACCCTCCGCATCGCAGCCGGCTCCACCGTAAAGATCCTGGACACAACAGTCCGGGTCATCATGGTTCCGGACACCACGGTTCAGGACACCCCCATTCAGGACACAACGCCCGACGCCGTCACGCAGATTCCGGTCGCGGCGCAACCCCCTGCCGAACAACCCCAGCACACCGGAGAAGCGGGGGCGGCCCCGGCGGCTCCCGCCGTCGTCGTACCTCCCCTGCCGGCCATCCCGCCCGCGATGAGCGGCCCGTCCGCGGAAGAACTGGCGCGGATTCCGGCGCCGCAGGGCACACCCGAAGCGGTGGTGGAGGCTGCCGCGGAAGCCCACCCGGACGCCGTTGGGGTGCTGCTGCTGGCGGACAAGCTGGCCAAGGGCATCAACTTCAAGTCCGGCAGCTGCCTCAAGGACCTCAGCGACCTGGCCCACGAACTGTTCATCACGCTCGAGGATCCGGACGGGGCGCTCGCCGTGGCGGACCTGCTCAACGTCCTCCCGTTCGACGGCAACCCGGGCCGGTGGGCGTCCGTGGAGGCGTCGCTGGCGTTGTCCAGCTTCATCTGCCGCCAGGACCGGCAGGAGGAGCGCGCCGAAGTCTATGAAAAGCTGCTGCGTTTGCCGGAAAACCAGGAAACGGACCCGTTCAAGGCGCGGATGAACGCCAAGGTGCGCCAGCGTTCGCTGAACGAACCCAACCTGTACGACAAAGAGATCTTCCGCTCGATCGACAACTCCAACCATGAGGCCGAGCGGGAGTGGCGGCTGCTGCGTCTCGAATCCCTGCTGTTCCTCCGGGCACACGGCGGGTCTGAGACGATCGGGGTCGGCGAACTCCAGCGCCGGATCAGCAACGAACTCGAGGCCGTCCGGGCCTAAGCCGTCGGGGTGGGGGAATTGCCCCCTACCCGGGGC
The DNA here is from genome assembly GCF_054057635.1 of Arthrobacter sp. UYNi723. Classification (NCBI taxonomy): domain Bacteria; kingdom Bacillati; phylum Actinomycetota; class Actinomycetes; order Micrococcales; family Micrococcaceae; genus Arthrobacter; species Arthrobacter sp. UYNi723. Next base: position 18,779 of record NZ_JBSRZM010000019.1, read on the forward strand.
TGCGCCCGCGTTGTAGATTCGGGCTATGACGAACAATCTGAGCGTGGTGATAAATGCTGATGCGCCGCAGGTCTGGACCATGCTGCGTGAACCTGCCAAAGTTGCCCAGTGGCATGGCTGGGAGGCCGATGAACTGGCTGATGAGATAGACGGGATCTACTTCAGCAGAAACGTCGTTGAAGCCCCGGACCACACCAGCCTGACCACCAACGGCGGCGACGTCTTTGACCTGAAACCAGTGTCCGCCGGGACTTTGGTCAGTGTCACGCGGGCAGCCCTGGACCACAACTCGGAATGGGCGGCCTGGGACGAGGACATCACCCAAGGCTGGCTGACGTTCCTGCAGCAACTCCGCTTCGCGCTGGAACACCACCCGCACGGCAAGCGGCACACGATGTTCTTCGAATTTCCCGGCGAGCCGGCTTCCGCCATCGAAAAGCTGGGCTTGTCGGACGTGCCTGCGCCGGGTGAGACGTACGGGCTGACGCTGTCCACAGGGGAGGAGATCACCGGCAAGGTCTGGTTCCGCAGCAACCACCAGGTGGGGCTCACCGTCCACAGCTATGCGGAGCACGGCGACGGCCTGCTGATCGTGGCGGACCAGCCCGTCATTGAAGGTGTGAGGCCCCACGGCGGCGCCATGGTGATCGCCTCGACGTTCGATCTGGGTGCCCACAAAATGGAGTCCATCCATTCGCTCTGGGACAGTTGGCGGGCTGAGAACTACCCCACATCGGAAACGGCCCACTGAGGGATCGGCGGCGTTTGCTGGCACACTGGAACCGTGCCAGCCAACCCCGCCCCCGCGCCATCCGTCTCCGTTTCGGCCGTCTCAGCTGATCCCGTCGCAGCGGCGGCCGGCTCCGCCGCTCCAGCCGACCAGTCGCAGTTCTCCTTCACCGTTGGCACCCGCCTTGCTGACAGCTCTGCGCCGTCGTCTGCTCAGGCAGCTGCCAACGGCGGCGAATTCCTGGGCCGCACGGGGACCATCACCACCCCGCATGGCGAGATCCGCACCCCAGCGTTCATCGCCGTCGGGACCAAAGCCACAGTCAAATCCGTGCTGCCGGAGTCCATCGCCGAACTCGGCGCGCAGGCCGTGCTGGCCAACGCCTACCACCTGTACCTGCAGCCGGGCGCGGACATCCTGGACGAGGCCGGCGGGCTGGGCTCGTTTATGAACTGGTCCGGGCCCACCTTCACGGACTCCGGCGGGTTCCAGGTGATGAGCCTGGGGTCCGGGTTCAAGAAGGTCATCGACATGAAATCGGTGGACACGTCCGGGCCGGACGACGCCGTGGCTCCGGGCAAGGAACGCCTGGCCCACATCGACGACGACGGTGTCTGGTTCAAATCGCATCTCAACGGCGACCGCCACCGTTTCTCCCCCGAAATTTCCATGCAGGTCCAGCACCAGATCGGCGCGGACATCACGTTCGCCTTCGACGAGCTGACCACGCTGCAGAACTCCCGCGGCTACCAGGAGGAATCGCTGGAGCGCACGCGGCTGTGGGCCCTGCGCTGCCTGGAGGAGCATTTCCGGCTGACCACGTCCCGTGTGGGGAAGCCGTATCAGGCGCTATTCGGTGTGATCCAGGGTGCCCAGTATGAGGACCTCCGCCGGAAGGCCTGCCGGGACCTTGGCGCCATGGACTTCGACGGCTACGGCATCGGCGGGGCGCTGGAGAAAGAAAACCTGGGCACGATTGTTCGCTGGTGCAACGAGGAGCTACCGGAGGACAAGCCGCGGCACCTGCTGGGCATTTCTGAGCCGGACGATATCTTCACGGCCATCGAGAACGGCGCGGACACCTTCGACTGCGTCTCCCCCACCCGCGTGGCCCGCAACTCCGCCTTCTACACGCCCGCAGGCCGCTTCAACCTGTCCGGAGCCAAGTACAAGCGCGACTTCGGGCCGCTCCAGGAGGGCTGTGACTGCTACGCCTGCGCCAACTACTCGCGCGCGTACATCCACCACCTGTTCAAGGCCAAGGAAATGCTCTCCGCCACCCTGATCTCCATCCACAATGAGCGCTTTGTGGTGAAGATGGTGGACGATACCCGGCTGGCCATCGAAGCCGGGACTTTCTTCGAGTTCAAGGCCGAGACCCTGGCGCAGTACTACTCGTAAGCGCCGGCCCGGCTCGCTGCCCGCCCGCCTTCCCTGCGTCCCGCCGTCGTCCTCCGCGCCGTTTCGATGGTTCCCTGCCCACTCGATGACTGCGAACATCGTCTGCGCAGGGAACCGTCGAAATGGTGGCCCGGGGATGGCCGCTCAGACCCCGTAGCTCGGTTCGCGCTTCTTGATCCAGCCGATCACGAGGGACGTCACCGGCACAAACAGGAACTCCACGAGTGTCTTGTAAACAAAGCCCACTACCACGTAGTTCAGGAACGTGCCGAAATCCGTGATGCCGATGACGGAGGCCGCGATGCTGCAGAAAATCAGGGTGTCCACGAACTCGCCCGCGCCTGAGGAACCCATCAGCCGCGCCCAGAGTGACTTCTCCCCGGAGCGGGCCTTCATCTTCACAAGGATCCACGAGTTGATGGTCTGGCCGGCCAGGAATGCCAACAGCGAGGCGAGCACAATCTGCGGCACCGGACCAAGGGCCCCCTCAAGGGCGGCCTGCTTGGACGTGCCGAACTCGTCATCAAAGCCGGGCAGGGCGATGATCACCCAGTAGCAAACAGAGGCGAAGACGGACAAGGCGAAGGTGGTGACAATGGCTTTGCGCGCCACCTTGAAACCGTAGACCTCGCTGATCACATCGCCCAGGATGTAGGCGAGCGGGAAGAGGAAAAAGCCGCCGTCGGTGATGATCGGTCCGATCGCGACGCCCTTGGACGCCCCGATGTTGGACAGGATCAGCACCACGGCCATAAACGCCAGCATGATGCCGAAGTACGGCGAGCCGATTGATGCGAATTTCGGCGCCGTCCGGGCGGAATTGGCGACGGGCAGGGCGTAAGGGCCTGAGGGGGAAGGCATGGGAGATTCCATTCGTAGTGGTTCGCTCGGCGTACCGATCCCTCAATCAAAGTTGCGCGGGACGCCGGCTGTATTAGCACTGTCACGACATTTTCCCACTGAACAATAGGGCCAGACGCCGGATGGCAGGATAGTGCCATGACTTTAGCTTCAGCTGCCCTCCAGTCCCCCGTGTCCGCTCCCGCCGTCGTCCTGACCATCGCTGGGTCCGAAGCGACGGGTGGCGCCGGAGCCCAGGCCGACCTGAAGACGTTCCAGGAGCTGGGCGTGTTTGGCATCGCCAACCTGACCTGCATCGTGTCCTTCGATCCGAGCGACAACTGGAACCACCGATTCGTGCCGGTGGACCAGCAGGTCATTGCGGACCAGTTGGAAGCCACGACGGCGGCCTACGGTCCGGCGCCGGGCGCCGCCTTCGAGAGTGCGTCGGGAGAGCCGTCGGCTCCAGGCCGGCCGGTCCTGGACACCGTGAAAATCGGCATGCTGGGCAGCCCGGCCACCATCAGTACGGTCGCCGCGGCGCTGGAAACGGGCCGGTTCCGCAACGTGGTGCTGGATCCGGTGCTGATCTGTAAGGGCCAGGAGCCGGGCCACGCACTGGACACGGACCAGGCCCTGAAGGCGCAGATCCTGCCGCTGGCCACATTTGTCACACCCAACCACTTAGAAGCCGAATCGCTGTCCGGCCTGGCGATCACCGACGTCGAATCCCTGAAAGCCGCAGCAGTCCGCATCCACGAGCTCAGCGGCGCCGCGGTCCTGGCCAAGGGCGGCGTGCGGCTGGCAGGCCCGGACGCCGTCGACGTTTACTACGACGGCGAGACCCTCGAAGTCCTCAGCGCTCCCAAGGTGGGCGAAGTGGCCGTGTCTGGCGCCGGCTGCTCCCTCGCCGCGGCGGTGACGGCCGAGCTGGCGAAGGGCGCCACGCCGCTGGAGGCTGCCCGGGCCGCCAAGGACTTTGTCACCGCCGGAATCCGCAACCGGGTGGCGTCCGGCGCGCCGTTCGACGCGCTCTGGCAGGGTGGCGCGCGCTAGCCTCTTACGTCTACGCGCCGCGCCGCTTCGACCTGCGCCTCTTCAAGCAGTGCGCCGGCCACCAGCGTGGCCGTCCGCACAATGAAGGCCCGACGGCGGTCCAGGCGGTCCGGAGCGGAGCCCGCCAAGAGTGCGTCGATCTGGGGCAGCACGGTCCAGCCGTCGCACAGCGTCACGATGGTGAGGACCAGGTCGGCCGCATCCGTGCGGTCGATTCCGGGTAGAACTGCCAGCATCTGGTCCACTTTTGTGGTGCAGTGGTCAGCGCGTGTGGCCCGGTCCACGGTATTTCTCCCGCGCTCCAGGCCTTCCCAGAACAGGAGCCGGGCCAAGGCGCCGTCGTTCGTGTGACGGTCAAAAAGCCTTCCGGCGTACTCTCCGATGGACGCCGCGCCATGACCTTCGATGGGGACCTCGGACATCACCCGCACCAGTTCAGCGGCAAGGACGGCGTCGAACAGCTCATCCTTCTTGCCGAAGTACTGGTAGATGCGTTCCTTGTTCACGCCCGCCGCCGCCGCAATGCGGTCCACCCGCGCGCCGGCAAGGCCCTTGTCGCTGAACTCCTCGGTGGCGGCAGTCAGCAGCAGTGCTTTCGTGCGCTCAGTATTCCAGGCCATGCCACGATTCTACCCGTTTCCAACCAGGTAGTTGCACTTTTGTGGAGCCCGTACTAGTCTCGCTTTTATCAAAAGCAACCAACTAGTTGGAGTTAGCCATGAACAGCACCCTCGTCCCCACAGCAACTGCTCCCGCGCCAGCCGCCCCTACTCAGGCTCCGGTCACTTCTCACGGACCGGTGCCGCAGGCGCCGTCCATCCACGTCCGCGCCGTCATCACGTGGCTGGCCATCTTTCCGCTGGTGGCCGTGGGCATGATGCTGGTGGCGCCCCTGACCGAGGGCTGGCACACGGGCTCCGGGCACTCGTACTGACGCTCGTGGTGGTTCCGGCTGCTGTCTACCTCGTGGTGCCGCGGCTCTTTGCCGGGTACGGCGCCCTGCTGCGACGCCGCATTTCCCGCAAGACCAGTAGTTAGGCTCAGGCCAGGGAAGCCACGGCTACCGCGGGTCGGCGACCTTCCCCATAAACAGCGGCAGGCCGGTTTCCACATGCACGATCTGGTAGTGGAACGGCCGGTCGAAGCTGATGGACCGCTGAGGCTGCGGCGGAGCGCTGGTGACAGCTCCGTTGATCTGGGTCACCGCGGCGGCAATCGTGCCCTTTTCGGCCACTGTGATGTTGGCGGCCTGCGCGGCCTGGGTGATCATCATCTTGGGCTGGATGTTGTTGAAGTCCTCGGTGGTTTCGAGCGTCTTCTGGAGGCCCAGTGACCCAAACACCTTCCGCAGGTCAAAACTGGACTTGTGGTCCCAGCGTGGCAACTGGATCTGCACCGTCTCCGGCGCGGCGGTGTCGAAGGCGTCCGCGATTTCCGTGAGCGTGGCTGCGCCGAAGGCCGCGGGGGCGGGACGGGACCCGGCGGCGGCGTCCGCGTCGGCTCCGGCTGCCGGCAGAGCCAGCCGCATAACGAAACCGTCGGAGTAGGGAAGGTCCACGCCCTGCCAGCTGGCACCTTCCGCGTACTTCATCTCCAGCTCGTTGCGCATGGTAGGCGCGTAGATTTCCTCGCCGGCGGCCGTTGTGAAGGGGAGGTCCGAAGTGGCATTCGGGTCAAACGGCGCGCTCCAGGCGGAGGCAAAATACAGGGAATTGAGGAGGCTGAAGGTGTTCCTGGGATCGTACTTGGCCGGCGCTTCCTTGATCCGGCCACCCGTGTTCCTGTTGACCCACGCATCGATGGCGGGCTTCGTGGCACCCTCATCGCTGAAGTCCACGGGATACACGCCCGTTCCGTAGTGCCGGGCAAGGGTGTCCAGGAAGGACTCGCCGGTGGGCACACCCTTGTCCACGAACAGCCCGTTGGCGGCATGCATGACCGGTTTCCGCGGCGGGTTGTCCTCATCCACTGCGCCGGGGTCGCCGTCGAACTTCTCCAGCGAGGTGAGGACCGCGTTCATGGCCTCATCGCGATTTTCCGCGGGGAGTCCCAGGACGCTGTCCATCTCCGCCGCGGTCTCGCCCGACGCGCCGGAGCGAAGCATCGCGAGGGCAATCAGCAGGCTCCCGGGCGAGGACACGACGTTCCCGTTGGCGCCGTCGCCGCCGTCGGCCAGCAGGGCCTCCCCGAGGCCCAGGGCGGAGGCCCGGAAGGAACGCAGCTCGGCGGTATAGGCCGCGCGGTCCACCGAAACCCGCTCCACGCCGTCGGCCTTGACCAATTCCGGAGGCGCGGGGGCCGGGGCCGCACATGCTGCCAGTCCCAGCACCGCACCCAAGGCCACCGCCCGCTGAAAACGAAACACCACTGTCGCCTCCCCGGCACACAAGGGCGGGAATCCGCCTGCTCCCAGTGAACCAGCGACGGCGGCGCGACACGATGCCTGAACGGTCACGCTTTGCACTCATTTTGGTCTCATCCAAGCGCTCTCTCACTTAACGCAAGAAAACCCGGGACGCTCTCTCACTTTCCTCAAGAAAGTGAGAGAGCGTCCCGGGATTTGCCGCATTATCTGAGAGAGCGTCCGGGGTGCGGTGAGCGGTGAGGGGCGGTGAGCGGACGACGGCGGGCGGCCACCCGCCGTCGTCCGCTCACTGGAGCCTGCCCACAGCGCTAAGCGTTGATGAGGTCCTTGTCCTTGTCGTCGTCCTTTGCAGGCCGGTTCCACGCATCGCCCTGTTCGCGGTCCAGGTGGGTGGTCTTCTTGTTCTTCAGGGCGAAGATGTAGACCAGCAGCGAAATAGCGATGGCAACCGTGACGTAGGTGAAGAACAGGTCCACGCGCTCGGCCTTCTGGAACGCGGCGCCGAGCAGCGGCACCGTTCCGCCGAAGAGTGAGTTCGCGATCGCGTAGCCCAGGCCGACGCCGAGGGCGCGGATGGAGGCCGGGAACAGCTCGGCCTTCACGAGGGCGTTGATCGAGGTGTAGCCGCCGACGATCAGCAGGCCGCCCAGCATCAGCAGGAATGCCGTGAACGGGTCCTTGGTGTTAGACAGGGTGGATAGCAGCGGCCAGGTGAACAACACACCCGTGATGCCGAACCAGAGCAGCAGCGGCCGGCGCCCGACCTTGTCCGAGATGATCCCGTAGACCGGCTGGAGCAGCATGAAGATGAACAGCGCCCAGAAGTTGATCACGGAGGTGTCGGTCCTGGCGATCCCGGAGGTATCGTTCATGAACTTCAGAATGAAGTTGGTGTATGTGTAGAACGCCACGGTGCCGCCGAGGGTAACGCCGATGCAGATCAGCAGCGGCTTCCAGTGCTGGGTGAACAGCAACTTCATGGTGCCGGGTTGGGCAACGCCGGCCGCGGCCGGAACCCTGGCGGCCTCGACCTGCTCGGCGGACACGGTTTCTTCCATCGAGCGCCGCAGCCACAGGACCACGAGCGCGGCGACGCCGCCGATCGCGAAGGGGATGCGCCAGCCCCACTCAGTCAGGGCGCCCTTGTCCATGGTGTTCTGCAGGATGACGAGCACCAGCAGGGCCAGCATCTGGCCGCCGATCAGCGTGACGTACTGGAAGCTTGAGAAGAAGCCACGGCGTTTGGACGTGGCGGCCTCGGACATGTAGGTGGCGCTGGTGCCGTATTCGCCGCCCACGGAGAAACCCTGGACCAGCCGCACAAGGATCAGCAGAATCAGCGCCCAGACGCCTATCTGCTGGGTCGTCGGCAGGATGGCGATGGCGAAGGAACCGGCGGACATGATCGTCACGCTGAGCGTCAGGGCCGCCTTGCGGCCCTTGCGGTCGGCATAGCGGCCGAAGAACCAGGCGCCCACCGGGCGCATCAGGAACGACGTCGAGAAGACGGCCATGGCCTCGAGCCCGGCCTGCAGGTCGTCTTGGGAATTGAAGAAGTGCGACTGGAAGTACGCCGCGAAGACGGTGTAGACGTAGAGGTCGTACCACTCCACGAGGTTGCCCGCTGAACCCTTGAGGATGTTGCTCACGGCCTTGCGGGTGTGCGCTGCCTCACTTTGGATCACGGCTTGCTGGGTGCTCATGATTGCACCTTCCTTGGCTGCGCGGCCACCGGTAACCGTTCCGGGCGTACTTTTGTGCTGTCCATGGCAGCATTGCTCATGGTTCCTCCTCGACGTTGAAGTGCCCCTCAGAGCGGAGCGCTGCACTCAAGCTATTCGTGATCCAGGGCACAACCAACGTGGGCGGCCATTTCCTAACACTTCCTTAGGTTTCGCCGGGAGAAAGGGTAATCTCCAAAGCGGGCAGGTTGCAGGTGCCCGCTCAGCGAATAAGGGATCAGGCCATGGAGTTGCTCATCGTCGAGGACGACGACGCCATGGCGTCCGCCCTCGCCGCCGCCGTCGCGACAGCGGGGCACAACCCCACCCGGGTTGCCCGCGGAGCCGACGCCCTGCTGGTCCACCGGAAGTTCAAAGTGATCCTGCTGGACCTCGGCCTTCCCGATATGGATGGCCTGGAGGTACTGCGGAAACTGCGCCAGGTCACGCCGGTGCCCATCCTGATTCTCACCGCGCGCGACGACGAACGCAGCGTGGTGCTCGGCCTGCGGTCCGGAGCCGACGACTACCTCGTTAAGCCTGTGAAGCTCGTGGAACTTCTTGCCCGGATCGAAGCGGTCACCCGGCGTGCCGGCCGCTATAGCGGCTCGCGGCAGCAGAGTGTGGTGCTGGGTGATCTTGAGATCGACCTCCAGCGGCGCGTGGCTTCCCTCCGTTCCGAGGTGCTCCCGTTGACGGCCACCGAGTTCGACCTGCTGGCACTGTTGGCCAGCCACGCCGGCTCCGTGGTCACACGTGAACAGATCCTGGACGCGCTGTGGGGCGACGCCTTCGTGGCCTCATCCCGGTCCCTTGACGTGCACCTGACGGGGCTGCGGGCGAAGCTCCAGTTGCCGGGCTTCATCATCAACGTCCGCGGCGTCGGCTACCGGGTCGAGGCGGAGCCGGCGTGAAACTGCGCGTCCTGGGCATCCTGAGTGTCCTGGCGGTGCTCATCGTCATCATCGCCTCCAACGCCATCCTGACGTCCGCCGGCCGTGAACTGACCCAGGAACTCCAGATCAACCGTGCCGCGTCACTCAACCGCCTGGCACAGGTGGCGTTCGACGCAGCTTCCGCCGGCGAAACCGCTCAATTGCAGACGGAGATGGACAGGTATGCCGAACTCTACGGCGAGGGAGTCCTGATCCGCCTCCAGCAGGGCACCCTGCGCTCCGGCGGCCTGAGCGAGGACCGGCCGGACGTCCGGGACGCGGTGGCCAGGGCGAACCTGAACCTCAGCGACACCACGCTCGCCCCGCTGCAGCCGTTCGGGCCTTCCTCCGAGGTGATCTCCCGATCCTTCGGCAGCGCCAGCCAGGTCCTGGGCGAGGCCGTCCTTGAGGTCAATCTGGACGCGGCCCGGCAGAAACTGAGGGAGCGGTGGCTTATCGTCGCATTGGCGGCGGCGGCCCTGGCTACGGTGCTTCTGCTGGGTGCGGCCCGCGTGACCGAGTGGGTGCTGCGCCCCGTGCATCGGCTGAATGCTGCCGTCACGGAGCTTGAGGCAACAGGCCGGACCGGACAGCTTCCTGAGGCCGGGCCGCCGGAACTTCGGGAACTGAGCCGTTCATTCACCACCATGGCGCAGACCGTCAGCCACAGCCTCGACTCCCAGCGGCAACTGATAGCTGACACGTCGCACGAACTGCGCAATCCGGTGGGGGCGCTGCGGCTCAGGATCGATTTGCTGCAGCTGGAACTGAAGACCGCCCGGGAACACGACGCTGCGGCAGGGGTGCTGGCCGAGCTCGAACGTGTGGAGGAGATTCTGGACGGGGTACTTCGGTTGGCGGCCGCCGAGCACAGGGCCTCCGAGGACTCCGCCCGGGGCCGGCTGGGAACCCCGTCGCCCGCGGCACAGACGCGCCTTGATCCCTTCCCCGTCCTGCAGGAGGAAACCGAACGGGCGGGCCCGGCCGCCCAGCGCAGCGGAGCATCCATCCTGCTGGCAGATCCGCCAGCACTCGCCGTGCACATCGCGTGCAACGCCGCGGAACTGGCCCAGATGGTGGGCGAACTTCTTAACAACGCCATCAAATACGCTCCCGGCGCCCACATCTCGGTTGCTGCCCGCGAGCGCCAAGGCACGGTGGCCATCGAAGTGTCCGACGACGGCCCCGGGCTTTCCGCCGACGAACGGACTGCGGCCACCAGCCGTTTCTGGCGGTCCCCGGCGCACCGGACGATCCGCGGCACCGGCTTGGGCATGACCATCGTGGACAAGCTGGCAGCCGCCAACGGTGGCCGGCTGGTGCTTGTGGACGCCTCGCCGCATGGCCTGATCGCGCGCCTCGAGTTTCCGCGTGCCGGGGATGTGCCAGGGCCTTTTGCGGGGCCGGAGCAGGCCGGGCCGGAGCAGGCGGCTCCGCGTGGCTGACCTGTTCGGGGGGCGCCTGACCGGAGCACGGGCCCTGCCCCCAAGTCCCCCGCGGCGAACCGTCCTCAAGGCCGGACTCGCGGCCGGGTTGTCCGGACTGCTCCTGCCGGCCCTGGGTGCGTGCACGCCGACGGACCGCCCGGGAACCGTGACCGTGGCCGGTGGCGAGCCCGGAGGCTTCTACCTGGAATTCGCCGAACTGCTGGCGGCGTCCCTCCAGCGTCACGGCGTTGCCGGCCAAGCCACGGCCCTGACTACCGGCGGCAGCCTGGACAACCTCGAACATCTGCTGACCGGGAAAGCCACGTTCGCCGTCGCGCTCGCGGACTCAGCGGCCCACCGCACAGCGGTGGGTGACCCGCCCGCCGTCGGACTTTCAGCCGTCGGAAAGGTGTACGAAAACTACGTCCACTGCGTCATCAGGCAAAACAGCGGGATCCGGGACATCGGCGCGCTTGCCGGCCGGACCGTGGCTGTCGGCGAGCCCGGCTCGGGGACGTCGCTGACCACTCCGCGGCTGCTCGAGGCTGCCGGGCTGAGCACCACTGCCGGCACCGCCGGCGGCGTCACAGTGCTGAGCCTCGGCCTGAATGAGGGCCTCGCGGCTCTGCGGGACGGAACGGTGGACGCGTTGTTCTGGTCAGGCGGCGTGCCTACCGCGGCCATTGCTGCCGCGCACGACGACGTCGGGCTGGGTTTCCTCGATCTGTCCCCGCTGCTGCCGGCACTGCGGGCCAGATACGGCGTTTTCTACGACCGGGTGCTGATCCCGGCAGGCGCCTACGCGAGCATTCCGGGCGTGTGGACCGTGGGCGTAGCGAACCTGCTGATGTGCCGGAGCGATCTTGATGACCGAACGGTTAAGCGGACAGTCGAACTTCTGGTGGGGCACGCCGAGGAGCTGATCCCGCGCTCCAGCCTGGGGGTCCAGTTCCTGAGCCCCGAAACCTTGATCAACACCGCCGGCTTGCCCCTGCACCCCGGCGCCGCCGCAGCGTACCGGGAGCTCCACGGGTAAGGAAACGCTCTATCACTTGCTGCAGCAAATTCCCCGACGCTCTCTCACTTTCCCCAAGAAAGGGAGAGAGCGTCCTGGGAAAGACTGCAGGGGCTGATGGAGGGTTTGGTCAGCTCCCCGAGTGCGCGGCCAAAAAGCTGTAAACCTCGGTCTCGTCCACACCGGGAAACGCGCCGGGCGGCATCGCGGCCAGCAGGTGCGTGTTGGCCCGAGCCGCCGGCCAGGCGTTTCCGGCCCACTCGGATGCCAGCGCGGCCGGTGGACGTTTGCAGCAGTTCGGGTCCGGGCACGTGGACTTTTCTCGGGCCGTGGTTTCCCGGCCGCGGAACCATTTCACGTGCTGGTACGGCACCCCGATGCTCAGGGAGAACTCGCCGCTGGCCGATCGCTCGGTCCGGGCCGTGCACCAATACGTGCCGGACGGAGTATCGGTGTACTGGCTGTACGCGCTGAACTTGTCCGGCACATCGAACACTGCCCGCGATGTCCACGCCTTGCACGACGGCTGGCCTTCAATGGCGCCGGTATGGTCCATCGGGAACGTCACGCCGTCGTTCTCGTAGGCCTTGTAGATGATGCCGCTCTTGTGGGTCTTCTGGAAGTGGGTGGTGATGCCCAGGTGCTTCGTGGCCAGGTTGGTGAAGCGGTGCGCGGCGGTCTCGTAGGAGACGGCAAAGGCGTCACGGATGTCCTCAACCGCGATTTCCTTGGCAGCCTTGGCCTTCTGCAGGAAATCCACGGTGGCCTGCTCGGGCAGCAGGAGCGCGGCCGCGAAGTAGTTGGTGGCCACCCGCTGGCCGAGGAAGTCGCCGTAGTTTTTCGGCGTCTCATGCCCCAGGACGTAGTGCCCCAGCGCCTGCAACAGCACCGAGCGGGGGTCGTGGTCCTGCCGCTGGCTCTGCGTCAGGTAAATTCTGTGATTCTTCAAATCCGTCACTGAACGGGTGGAATGCGGCAGGTCGCTCACGTGATGGAGGGTGAATCCGAGCTTCTCGGCGATGTCGGCGATGACGTGCTGGCTCAGAGGCCCGGCCGTGTAACCCACCAGCCCCAGGACCTTCTGCGCCTCGGCCTCATACTCCGGGAAGTAGTTGCCGCGCTCACGCATCATGGCACGCAGCTCACCGTTCGCGCGGCGGGCTTCCTCCGGCGTCGCCACCTGCTCGTTCAGTTTGCGTTCGAGCTCGTGCAGTAGCCCCACCTGCGCCTCCAACACATCGACCGGAAGCCGCGAGCTGATGCGGATTTTGGGCAGATTAAGGGACTCGTACAGGGGCCCGCGCTGGTAGCGTTCCAGCTCAATTTCCAGGGCCGCGCGGCGGCTCGGCGGCTCGGCGCCAAGCAGCTGGTCAATGCTCACGTTCAGGGCCGCGGCCAGTCCCTGCAGCAGGGAAAGTTTGGGCTCCCGCTTGCCGTTTTCGATCAGGCTCAACTGGCTGGGGGCGGTCCCGACGGCTGCGCCCAGGTCATCGAGCGTGTACCCGGCTTGCTTGCGCAGATGCCGCACGCGGCGGCCCAGGCTGATGACGTCCAGTTCCGGGGAGGCGGCGGACGACGGCGGCGGTGTGACTTCGCGGTTCCAGCTTCCAGGCGTCATTTCTTGAGGATACGCGAAGAAGTGCATTTCTTTCCAGTGTTTTCCCCTAGAGAAGTGTTGTGAAGTGCTGAAAAGTAGTGATCACGGAAAGAAACACCGCACCGGGTAGCCGGCCGGAACTGCAAGGAAGCAGCTCCGGCCGGCAAATAACCACCCGGAGCTCAATCAAGGAGACAACGATGACTGCAGCATTTGAGCCCACCCAGCAGACGCCCCAAGAGCAGGCCGCCGCCCTGGAGCTTGAGTGGGCCGCCAACCCCCGCTGGGAAGGTGTGACCCGTGACTACAAGGCCTCGGACGTCGTCAAGCTCCGCGGCCGTGTCTCCGAAGAGCACACGCTGGCCCGCCGCGGATCCGAGAAACTGTGGAAGCAGCTCACCGAAGAGCACAAGACCGGCGGGTACACCAACGCCCTGGGCGCACTCACCGGCAACCAGGCCGTGCAGCAGGTCAAGGCCGGCCTCCGTGCCATCTACCTCTCCGGCTGGCAGGTTGCCGCCGACGCCAACAACTCCGGCCACACCTACCCGGACCAGTCCCTCTACCCGGCCAACTCGGTCCCCACCGTGGTCCGCCGCATCAACAACGCCCTTCTCCGCGCGGACCAGATCGAATTCTCCGAAGGCATCCAGACCGTTGAGGACTGGATGGTCCCGATCGTTGCCGACGCCGAGGCTGGCTTCGGTGGCCCGCTGAACGCCTACGAGCTCATGAAATCCATGATCCAGGCCGGCGCGTCAGGTGTGCACTGGGAAGACCAGCTCGCCTCGGAGAAGAAGTGCGGCCACCTCGGCGGCAAGGTGCTCATCCCCACCCAGCAGCACGTCCGGACCCTGAACGCCGCCCGCCTGGCGGCCGACGTCGCCGGCACCCCCTCGGTGGTCATCGCCCGCACCGACGCCGAGGCAGCCACCCTGATCACCTCCGACGTCGATCCCCGCGACCAGGAATTCGTCACCGGCGAACGCACCCCGGAAGGCTTCTACAAGGTCCGCAACGGCATCGAACCCTGCATCGCCCGCGCCAAGGCCTACGCCCCGTACTCCGACCTCATCTGGATGGAGACGGGCACCCCGGACCTGGAGCTGGCCCGCAAGTTCGCCGAGGCCGTCAAGGCTGACTTCCCGGACCAGATGCTCTCCTACAACTGCTCGCCGTCGTTCAACTGGCGCAAGCACCTGGACGACGCCACGATCGCGAAGTTCCAGCGTGAACTCGGCGCCATGGGCTTCACGTTCCAGTTCATCACCCTGGCCGGCTTCCACGCCCTGAACTACTCGATGTTCGATCTCGCCCACGGTTACGCCCGTGAAGGCATGAGCGCCTACGTCGAGCTGCAGGAAAAGGAATTCGCCTCCGAATCCCGCGGCTACACCGCGACCAAGCACCAGCGCGAAGTCGGCACCGGCTACTTCGACGACATTGCAACTGCGCTCAACCCGAACGCATCAACCCTGGCACTGGTGGGATCCACCGAAGAAGGCCAGTTCCACTAATTTTCCCCAAGTAAGTAGCACTAAGTGTCGTTTTGGAGGCTCAAAACGACACTTACTGCTACCCAGTTGGGCACAGCACCAGGAGACTGAAATGAACACCTTCACTGACAGCTTCACCATCAACGGGATCACTTTGACCGCGCAGCCTATTTGCCGGCAGGACGAGGTTCTTACTCCGGATGCACTGGAGTTTGTCGCCAAGCTGCACCGGGCCACGGCTGAGCGCCGGCAGGAACTGCTGCAGGCACGCCGGACCCGCCGGGCGGACATCGCCGGCGGCCAGGACCCCAGGTTCCTCCGCGAAACCGAGGACATCCGCAACGACCCGTCGTGGCGCGTCGCTCCCCCGGCCCCGGGCCTGGAGGACCGCAGGGTGGAGATCACCGGACCGGTGGACAAGAAAATGACCATCAACGCGCTGAACTCCGGCGCGAAGGTGTGGCTCGCTGACATGGAGGACTCCTCCACCCCCACGTGGCGGAACGTCATCAAGGGCCAGCTGAACCTCACCGACGCGCTGGAACGCCGGATCGACTTCACCTCCCCCGAGGGCAAGGAATACAAGCTCCGCCCGGCGGGCGAGCTGCCCACCATCGTGGTCCGCCCCCGGGGCTGGCACCTGCCCGAGAAGCACATGATCATCGACGGCGCCCCCGTGGCCGGCGGCATCGTGGACTTCGGCCTGTACTTCTTCCACAACGCCCGCCGCCTCCTGGCCCAGGGCAAGGGACCGTACTTCTACCTGCCCAAGATCGAGAACCACCTCGAGGCACGGCTGTGGAATGACATCTTCATCCTCGCCCAGGACCTGCTGGGCATCCCGCAGGGCACCATCCGCGCCACCGTGCTGATCGAGACCATCACCGCGGCGTTCGAAATGGAGGAAATCCTCTACGAACTGCGTGATCACGCGTCAGGCCTGAACGCCGGCCGCTGGGACTACATCTTCTCCCTGATCAAGAACTTCCGTACCCGCGGCCCCCGGTTCGTCCTGCCGGACCGCGCCCAGGTGACCATGACCCAGCCGTTCATGCGCGCCTACACCGAGCAGCTGGTCCGGGCCTGCCACAAGCGCGGCGCCATGGCTATCGGCGGAATGGCCGCCGCCGTCCCCAACCGCAAGGACGAGGCCGCCAACACCAACGCGTTCGAGAAGGTCCGCGCCGACAAAACCCGCGAGGCCAACGACGGCTTCGACGGCTCCTGGGTGGCCCACCCGGACCTCGTGCCGGTCTGCCGCGAAGTGTTCGACGCCACCCTCGGCGAACGCCCCAACCAGCTGGACCGCACCCGCGAGGACGTCATCCCCGATGACCGCGCCCTCATCAACGTGGCCGCCACCGAAGGCACCATCACCGAGCAGGGCATCCGGAACAACATCGAAGTAGGCATCCGCTACATCGAGTCCTGGCTCCGCGGGAACGGCGCCGTCGCCATCCACAACCTCATGGAAGACGCCGCCACCGCGGAAATCTCCCGCTCACAGATCTGGCAGTGGATGTTCGCCAGCGCCATCACCGATCGCGGCGAAATCATCACGCACCAGTGGATCGAGGAACTGCTCGACGAAGAGTTCGCACGCCTGGAACGCTTCGACGGCGACCGCTTCGAAGACTCCCGCGACATCTTCGAGGAAGTCACCCTCAGCCAGGACTTCCCGTCCTTCCTGACCCTCCCCGCCTACGCCCGCTACCTCACCGAGGCCCGCGAAAAGGCAACCAAAGAGGAGCTCGCCGCGGCCTAGGCCGCAGCAGGCTAACTGAATAGATTTCCGTCCGCCGGGCAGGCACGCCCTTCGCAACAGGCACCCCCGAGATCCGGGGAGCCGGCCCGGCGACGGAACACCACCAACACAGCGCGAACCGGCAGCAAATGACCCCAAAACCAAGGTTTGAGGGGATTAGCTGCCGGTTCGCGCTGTTGTTTGGGGCCTCAAGTGTCCGTTCGCGCCGGTCCGGGCGGGCGCGTGGGAAGGAGCGTACGACGGCGGGACGCGTCAGCGTCCTTTCGGCACCAGCCGCACGGCCAGGGTTGTGCAGACGAAGAACATCAACACCGAGCCCAGGATCACCAGCAGCGCCGGGGTCCAGGAACCCGAGGCGTCGTGCACGAAGCCCACCAGCGGCGGGGCCACCGCCCCGAAGCAGTAACCGAGCCCCTGGACCGTGGCGGACATCCGGCCCGCGGACACCTGGTCCCGGGCCAGCTTGATGATCGCGATGAAGATCAGCGTGATCCCGCCGCCCTGCGCGATGCCGCCGCTGGTGGACCACAGCCACCACAGCTCCGGCGCCAGCAGCAGCCCGGCCGGCACGGCCGTCCACAGCAACCCCACGGTGACTGCCGTCGTCGTCGTACTGAAATACTTGGCAGCGAACGGCACCCCCAAGCCGCCAACAATCGCGAAGATCTGGAACAGCGACGAACCCGCCCCGGCCGCCGAGGCGGACATCCCAAGCTCGTCGTTGAGGTAGCTCGGCAGCCACGCGGTCACCGCGTAGTAGGAAAACGCCTGCCCGGCGAAGCCTGCGGTGAGCCCGGCGGTAATCCAGCCGGACCCCCTGACCGCCGGGTGCTCCTGCCCGCCGG
Source organism: Arthrobacter sp. UYNi723 (assembly GCF_054057635.1). Lineage (NCBI taxonomy): Bacteria > Bacillati > Actinomycetota > Actinomycetes > Micrococcales > Micrococcaceae > Arthrobacter > Arthrobacter sp. UYNi723. The sequence continues at coordinate 35,972 of NZ_JBSRZM010000019.1, forward strand.
CCACCACGGTGCGGGACGGCACAAACGCCGTGCGGGCGCCCACGGCGAGGGTCCAGAAAACGATGGCAATGACGGCCAGGATGCCCACGGACACCAGAGCCACCCGCCAACCGGCCAGCTCGGCCAGGGGCGCAGTGACCATCGATGTCAGGAATGATCCGATATTCAACGCCGCCGTGTACACACCCATGGCGGTCCCTTGGCGCAACGGGGAGAAGTCGCGGCGGATAATCAACGGCACTGCGATGTTGCCCACCGTGATGGCCAGGCCGATCATCACCGTGCCAACCACCACCGGTCCCGGGCCGCCCGCCGAGCGCACAATCACGCCTGCCAGGACGCCAAGGATGGTGAGGGAGACGGCGAACTCCGCGCCGAGTTTCCGTGTGGTCAGTGACGCCAGCGACGCCGCGAGCGCGAAGCACAGCACCGGGATGCTGGTCAGCAGGCCCAGCATCACAGGGGTAAATCCGAGGTCGGCCTGCATCAGGTCAACCACCGGGGCAACGGCAACGAAGGGCCCGCGCAGGTTCAGCGCCAGCAGTCCGATGCAAGCGAGCAGGATCCAGCCCTTGGGAACTTTGGCCAAGAACTGTCCGCTCATGAGGTTTCCGCGGTGGCTAAATAGGATTTCATCACTTCCATTGCTATCACGGCGCATTGCCCCGGACGCCAAAGTCAGAGTCATGGCGCCCTGGCATACGATGAAGCTCACACCAGCCGGCCCCAACGTGCGGGATACAAAGCCGCGCCCCGGACGAAGGAACTTCACATGCAGCAACGGCTTGCCATCCTCGATGACTACCAGGACGTGGCGCACGGTTTCGCCGACTGGTCCTCCCTGGAACAGTGCGGCGTTTCAACGGCCGTCTTCCGCGAGCCCTTCCAGTCCGAGGATGCCTTGGCCGCGGCGCTCGCCGACTACCAGATCGTCGTTGCGATGCGTGAGCGGACCGCGTTCCCCCGCACCGTGCTGGAACGGCTCCCGGGGCTGAAGCTGCTGGTGACCACCGGCATGGCCAACGCCGCCATCGATTTGGCCGCAGCGGCGGATCTCGGCATTACCGTGTGCGGCACGCCCGGGTCCCCCACCGCTGCGCCCGAACTGACCTGGGCGTTGCTGCTCGCGATCGCCCGCAACCTTCCGGCTGAGGAGAACTCGCTGCGCGCGGGCACGTGGCAGACCTCGGTGGGGATGGAGCTGTCCGGCAAGACCCTGGGCGTCGTGGGCCTGGGCAAGATCGGGCAGCGGATCGCGGCGTACGGGCAGGCATTCGGCATGGACGTGCTCGCCTGGAGCCAGAACCTGACCGCTGAGGCCGCCGCCGAGTGCGGAGTCCAGAAGGTCGGCAAGGAGGACCTTTTCAGGAATTCCGACGTCGTCTCCCTCCACCTGCGGCTGTCTCCCCGTTCCGAGGACATCGTGGGTGAGCCGGAACTGCGGCTCCTGGGGCCGGAAGGCATCCTGGTGAACACCTCGCGGGGTCCGCTGGTGAACCAGGATTCCCTGGTGCGGGCTTTGAACGAGGGCTGGATCCGGGGCGCGGCCCTGGACGTTTTTGACCAGGAACCACTTCCCGCGGGCCACCCGCTGCTCAGCGCGCCCAACACTGTCCTGTCCCCGCACCTCGGCTACGTGACGGCCGAGAGCTACCGGCAGTTCTACGGTGGCGCGTTCGAGGACGTCAAGGCCTGGCTGGAGGGAACACCGGTGCGGGTGCTTACTGCGTAAGACGGTCTAGCCGGCCGCCTGAAGCGTTGCCTCAATGGCGGCAGGCGACAACACGTATTGCGTCACCATCTGGCTGGCACCAAGAATCGCCGCCTGGTCCCCGGCCACGGAAAGAGCGATCCGCAGGTGGCTGGTTGCCAGCGGCAAGGACCGCCGGTAGACCACTTCGCGGACACCTGCCATCAGGTGCTCGCCTGCCTGGCCAAGGCTGCCGCCGATGACAATAACAGACGGGTTGAGCAGGTTCACAACGGTAGCCAGCACGTCGCCCACATCCCGGCCCGCCTGGCGCAAGGCCTGAATGGCTTGCAAATTACCCTCGCCAACCAGGCGCAGGACATCGCTGCCGTTGGCTGCAGCCACACCCTGCCTGGTCAGGTCCGCAGCCACAGCCGGCCCCGACGCCAGTGCCTCAAGGCAGCCATAGTTGCCGCAGCGGCACAACACATCGTCACCGCGCGGGACCCGGACATGGCCAAGGTCGCCCGCCGTCCCGTTGGCGCCGCGCTGCAGTTCACCGTTGCTGATGATGCCTGAGCCGATGCCGGTGGCAACCTTGATGAACAGGAAATTTTCGTGGTCAGGCCAGTGCGCCGTCCGCTCGCCCAGCGCCATGATGTTCACGTCGTTGTCCACCAGCACGGGCACCGGCAGCGAGCGCTGGACGTAACTGACGACGTTGAACCCGTCCCAGCCCGGCATGATGGGCGGCTTGACCGGCCTTCCGGTGGCATGTTCCACCGGACCCGGCAGGCCGATCCCCACGCCCGCCAGGTCATTCTTGGTACTGCCTGCCTGCGCGAGAAGCGAAAGGCCTTCCTCAATCACCCGGTCCAGCACGGTTTCGGGACCTTCGGCGACATCCTGGGCGAGTCGGTGTTCGGCCTGGACGCGTCCTCTGAGATCGGTGACAGCGATGAGGACGTGGGTGGCGCCGACGTCGACTGCCAGCACGGCGCGTGCCGCCGGGTTGAACGCAAAGCGCGACGGCGGCCTGCCGCCGCTGGAGTTCGCCTCCCCCGCCGGGCCCACGAGTCCTGAATGGATGAGCGCGTCGATCCGCGACGCCACGGTGGAACGGGCAAGCCCCGTACTCAAGGCAAGTTCCGCGCGGGTCCGTGCTTTGCCGTCCCGAAGCAGCTGGAAGAGATCGCCGGCGCGGGAGAGACTGCCGCCATTGTCAGGGGCGACCGTGTCAGTAGCGGGCGTTGAGCTCATGAATTAGTGATAGCACATGGATCTTCTGCGTGTCACACCAAAAAAGAATGTCATCTACATAGCAACTTTTGCTTGACGTTCGACAAAAGTCCCTTTAGCTTGAGTTGTGAGCCGGCTCACCCCACCGTGGGTTTCCAGGACTGGCCCGGTTTCTCCATTCGCGACTACAAAGAGGTAAGAGCTTGTCGAGCCAATCCCAGGCAGTACCCGCCGTCCTCGGCGTCGGAATACTCGGCGCCGGCCCGGTAACGCAGGCCATCCACCTGCCATCCCTTGCCCGGCTGCAGGACATCCTCAAAGTCCGTCACATCATGGACGTTGACCCCGCAGTTGCGGAGTCCGTGGCGAACCGGGTGGGAGCAGCCTTCAGCACCAGCATGGAGGAGCTGCTCGCGGACCCTTCGGTGGACGTGGTGGCCATCTGCAGTCCGCACCAGTTCCATGCCGCCCAGGTCATCGCGGCCTGCCGTGCAGGCAAAAAGGCAGTGCTGTGCGAGAAGCCGTTTGCCATGAGCGGCGACGAGGCCACCAGCATCTCGGCCGTCTCTGCTGAAACCAGGACCCCCATCATCGTCGGAGCAATGCACACCTTCGATCCGGGCTGGCTCGCGGCTGAGGCCGCGTGGGGCGACCTCCCGGAACAGGTGCACACCATCAGGTCCTCCATCGTCCTGCCGCCCAATCCCAGGTTCGAGGACTTCGCCACCGAGATCGTGGGGCGCACCCCCATGCCGCCACGTGCGAGCACCGATCCGGAGGTCATCAAGGCGATGCTCACCGGCGGAGTGATGGGCCTGGCTATCCATGACCTGCCCCTGGCGCGGCGGTTCACCCCCGATTTCGCGGCCGTGGAAGTGCTCCACGCCGAGATCGTCAAGCCCTTCGGCTACGTGATCTCCCTCCGGGCAGGCCACGTCACCATCGAACTGCGGGCGGCCATGAACGCCACGTGGGAGCCGGCCTGGGAGTTCGAAGCCATCGGTGACGACGCCGCCCTCAAGATCGACTTCACCCCCTCCTACGTGCACGCCGGCTCGGCAACGGCCCAGCTGCGCCAAGCAGGGAAAACCACTGTCCTTGGCCCGTTCGGCCACAACGGCTACGAAGGTGAATGGCGCGCCCTGGCAGACCTGGCCAGGGGTAACGGCCAGGCCCCTTCCGGTGAGACCCTCCTCCACGACCTCGAGTTCGCCCTGGCCATAGCCGAGGCGGCTGCCGCCCGCGTGGACGTCCAAGCAGCAACCCGCCAGGAGGCCACAGTATGACCGCCCAGCTGTCAGTCCAGGCAGACGCCGACGCGGACGCGGCAGGCGCCGTCGCCGCCGTCGTCTCTTCCCTCCCTGTTTCCCTCAAGCCCGCCGATGCTGCTGTCGACCTCGTCGCCGTTGCGGGCTCCGCAGGCTGGACCGGACGTGCGGACGCCGCTATCCGCCACGGCGCCAAGGGGGTCGTAGTAGTCAACCCGCAGGCTGAAGATCCTGCTGCGCTGGCCGCCATCGCAAAAGAGCAAGGCGCGGCAGTGGTCCTTGACCAGCAGTGGGCAGGAAATCCGGTGCTGGCCGAGAGGCAAAAAGACGTCCGGGACCTCTTGGCGAAGAATCTGGCCGACGCCGTCCTGGTGGACTCCGTGGCACATGCCGCGGCTGGAAGCGATGCCGCAGCGCTGTTGACTGAGCACCTGGCCGCGATCCTCACCTGCGGGGTTGAGGTGTCCGCGTGGACGCCAGTGCAACGCACCCCGCACGGCTACGTGGTGGCAGGCAGGCTTTCCAACGGTGCGCCCCTGGTATTGCACGGCGTCCTGACGTCCGCAGTGCCGGCCACCGCAAAAGTCTCCATCCTGACAGCATCCGGGCGTGCCGACGTCGTGCTTCCCGATCCGTCTGCCGCGTGGCCGGCGACGGTCCGTTCAGTCAGCTCCGGCGGCGCCACCACCCTGCCCACCATCTACGAAACAGCTCACCGGCATACCTGGACGAGGCTCCGCGACCACGTGGCGTCGGGCAGCCAAAGCGCCGATCTCGGGCAATTCGCTGCACTGTACGCAATCATCCATCAACTCACCAACTAACCGCACCACCCCAGCACCATCTCCGTTTACTCATTGTCGAGTTGGACCGGCCAGCCCTCAGCGGGCCGGATCCTGAAAGGAAACACCATGACCAACAAGTCCTCCGCAGCATCTTCCGCTTTCTCCCGCCGGGGCTTCCTGGGCCTGACCGCGGCTGCTGCCTCGGTTCCGCTCCTGGCAGCCTGCGGCGGCGGCACCGCGTCCCAAGGCGGGGGCGGCGGCGCGGGTTCCACCATCAAGTTCTGGGACATGCCCTGGGCCACCCCCGCATACAACGACGCCGCCAAGGGCATCGCTGAGGGTTTCTCCGGAGCCAACGGCAGCAAGGCCTCCTACCAGATCATCCAGTGGAACAACTTCTACCAGACGTTCTCCTCGGCCATTGCGTCCAAGACCGGGCCGGCGGTGTCTACCGGTGGCGGTTTCCAGGCGTTCCAGTTTGAGCAGCAGGGCCAGATCGCGTACGCGGACAAGGTGATCGACAAGCTCAAGGAAAACGGCCAGTTCGACGACTTCCTCCCCGGCGTGCTGGAGCCGTTCAAGTCGGACAAGGGCTATGTTTCGGTACCGTGGCAGCTGGACATGCGCGTGTTCTGGTACCGCAAGTCCCTCTTCGAGAAGGCGGGCGTCGAGGTACCCAAGGACTGGGCCACCCTCCTTGAGGCGGGTAAGAAGCTGAAGTCCCTCGGCGCGTTCGGCTTCGCCACGGGTTCCGGCGCGGGCAACAACATCGGCAACCACTCCATGATCATGATGATGGTCAACAACGGCGGCGGCGTGTTCACCAAGGACGGCGAGCTCGATGTCCTGAACGACCGCAACGTCGAGGCCGTCGAGTTCCTCCTGGAACTGGTTTCCAACGGCATCATCGACCCTGCCGCCGTCAGCTACACCACCGAGAACCTCAACGCCCAGTGGAAGGACGGCAAGGCGGCCTTCGGCCCCTACGTACTCGGTGTTCCCGAGCGCGTGGGGGACACATCGGGCGACATCGCCGTGGCCAGCCCCATCGCCGGCCCGCACGGCGACAAGCACGGCCTGGTCTTCCCGAACAACATCATGATGTACAAGAACACCCCGTCGCAGGAGGCTTCGGAGGAGTTCCTGGTGCACTACCTGGGCGGAATCAAGGAACTGTGGCAGAAGAAGCTGATGAACGCTCTGCCGGTCTTCAAGTCCATCACCGAACTGCCCGAATTCACGGCGGACGCCAACAACGTCAAGATCATCAAGGAATGGCAGCCCATCGCCAAGACCTTCGCCGCCCAGGGCACTGCGCTCAACGCGGACCTTGCAGCTTTGGATGGCGGCCAGGCACTGAACCAGTTCACCCAGACGGTCCTGACCGGCAAGACCGACGCCAAGTCCGCCCTGCAGGCCTTCGAGTCCGGCCTCAAGTCTGTCCTGAAGAAGTAAGCGCCAGCCATGTCATCCACCACAGCGCAGTCCGGCCTGGCCCGGGCCCGCCGGGGGCTTGCCCCCGGCGGGCCCGGGGGCGGGTCCCGCAACAGCAGCCTGAACCGCAAAAGCAAGCTATCGGCGCAGACCACCCGCACGTTCTTCTGGCTGCTGATTCCCTCCGTCATCCTGCTCGTGCTCATCCACGGCTACCCGCTCTTCCACGCCGGCGTCCAGGCCACCCATGACGGCAACCTGATCGAGACCGGAAACTTCGTCGGAACCGAGAACTTCACCACCGTCCTGTCCTCTCCGGCGTTCTGGAAAGCCGCGCAGTTCACCCTATGGTTCACCATCGTGGGTGTCTTCGGGTCCTGGCTGGTGGGCCTGGGCATGGCCCTGCTGCTGCGCACCAGGATCCCGGCGGGCAACACCTTCAAGGTCCTGCTGCTCCTGCCCTGGGTGGTGCCGATCGTGGTCTCCTCTACCGCCTGGAACTGGCTCGTGGCCACCCCGGACAGCCTCATTCCGTCCCTGTTCCGGAACCTCGGCATGGGAACCCCGCTGTTCCTGGCCGATCCCACCCTGGCTGCGGTGACCGTCATGGCCTTCAAGGTCTGGGTCAGCTTCCCGTTCATGATGATGATGATCTCCGCCGCCCTGGCCTCCGTGGACAGCACCGTTTACGAAGCCGCCAGCATGGACGGCGCCACCCGGTTCCAGCAGTTCTCCCAGATCACCCTGCCGCTGATCGCCCGCTCCACCTACATCAGCTGGATCCTGATGACTATCTTCTGCGTCAACGACTTCCCCACCATCTACCTGCTCACCGGCGGCGGCCCCGTTGACGCCACCACTTCCCTGGTGGTCCTGGCCTACCGCACCGTCTTCCAGGACTTCGCCACCGGCCCCGGCGTCGCCATCGCCTTCCTCATGACCCTCACCCTCGTGGTGATCTCGGTCATCCTGTACCGCCAGATCCGAAAGTCGAGCGTCGAATAATGAGCGCAGTACTCCACGCCCATCCCGAATCCGGCCCGGCACTCGGCATCACCGGGCCCGCCACGAACAAGCGCGTGCTCTCCGAGGCAGGCATGCGCGGCCGCTGGTGGCGCTTCACCGCCATCCTGCTGATCACCGCCGTGGTCTTGGTGCCCATCATCGTCACCATCCTCCTGGCCCTTACCCCCGCGGCGAACAGCACCACCACCGGCCTGACCTTCGAAAACATCACCCGGGTTTTCTCCACCACCCTCGCCGGGACGTGGCTGCAGAACAGCCTCATCACCACCTTGGCCACCGTCGTCGTCTCAGTCGCCGTCGCCGCACCCGCCGGCTACGTCCTCTCCCGCGGCCGCAGCAAGGCCGTCTCCGGCTACTCCCTGCTGCTGTTCGTCATGCAGTCCCTGCCCATCATCACCTCCATCGTGCCGCTGTTCATCCTGTTCGCCGGGATGGGACTGGTGGACAACCTGCTGGGCCTGACGATCATCTATGTCGGCTCCACCATGACCGTAGCCACCTGGATGATGGCCGCCTACTTCGACTCCATTCCCGTCAGCCTCGAGGAAGCCTCCTGGATCGATGGCTGCTCCGTCTTCGGCTCCTTCAGAAAAGTGGTCCTGCGGAACTCCCTCCCCGGAATTCTCTCCACCGCGATCTTCTCCTTCCTCCTGGCATGGAACGATTACCTCGTAGCGATCGTGTTCCTGCGCTCCAGCGAAATTTTCACCCTCCCCATGGGCGTGCAGTCCTTCTTCCAGCAGAACCTCACCGACTGGTCCGGCGTCATGGCACTCGCCGTGATCATGATGCTCCCGCCCATCATCGTCTTCGCCACCCTGAACAAATACTTCAGCGTCGGCGGCATCGGCGGATCCCTCGCCGGCCGCTGACGCTGCCAAAAAACCACCTTCCAGAACCCCCAACTCCCGCAAAGGAACGCCATGTCCTACTCACTCCAGCTGTACACCCTGCGCAACGCCATCCAGGAGGATCTGCCCGGCACCATCCGCAAGGTCGCGGAGATCGGCTTCACCCAAGTGGAGCCCTACAACTTCGTGGCCACCGCCAAGGAACTCGGCGCTGCCCTGAAAGAGAACGGCCTCACCGCACCCTCCGGCCACGCACCGCTGCTGAGCCAGGACCAGGACGAGATCTTCGCTGCAGCCAAGGAACTCGGCATCAGCACAGTGATCGACCCCTACCTGCCGGCGGAGCACTGGCAAAACGCCGAGGACATCCAAACCACGGCCGTCAAGCTCAACGCTGCCGCCAAAAAGGGCGCCGGATACGGCATCCGCGTGGGCTACCACAACCACGCCTGGGAGCTCGAGTCCATCATCGAGGGCCGGACCGCGCTGGAATATTTCGAAACCCTGCTGGACCCGGAACTGGTCCTGGAGGTGGACACCTACTGGGTGGCCGTCGGAGGCCAGGACCCGGTAGACATCCTGACCAAGCTCGGCGACCGGGTGAAGTTCATCCACATCAAGGACGGCCCGCTGAACACCGACACGAAAGCACAGCAGCCGGCCGGCAAGGGCAGCGTCCCTGTCTTGGACGTCATCGCCGCCGCCACGTCACTGGAAGTAGGCGTGGTGGAGTTCGATGACTACGCCGGGGATATCTTTGAAGGCATCGCCGAAAGCCTCGCTTTCCTGAACAGCAACACTTCCGCCACCAACGCAGCCGAAGGAGCACGCGCATGAGCACCCCCACAACCGCCGCCTCGTCCCGCAAAGGCCCGGTCGGCGTCGGCGTCATCGGCGCCGGCAACATCAGCAAGCAGTACCTGGACAACCTCACGGTCTTCCCCGACCTGAAAGTCCTCGTGATCGCGGACCTCTTCGAGGAGGCGGCGGAGGCCCGCGCCAAGGAATACGGCATCCCCGAATGGGGCGCGCCGGAGAAGGCGCTGAACCACCCCGACGTCGAGATCATCGTCAACCTCACCATCCCTGCGGCGCACGTGGAAGTGGCCACGGCAGCCGTCAACGCCGGCAAGCACGTCTGGACCGAGAAGCCGTTTTCGCTGGACCGCGAATCCGGGCTCGGTCTGCTCAAAACCGCCGACGCCGCCGGAATCCGGCTCGGCTGCGCCCCGGACACCTTTCTCGGCGCGGGGCTGCAGACCGCTTTGAGGCTCATCCAACGCGGCGATATCGGCACCCCGCTGACCGCCATGACCACGTTCCAGACCCCCGGCCCGGAATCCTGGCACCCGAACCCGGCCTTCCTGTTCCAGACCGGCGCCGGGCCGCTCTTCGACATGGGTCCGTACTACCTCACCGCCCTGATCCAGACCTTCGGGTCCATCCGGAAGGTCGCCGCCGTCGGTTCCAAGGCCAAGGACGTCCGCGTCATCGGCTCCGGCCCCAAGGCCGGCGAGGAGTTCACCGTCGAGGTACCCACCCATGTATCCGCCATGGCACAGTTCGAAAGCGGCGCGTCCTCCCACAGCGTCTTCTCCTTCGAGTCCCCGCGCGTGCATATGGGATTCGTGGAAATCACCGGCACCGAAGCCACGCTCTCGCTGCCGGATCCCAACTATTTCGACGGCGACATCCGGCTGTGGCGTGCCGGGGACGAGGACTGGACCACGGTTCCGGCCACGGGACCTGCCAACGGCCGCGGAATGGGCGTCCTGGACATGGCCCGCTCGCTCCGGGCAGGAGTCCCCCACCGCGCCACCGGCAACCTGGCCTACCACGTCCTGGATTCCATGGTCGCAATCACCGAATCCATGGAATCCGGAACTTTCGTGGACGTCGAAAGCTCTGCTCCGGCATCCCCGGCCCTCCCTGAGGACTGGGCGCCGGAAGCCGCTACCCTCTAGGAAACCCACCATGACCTCACACGAACCAGCGAACAATCCGCGCCCGGAACTCAAAAAACTGGGCGTCGCGATGATCGGCTACGCGTTCATGGGCAAAGCCCACTCGAACGCGTGGCGAAACGTCGCCAGCTACTTCGATGTCCCGGCGTTTGAGCAGAAGGTCCTGGTGGGCCGGGACGCCGCCGGGGTTGCCGAGGCCGCCGGGAAGTACGGCTGGGCTGAAACGTCCACCGACTGGCGGACAGTCATCGAACGCGATGACATCGACATCGTTGACATCTGCGCCCCGGGCTGGCTGCACGCCGAGATCGCAATCGCCGCCCTCGAGGCGGGCAAGCACGTGCTGCTGGAGAAACCGCTGGCCAACACCCTGGCCGAGGCCGAGGCCATGACGGCAGCGGCGCAGGCTGCCCGGGCAGCAGGAGTGCAGTCCATGGTGGGGTTCAACTACCGGCGCGTCCCGGCACTGGCCCTCGCGAAGGAACTGATTGCCGAGGGCAGGCTGGGGACCGTCCGCCACGTCCGTGCCGCCTACTTCCAGGACTGGCTCGCCGATGACAGCGCACCCATGACGTGGCGGCTCAAAAGGGAGACCGCGGGCTCGGGGGCGCTCGGGGACATCGGCTCCCACGCGATTGACCAGGTGCTGTTCCTGCTCGGGGACCACGTCACCGAAGTGTCCGGCCGGACGCACACGTTCACCACACACCGCCCCGGAGCGGCCGGGCTGGAGGAAGTAACGGTCGACGACGCCGCTTGGGCAACGCTGTCCCTCTCCTCCGGAGCAATCGCCTCCGTGGAGGTCTCCCGGGTAGCCACCGGCCGGAAGAACTCGCTGAAACTGGAGATCTACGGGGAAAAGGGCGCCATCCTCTTCGATCTGGAGAACCTGAACGAACTCGGTTTCCTGGACGCCACGGCCCCAGCCCGCGAGCAGGGCTTCCGCCGTATCCTAGTCAACGAACCCGAGCATCCGTACCTTGAAGCGTGGTGGCCTCAGGGCCACATCATCGGCTGGGAGCACACCTTCACGCACGAGGTCCGCGACTTCCTGCTGGCGATCGACGCCGGAACCGAACCATCGCCGTCGTTCGAGGACGGCCTCACCGTCCAGCGCATCCTGAATGCGGTGGAAGAATCCGCCGCCGCGAAAAGTTCCATCATCCAACTAGCCGGCACCCCGGTCGGCATGCCGACAGCCCTGACCGCAACTCCTGAAGGAGCCTGACATGCCCCGCCCCTATACCCTGTTCACCGGCCAGTGGGCCGACCTCCCCTTCGAGGAAGTCGCATGCCTGGCCTCCGGCTGGGGCTACGACGGCCTGGAAATCGCCGTGTCCGGGGACCACCTGGACGCCTGGCGCTGGGACGAACCCGGCTACGTCGAGTCCAAGCTCGCCGTCCTGGACAAGTACAACCTCAAGGTCTGGGCCATCTCCAACCACCTCAAGGGCCAGGCCGTGTGCGATGACCCCATCGACTTCCGGCACAAAGCGATCGTGGGCGCGAAAGTCTGGGGCGACGGCGAACCCGAGGGCGTCCGCCAACGCGCCGCCGAGGAAATGAAACACACCGCCCGGCTGGCCAAGGCACTCGGCGTGGACACCGTCGTCGGATTTACCGGATCCTCCATCTGGCAGTACGTGGCCATGTTCCCGCCCGTCCCCGCCTCCGTGATCGAGGCCGGCTACCAGGACTTCGCCGACCGCTGGAACCCCATCCTGGACGTCTTCGACGAATGCGGGGTCCGCTTCGCCCACGAAGTCCACCCCTCCGAGATCGCCTACGACTACTGGACCACCGTCCGCACCCTCGAAGCGATCGGCCACCGGAAAGCGTTCGGCCTGAACTGGGACCCGTCCCACTTCATGTGGCAGGGCATCGACCCCGTCTCGTTCATCTGGGACTTCAAGGACCGGATCTACCACGTCGACTGCAAGGACACCAAGCTGCGCCCCACCGGCCGGAACACCGTCATGGGCTCGCATCTGCCTTGGGGCGACCCGCGCCGGGGCTGGGACTTCGTCTCCGCCGGCCGCGGCGACGTCCCCTGGGAATCATCCTTCCGCGCCCTCACCGCCACCGGCTACAACGGACCCATCTCCGTCGAATGGGAAGACGCCGGCATGGACCGCCTCCACGGAGCCCCCGAAGCCCTCGCCGCCCTGAAGAAGTTCGACTTCCCCGCCTCCCAGACCAGCTTCGACGCCGCTTTCAGCACGAAGCCCTAGGAAGCGCACGTAGAATCCCTGCATGACCCACACCACCCGAAAGGCAACAGCGGACGACGCCGGCCCGCTCGCCGACCTGGCGGCCGTCACCTTCCCGCTGGCGTGCCCGCCGTCGTCGTCACCGGAGGACATTGCCGCGCACGTGGCCAACACGCTCAGCGAATGGCACTTCCGGGAGTACCTGGCGGATCCTGATGTCACCATCCTGGTCATCGACGCCGACGGGGCGCTCCGCGGCTACAGCCTGCTGGTGAACCGGCCAGCAGAGGATCCGGATGTCGCGGCGGCGCTGAAAGTCCTGCCCTCCATGGAGCTCAGCAAATGCTACGTCCACCCCGAACACCACGGCCTGGGCGCGGCCGGCGAACTGATGCACGCCAGCCTCCAGGCGGCGGCAGAAGCGGGCGCGGCCGGAGTATGGCTGGGGGTCAACAGCCAGAACGCCCGGGCCATCCGGTTCTACGAAAAGTCCGGCTTCCACAAGGTGGGCAGCAAGTCCTTCCGGCTGGGAACCACCGTGGAGCACGACTTCGTCCTCGAACGCGCCGTCTGACCCCACCCAACGCGACACACCCACCGCCCACACCCAGCGCGAAGGGACACCTGAGGCCCCGCGGCTGAGGGCCTCAAGTGTCCGTTGGCGCTCAATGGTGACCAATCTGACACCCCCGCCGCGGAATGGCCCCGGGGCAGGCGGGGTTGTGGCAAGCATGAAGATTGAGATCTGGTCAGACGTCGCGTGTCCGTGGTGCTACATCGGCAAGCGCCGGTTCGAGGCGGCCCTGGCCGAGTTCCCGCACCGCGACGCTGTGGAGGTGAAGTGGCGCAGCTACCAGCTGGACCCCACCCTTCCCGAGCACTATGACGGCACCGAGCTGGAGTATCTGAGCACGCGCAAGGGCATGGCCCCGGCGCAGGTCTCGCAGATGTTTGACCACGTCACCGAGCAGGCCAAGGGCGAGGGCCTGGACTACCGGTTCGACCAGGTGGTGGTGGCCAACAGCTTCACCGCCCACCGCCTGATCCACCTCGCGGCGCAGCACGGACAGCAGGATGCCGCGAAGGAACGCCTGCTGAGCGACCATTTCGAGCATGGCAAGGACATCGGCAGCGCCGAGTACCTCACCGCCCTGGGCCAGGAACTGGGCCTCAACACCGATGACGTCGCCGAGCTCTTCACCACGGACAAATACGCCGACGACGTCCGCTTCGACTTCGAGGAAGCTCGCGCCCTCGGCATTTCGGGCGTCCCGTTCTTCGTGATCGACCGCAAGTTCGGCCTGTCTGGCGCCCAGCCTGCCGAAACATTCACGGCGGCGCTCAACCAGGCGTGGCAGGAGACCAACCCCCGGGTGCTGGTCAACGCCGCGGACGGCAACAACGGCGAGGCCTGCGGCCCGGACGGCTGCGCGGTCTGAACGTTCCGGCGTACACACCGGCCCGATGAGAGTTTACTGACACATCGCGGTAAAGTGTCCGCATGCCCAGGATTTCGGCGGCCAACAACGCCGCGCAACGCGCCGAGACTCAACGCCGGGTCCTGACAGCATTCGGGGAACTCCTGTTCACCCACGGCCTGCCCGGACTGACCATGACGGACGTCGCCCGGCATGCCGGGGTGGGGCGGACCGCGGTGTACAACTACTACGCCGACATCGAAGAACTGCTGATCTCCTACGCCCTGGATGAGACCGAGCGCTTCCTCGCCGAACTCCGGGAGTCACTGAGCGCGCTCGATAACCCCGTCGAACGGCTGGCCCTGTACGTGCGCACCCAGGTGGAGGACCTCAGCCGACGCCACCTCCCGCCCGGACCGGCGATGGCGGCGGTACTGTCGCCGTCGTCCTTTGCGAAACTGGCCGACCACGTGGGTGAACTCAGCGTCCTGCTGCAGGGCATCCTCCGGGACGGCATGGCGCAGGGGTACCTGCCGCAAGCGGACATTGGCCAGCAGGCGCAGCTCATCCACGGCACACTCTCCTCCAGCGCCGCACGCGGCAGCAACGAGCCCGCCGAACTTGAGGCCCGGATCGCCCGGACCGTGCGGTTCATCCAGCTGGGCGCCGGAGCAAGGTTCGACGACGACGGCGCACCCCTGCGCGCTAGCTAGGGTCAGGCGCCGGCCGTCGGAATGACCGGCCACTTGGCATCGTCAGCGATCCGCCGGCTTTCACGCGGGCAGCTGAGCTTCCCAGGAGTCTGGTCCACACGGTCGGCGGCGGCCAGCTCCTTGTAGTCGTTGGCAAGAATCACGTCTACGCTGGCGTCCGTCCGGCCATCCTGGAAGTAGTCGGAGCCCGGTAGGTTCCGCTGGACGCTGAAGGCGGCAGACTGCCCGGCAGCCCCGGAAACCACCGCCGCCACGCCGCGGAAGCCGGCCTCCGTGTTGGCCACGGCCCCCACCACAAACTTCCTGGCCAGCAACTCATCCGCAACAGAGCGGGCCAGCCCGGGGCGGCTGGTGGAGTTGTAGACGTTGAGGTTGATTTTGTCGTTGGGGGTGTAGTCAAAGATGGCCGCGGGACAGGTGGTCCGGGGCTCGTCGCTGCCCGCCGTCGTCGGAAGCTTCAGCTGTCCGCTCATGATGGCCAGCGCAACGATGATGGCGCCGGCAATGAGGCCCAGCAGCAAAACCAGGACCACTCCATGCACCACTCGGCGGCGCACCCGCACCGGATTGTCGGGGTCGCCGGCAGCCTCAAACGTGGCCCGCAGTTCGGGGCCGGTAACAACGTGGTGGCCATGCAGGACGTTGGCGTCCTTGGGTTTCCTAGCCATCTATGACCAGCACGCGGGCGTGGATGGCGGTCCGCTGGTGCAGCGCTGTCCGGACGGCGCGGTGCAGGCCGTCCTCCAGGTACAGGGTTCCCTGGTACTGCACCACGTGGGGGAAAAGGTCACCGAAGAAGGTGGAGTCTTCGGCCAGGAGCGCTTCGAGGTCCAGCGTCCGTTTGGTGGTCACCAGTTCGTCCAGGCGGACAGGGCGCGGCGGCAGCGACGCCCACTGTTTGGGCGTGTTGAAACCATGGTCGGGATACGGGCGTCCCTCGCCCACAGCTTTGAAGATCACCATGCCACCCTAGGCAGCTTCGGGGCCCAAGAGAAGTGTCCGGCCCGCAGCATCCCAAGGTTGTAGCCAAACAGTGACCATCTGTCACATGCCGCGGACGTTGCGCTGCCGGCGCAGGATCGGAGGCCCGTGGCTGACACAATGGAGCCATGACTGCACCCGAATTCCCTGCCAGCACCACGCCCGGCGTCCGCCTGCCGTCCACCCCGCCCCTCGCCCTCCTGCTCGACGTTGACGGACCCGTGGCCAGCCCCGTGACCCGCGACGTAAAACCAGGCATCATTGCCGATCTCGTGGCGCTGGCCACCGCCGGAATTCCGGTCGTTTTCAATACCGGCCGCTCCGATGCCTTCATCCGGGAGCAGGTCATGGAGCCGATGATCGCCGCCGGCATTCCCGCCGGCACAGTCATCCACGCCATTTGCGAGAAGGGCGCCGTGTGGTTCAGCTACACCGCCGCCGGGCCCGGCCCCATCCACGTTGATCACGAACTGGCCGTGCCCAAGGCCTACGGCGATGACGTCCGCCGGCTCGTGGCCGAGGACTACTCCAGGCACATGTTTTTTGACGAGACGAAACGCGCCATGGTGTCCGTTGAGCAGCATATCGAGGTGCCCTCCGCCGACTACCTGGCCGAACAGAGGCTTTTCGACTCCGACGCCATGGATCTGATGACCCGCCACGGCATGGGCGTGGTCCGCCTGGAGCACCACGCACCGAATTCCGACGACGAGGTGGACTACCGCGTCGATCCCACCATCATTTCCACCGATATTGAGTCAGTGCGGCTCGGCAAAGACCTCGGCGCCAGCCGCGCCGTGGAGTTGCTGGCGGCACAGGGCATCACGCCGCTGGCGTGGCGGACGGTAGGGGACTCCCGCACGGACTACGCCATGGCGGACTGGCTCCACCACAATGACCACCCCGTAAAACACGTTGATGTCCGCCCGGCGGACGGCGTTCCGGTCAAGCCCTATGACGTGTTGACCGCCAACGATCTCGGGCTTGGGGAAGATGTCATTCACGACGACGCCGGCGGAGCTTACCTGCGCAGCTGGCGGGAGGCCATGGTCGGCTGAGCCCGTCCCCCGCCGGCAGCCGCCTGTTTGAGGCCTGCCATTTTGGGCGTCGCGCTATTATTCAGATAAGAACGCTTACCATTTACCCGCGACGGAGACAACCATTACAGAAGCACCTGTCCAGGACGAGATCTACTACGGCGGCCAGGCGTCCGTAGAACCGCGCACCCACACGGAGGTGACCTCTCCGGCTGCCGAAGCTCGACTCAAGCACCGGCCGGACGTCGTCCGGCACAAGGGCCGGTATGCCCTGATCAACCACAACCGGACGCCGTACCAGGCCATGGTTGAGGATCTGTTGTTCCTGCGCAATGTGCTCGCGGAGGCCGGGCTGGACTACCTTTTGGTGCGCGGCAACAACGACCGTCCGGTCATTGCCCTGGACTGGAAGGACCGCAAGAAGCTGCGGGCGGCCTTGGTGGAGGCCTGCCGCAACGAGCCCGTGTACTCCATGACCGTGGACGCGAAAAAGAAGTCCTCCGTGCTGGTTGCCGACGGAGATCTCTCCCCCAACCGTCAGGCCCGCATCTTCCGCCTCTACCGACCGCGGGTTGAACCCGACGGCGGTTTCGAGTTCGGTTCCTCCGCCGGCGTCCAGATTGAGCTCTGGAGCTTTGAGGGCGATCAGCTGATCCTCCCGATCGAAAACTCCCTGACCCGCCGCACCATGCAGTCCCAGGACGCTGTCCGCGGGACGGTTGAACGGTACGGCCACACCTGGCCCACCATCGAGAACATGTTCGCCGACCATGCCAGCGACATCAGCTTCGACATCGACCTGGTGTTTTCGTGGGTTGACGGCAGCTCTCCCGAATACATCGCGGCCCGCCGTGCCCAGCAGCAGGGTGTGGTTCTCGGCGAAGGCGACGACCACGAAGCCCGCTTCCGGCAGATCAACGAACTCAAATACGCCCTGCGCTCCGTCTACATGTTCGCGCCCTGGATCCGCCGCATCTTTATCGCCACAGACTCCCCCGCCCCGGAGTGGCTCGCGGAGCACCCGTCGGTGACCATTGTCCGCAGCGATGAGTTTTTCGCCGATCCCGCAGTGCTGCCCACGCACAACTCGCAGGCAGTGGAATGCCAGCTTCACAACATCGAGGGCCTCTCCGAGCACTTCCTCTACTCGAATGACGACATGTTCTTCGGCCGCTCGGTGGGCCCGGACATGTTCTTCACACCGGGTGGCGTCACGAAGTTCATCGAGGCCGAGACCCGGATCGGGCTGGGCGACAACGATGCCGAGCGCAGTGGCTTCGAGAACGCCGCCCGCGTGAACCGCAAGCTGCTCTGGAACCGGTTCGGTCGGATCACCACGCGGCACCTGGAGCACACCGCCGCCCCGCTGCGGCGCAGCGTTGTGGCCAGGATGGAGCGTGAGTTCCCGGAGGAGTTCCAGAAGACGGCGGCGAGCAGGTTCCGCGCCGCGGACAACATCTCGGTCACCAATTCCTTCTACCACTACTACGCGCTGCTGACAGGCCGTGCGGTCACGCAGACCGCAGCCAAGGTGCGTTACGTGGACACCACCGCCCGCGCCGGGCTGAACTCCCTGCCCAAGCTGCTGGCCAAGCGGAACATGGACTTCTTCTGCCTCAACGACGGCAGTTTCCCCGAAGTCCCCGCGGACGAGCGCGCCGAGATCGTGACCGACTTCCTGGAGAAGTACTACCCCATCAAGGCGCCCTGGGAGCTCTGACGCTCGCAGCCCTGACGCTGGTCGCGCCCACGTCAGGGCTTCCGACCCGCCGGGCTTTGCGCGGCTAGATAGCGTAGTTCGGAAGGGCTACCTTCCTGACGCCTCCTGTTTTGGCGTTGTCAGGGATGCTGACGCCCGCGGCGGCCAGTCGCTCGGCAGTCATTTCCGAGGTGACATGCTCCCCTACGGTGGCCGCGTTCCCCAGCGGAACCACGGAGTGGACAATGGTGTGCTCGTAGACGTGCACCAGGTTGAAGGCCTGCCCGCCGTCCCGGCCGCGGGTACCGCCGACGGCGACGTTGAGGTCCTGGGTGTAGCACGTGGCCGAGGCGACGGAGACAGGAATCCCCGCAAAGGTGGCGGTGGTCGAGTAGTGCAGATGCCCGGCAAGAATGGTCCGGACGTCGGAGTTGCGGACCACGGAGGCCAGGCTTGCCTGGTCGCGCAGTTCCACGAGCACGGCAAGGTCCAGGACCGACGGGACCGGCGGGTGGTGGAGCGCCAGGATGGTGCCGTCGGGGGCCGGGGTATCCAGCTGCCGGGTGAGCCACCCCAGCTGTGCCGGGCTTAGCTCGCCGTGGTGGTAACCCGGGACCGAGGTGTCCATGGTGATGATGCGCAGGCCGTTGATGAAGTAGCTGCGATCCACCGGTGCGTCACTGGCCGGCTCGTCCAGCAGCCCGGTCCGGAAGTTGGCGCGGTTGTCGTGGTTGCCCATGGCCCAGATGACTTGGGCGCCCATGTCTTCGCAGGCGGGATCAACAATTGCCCGGAGCTTTGCGTAGGCTTGAGGGTCGCCTTGGTCGGCGAGGTCGCCCGTGAAGATCACGGCCTCGGGCCGGGCGCCGGAAGCCCTGACCTCTTCGAAAAGCTGAATGAGCTTGGCTTCGCAGTCAACTGCTCCGTAAAGGGGATCCGGACCTCCCAACAGGTGGGGGTCGCTCAGGTGGAGAAGGAAGTGGCGTGGCCGGGGGTGTTCGGCCTCGATGTGCTTCATTGCTGCCTCTGTGGTTGGTGGGAAACGGCGTTTCCCTTCTACCCTTCAGTAACTATTATCCAATCAGACAATTGGCAAACTGTGGGTAAATTGTTGCGGCCAAGTTGGAAAAAACTAAAGAATTAAGCTCAGGAAAGTTCGGTGGTGGCCGCCGGTCCGTCAAATTCTGCCAGTGCCATTTCAATTGCATCGATGACCTCGGCGGAGTCCGGTTCGACGGTGGGCGCGAAGCGTGCCACCACCTCGCCCTCGCGGTTGACCAGGAACTTCTCGAAGTTCCATTTCACCAGGCCGGGCAGCACACTGGTTTTGAACCTGGTCAGCTCGGCATAGAGCGGATGCTGGTCCTTACCACGCACGTTGGCCTTGGCCGTCAGCGGGAAAGTGACACCGAAATTCCGCTCGCAGAACTCGGCGATCTCGCTGTCGTTGCCTGGCTCCTGGCCGGCGAACTGGTTGCACGGAACTCCGAGCACATCGAAGCCGCGGTCGCGGAACTTCTCGTATAGCGTCTCCAGACCCGCGTACTGCGGAGTGAAACCGCACTTTGACGCCACGTTCACCACAACCACCACGTTGCCCTTGAACTGGCCAAAATCGGTTTCGGTGCCGTCGTTGAGAGTGAGGGGAATGGTGTACAGGTCTGTCACAGCGCCGTCCTTGAAAGGTTGGTCATGCAGGTGATTCGTTGCCAACCATCAAGGGTACGGGTGCAGTCTGGGAGTTCTCTGTCAGGGTCCCGCCGACTCGGACGATGTTGCGGTGTCGGTAGGCGTGGCGGTGGTTGTAGCTGTCGTAGAAGACGAGGGCGAGGGCGACGCTGTTTCGGCTGAGGACCCGTTACTCGTTGTTGCTGTTGGCTCCACCGTTGGCGCTGGCGTCGGCGTCAGGCGCGAGGTAGGCCTGAACGGCCACGACCTGGAGACAGTGGGCGTCGGAGACGGCGACGCGCTCGTCGTCGGCGCAGGCGAAGTGCCCGTGGCGGTAGGTGAGGTGCCCGTGGGGGTGGGTGACGTCGTCGTCGGCGTGGCGCTTGAGGTTTCCGTCGGCGTCCGCGTTGCCCGGGGCGTGGAAGGCGTTGGGGAGGGCGATGCGGATCCAGGCGAGGTAGCGTCCGACGACGACTCTTCCGTGGGTGCCTCGTCCGGCGGTTCCGACGTTGTCACTGATCCCTCCACCGGCGGCGCTTCGGACAGTTCCTCTTCGCCGCCCAGGACCGTGTGGCTGTTGTCCTCGGCCACCGGGATGGCCCAGCGTTGCGCGCCGACGTCCACGAGCTTGGCCTCATAGCTGACCATGGCTATGTCCTCGAGCTCGTCCAACTGACGAATACGCAGAAGTGTCCAGTTCAGCGGGCTGGTGTGCTTGCCGTGGAGGATGGTTTCGAAATGCAGATGGCAGCCGGTGGACCATCCCGTGGTGCCCACCCGGGCAATGACCTGGCCCACCTGCACAGAGTCCCCCGTCCGGACCGCCACAGCCTCCAAGTGGTTGTATGTGGTGATCAGCCCGTTGCCGTGGTCTATTTCCACGCGGTTGCCGCCGCCCCAGGGGTGCCAGCCGGCGGCCCTGACCACGCCTGCGTCGGCCGAATAAACCCTGGTGCCGCAGCCTGCAGCGAAGTCCTGGCCAAGGTGGAAATCGCCGCCTGCACCGGTGATCGGGCTGACCCTGTACCCGAATGGAGAGCTTGAAGTGAGGAGCTCAAGGGGCGCCATGAGGGACCCCTCCGGGGGGCGGGTGAGCCCGGCAGCGGCCACGTTGAGCGGAGCGCTCCCGCCCTTGGCGATCGTCCTGACCAGTGTGCGGTTAAACGGAACCAAGGCCCGGCTGTCCGTCAGGAAAGCACCGAGCACAGGCCAGCCAACCTGTCCGGCACCCGCCGGCGACGCTGCCGGGCGGGGTTCAACGGGGGACGATCCTGGGAGGCCGACGGCGAAGAGTGACGCGGCAACAACGGCGCTGGCGGCCAGCACGCGCACAGCGATGGCGCACGCGCCCGCAGGCTCTTGGTCCCGGCCGGACCCCCAATGACTGCCCACTCGTTGACTCCCGGTTTGGCCCGCCAGACCCCGGATCCAGACGGACTTACCATTTCATGGGACCACACAGGCCCGGGCCTGTGAACCCCCGCACCGGCACCGCTGCGGACATTATGTGGATCCGCCCCCAGAACCGTGCCCGCCGGCTTCTGGGCGAGAATAGTGACATGCGAAATTTCCTCAGGGAATGGCAGGGCGAAATCAAACGGGTATTCACCGGCAGCACTGACGGTCAGCCCGCATGGGTTCCGCGGCTGGCCGAAGGGGACGACGCCGGCTATCACCTTCCCGGCACGGCCGTCTGGGCGGTGCACGGCTCCATGACCACCATTGTGGCCGGGGTCCGCGCGCTCCTGATGCAGGCCTTGCACCCCGGGGCGCTGGCGGGAATCCACGAGCACTCCGACTTCCGCGCAGATCCGCTCAGCCGGCTGGCCCGGACCATCCGCTGGATCTTCACCGTCACCTATGGCCCACAGGCCGCCGCCGACGAGGCTTCCGCCCGGGTCCGTCGCCTGCACGAGCCTGTACAGGGGAACTACGGTGACGGCCACGGCGGCGAGCGGAGCTACTCGGCCAACGATCCGGAACTCGCCCGCTGGGTCCACATCGCGTTCGTGGACGCCTTCCTCTCGGCCCACAAAATCTGGGGTGCCGGGATCCCCGGCGGCCCCGACGCCTATGTCCGCGAGTGGGCCCAGGCCGGACGGCTGATGGGCGTGGAGGATCCGCCCCTGAGCGAGGCCGAAATGCGGGAGCAACTGGACCGCTGGTATAACAACGGTGAGCTGGTCGCGGACGGCAGGGTTGCCGAGACCGTTGAGTTCATCCGCAACCCGACACTGCATCCGCTGCTGCGCCCCGGCTACCGGATCATCTTCGCCGGCGCCGTCTATAGCCTTGAGCCGAAGTACCGCCGGATGCTGGGGCTCCAGGTCCCCCGGCTGGGGCCATTCCCGCTCCCCGTGAGGCTGGCAACGAAGGTGACTCTCGGCGTCGTACATCTTGCCCTTGGACGCGGGCCTGGACCCAGCGAACAAGCGGCCCGGGAGCGCCTCCGCCGCCTGGGCTACGCGGGCGCATGAGCTGGCAGCTGGGCTGGGCAGCTGGGCTCCAGCCATGGGTCAACGCCTGGCTGGACGACAGCAAAAACCCGGCCCTGACGAGGTCAGAACCGGGTTTTTGGCTGGCGGAGAATGGGGGATTTGAACCCCCGAGGGCGTTAACCCAACACGCGTTCCAGGCGTGCGCCATAGGCCGCTAGGCGAATTCTCCAGCTGCTTCTGAATCAAAAGCAGACACTAGACTACCTGAACTTTCCGGCATCGCCCAATTGGGCCCGGCGGACTGTTACCGCCGCCGGGCAGCCCGGACGCATCTGGCCCGTTAACGTCAAAATGGACGCCCCCAATGCGCCCATTCCTCCGATACGCCGTTGAGCTGCCGGGTCCGGCCCTCCAGCCAGGCCCCGCAGCTCACAACCTTGAGATTGCCCCAATCGGTGTACATATCCATGATCGGCCCTACCCGCCGGATAAGCAATGAAAATCGCTGCCCATTACCCTGCCTTCTTGGCAGGATGAGGCCATGACACAGCTGCACGCCCTGGTGGTTTACGTTCCGGAGACACACGCGGAGCCGCTGCTCGCGGCAATCGGGGACGCCGGCGCGGGCAGCATCGGGAACTATTCGCACTGCACCTTCACCTCCCCCGGCACCGGGCGCTTCACTCCGTTGCCTGGTGCCGAGCCGTTCATCGGGGCCGTGGGTGCGGGCGAGCGCGTGCCGGAAACCCGGGTGGAGTGCGTTGTGGAGGAAGAGATCCTCGACGCCGTTGTGCTGGCCCTGCGCGCGGCGCACCCTTACGAGGAGCCCGCCTTTATGACCTGGCCGGTGGATGGCTGGCGACGCTAGCTGGCGCCTGGGCCTTTGCGCCAGCCTTCGCCTTTGCGCCAGCTTTCGCGGCCGTGCCCCGCTTGAGCGGTGTGGGCCAGCACCGTTCAAGCGGGTCCGGGCAGCTCATCAGGAAATTCCGGGCGGCGAGAGGGCACCCGGCCGGGCCGCGGCCAGCCGGGGCCCGGGCCGTCCGGACCTTCCCGAATCTTCGGGTAAACTTGTCTGCGGCCCCTCATGTGGCGTCATCCTGTTGAACTCCCCCAGGACCGGAAGGTAGCAAGGGTAAACGGGCTCTGGCGGGTGCATGGGGGGTCTTTACTATTCCCCCACAGGGCGGCCGTCCGCGAGGGATCCTGATTGTCTGCCCGGATTGGTAGGGTTTTCCCGTGACTGTTACTACCACCGCCCTTTACCGCAGATACCGCCCGGACTCCTTCGCCGACGTTATCGGGCAGGAACATGTCACCGAGCCGCTGATGACGGCACTGCGGAAAAACCGTGTCAACCACGCCTATCTCTTCTCCGGCCCACGCGGTTGCGGAAAGACCACCTCCGCCCGCATCCTGGCCCGCTGCCTCAACTGCGCCCAAGGCCCCACAGATACTCCCTGCGGTACGTGCCCCAGCTGCATTGAACTGGCCCGCGGCGGCTCAGGCTCCCTGGACGTCATCGAGATCGACGCCGCCAGCCATGGCGGCGTGGACGACGCCCGCGACCTCCGCGAGCGCGCAACGTACGCTCCGGTCCGCGACCGCTACAAGATCTTCATCATCGATGAGGCCCACATGGTCACCTCGGCCGGGTTCAACGCCCTGCTGAAGATCGTTGAAGAGCCGCCGGAGCACATCAAGTTCATCTTCGCCACCACGGAGCCGGACAAGGTCATCGGTACTATCCGCTCCCGCACGCACCACTACCCGTTCCGGCTTGTCCCGCCGGAGCCGCTGATGGCGTACCTGGAGCTGCTGTGCACTCAGGAAAACGTCCCGGTGGCACCCGGCGTACTGTCCCTGGTGGTCCGGGCCGGCGGCGGCTCCGTCCGCGATTCCCTGTCCGTGCTGGACCAGCTGATGGCCGGAGCCGGACCCAACGGCCTCGACTACGAACTGGCCGTAGCCCTCCTCGGCTACACCCACGCTTCGCTGCTGGATGACGTGGTGGAAGCTGTGGCCGCCTCAGATGCCGCCACCGTTTTCCGGGCTGTGGACCGCGTGGTGCAGACCGGCCACGATCCCCGCCGCTTCGTCGAGGACCTGCTGGAACGCTTCCGCGACCTCATCATCGTCCAGGCCATGCCCGAAAGCGCCCAGGTCATCCTCCGCGGCATGCCTGCGGACCAGATCGCCCGGCTCCAGAACCAGGCGCACAACCTCGGGGCTTCCGAACTCTCCCGCGCCGCTGATGTCACCAACACTGCACTGACCGAGATGACCGGCGCCACTTCTCCGCGCCTGCACCTCGAACTTCTCTGCGCCCGCATCCTGCTCCCCAGCTCGGAACAGACGGAACGCGGCATCGCTGCGCGGATCGACCGCGTGGAGCGGCGCCTGAATTACGCCGGGAACGACGTCGGCGCTCCCGCTCCGGCTGGTGCTGCGGTTTCGGCTGGACCCGCTGCGGTTTCCGCGGTGCCGACAGCGGCAACGCCGGATCCTGCTGCACCCGTTTCCGTACAAGCAGCTTCCGTGCAACCAGTTTCTGCGCCAGCCGTTTCTGAGGCGCCCGCTGCGGCACGTCCGGTTGCTGCGGTTCCGGCCGCGGCACAGCAAGTTGCTGCGGCGCCGGTTGCTGCGCAGCAGCCTTCAGGGCCAGCGGCTGCCGGTCCCGGGTCGGCCCGGCCACCCGTATCCGGAGCTGAACAGACCAGGCCGTCGCTGACGCCGCCCAGGGTCAGCACCAACGACTGGCCGGTTGACGAGTCCACAGGCAGGCGGCACGCTCCCACACCGCAGGCATCCGGTCAGCCCACCCAAGAGACCGGGGCAGACGCCCCCCGCGCAGTTTCCCCGGCCACGCCGCCGGCAAGCACCGACGCTGTCACGGCTCCTGCCACCGCTGCACCTGCCCCGGCTGCGCCCGCTTCGGTTGGCCATGCCCCTGCCACCGCTGCACCGACCGGTGCGACAGGAACTGGCGCGGCAAGCACTGGGGCCGCCGGGACAGGCGACGTCGAAGTCCTGCGCCGTGCCTGGCCGGAAGTTCTGCAGACACTCTCCAAGATCAAGCGCAGCACGTGGGCCCTGGTTGAGCCGAACGCCCAGGTGGGTGCATTTGACGGCCAGGTCCTGACACTGTCGTTCAGCACTACCGGGTTGGCTGGCGCCTTCGGCCGGGCTGATCACGCTGAAAACCTGCGGCAGGCGATCCACAAAACGGTGGGCATCGACTGCCAGATCACGGCAGTCGCCGGTGGCGCCAACAGGGCAGCGAGCGCTGAGCCAAACCCAAAAGCTCCCGCTAGTCCGGAAGCCAGCCCGGAAGCTCCGGCCAGTTCAGCCGATGTCGCGTGGGGCCTGGCCCCTGCCAGCGCCGTTTCCACGCATGAGGTCCTGGCCACCGCGCCGGCACCTTCGCCAGCCCCCTCCCCCGCGACGCGTGCTCCCGAACCGGCCGTGCCTCCTGCCACTGCTGCACCTGCACCGTCTGCAGGCGCGGCAGCTCCTGAAGAAACAGTCCAGCACACCGGCGACGTCAGCGCGCCGGCAGCCACTGTGGCCGCCCAGGTACCAGCCGCCCGGGGACAGTCGGTACCAGCTGAGCCGGATGCCACCGCCGGTTCGTATGCCTACTCCGATGACGACTGGGGTCCCCCGCGCGACGAAGATGCTCCGCCGCTGGACGAGGAACCACCCATGGACTGGGATCCCTCGGCTGCGGCTACCCCACGCCTGTCGCCTTCACAGCCTGAGCCTTCAGCGGCCGCACCCGCCAAGCGGCCCGCTCGAGGTGCTTCAAAGGCTGCAGCAGCAAAGACCTCCCCAGCTAGCAGGTCCTCCGGTGCGGCATCGGCCGCTCCTTCACAACCCGATCCGGCACTGGATCCGTGGGGCCGGGCCATCGAGCAGGCGCCAGGCGTATGGGTAGTTGGCACCGAGCCCAATGTTGGCAAAAGCCTGAACACTCCCGGCCCTGAAGAGGCCACGGAAAGCGCTCCTGCACCCAGCTACGAGCCCGCCACCGCCCAGGTCCCCAAGACGTCAGCTGTCGTGAGCCAGTCCGATGCCGACGCCAGCTGGGGCTTGTCTCCGGTGGCCCCCACCGCAACCACCGACATCGCCGCACAAGATTCAGCTGCACAACATTCAGCTGCACCGCAGAGCCCCGCACCAGAGAGCCCCGCACTACAAGGCCCCGCGCCAGAAACCGCGGAGCCCCACAATCCGGCGCCAACCGGCCAAGCACCGGGAGCCCCGGCAGTCCCGCCGGGGGAAGCAGCGGTTCCCGAACCGGCTGAAGTCCGTGAGTACGCCATGGCATCGACGGCTCCGGCTGCCGCACCCCTGCAGCCGGCACCGGCAACCTCTGAGTCCGCTGCTGCCGCCCGGCAGAGTCTTTACCAGCGACTGTCCAACAGCCCCGAGGCCGAAGCCGGGCGTGCCAAGGCGCCGGCCAGGGCTGCCGCCGCAACCTACGTCCAGGACATACCGAGCGCGGACGATGAAACCATCGAGGAATCCGGTGTCTTTGGACGCGCCGCCGTCGAGCGTATTCTGGGCGGAACGCTGATCGAGGAGCGGTCCCCGGACGGAAGCCCCATCGTTGCGAGGTTCTAGGCACCTGGCGCACGTACTCCCGCAACTCCATTCACCACCCAAGCCAAGCCAAAAGAGGAAAACGTGTACGAAGGTGCAGTCCAGGAGCTGATCGACGAGCTCGGACGGCTTCCCGGTGTCGGTCCCAAATCCGCCCAGCGGCTTGCCTTCCACATCCTCGAAGCGGACCCGCAGGACATGAAGCGACTCGTGGAAGCCATCACCATGGTGAAGGAACGCGTGAAGTTCTGCACGGTATGCGGCAACGTCACCGAGCAGGAACTGTGCAACATCTGCCGGGATCCCCGGCGCGACCCGTCAGTCATTTGTGTGGTGGAGGAGTCTAAGGACGTCCTCGCCGTGGAGCGCACCCGATCGTTCCGCGGCCGCTATCACGTGCTGGGCGGAGCCATCAACCCCATTGCCGGCGTAGGGCCCGAACAACTGCGGATCCGGGAACTCCTGACACGGCTGAACGACGGCGCCATCCAGGAAGTCATTATCGCCACCGACCCCAACCTCGAAGGCGAAGCAACGGCCACGTACCTGGCCAGGATGCTGAAGACAATCGGCATCGTGGTGACCAGGCTGGCCTCCGGACTGCCTGTGGGCGGCGATCTTGAGTACGCCGACGAGGTCACGCTCGGCCGCGCTTTCGAAGGCCGCCGCAACGCCCTGACCTGAGCGGACCTGCCCCTGCCCCTGCCCTGATCAGACCGACCGGGCTAAGGCAGACAGGCGCCCGACCCGGCCTGGCCTGGGTTCAGGCGGCCGGGTTGAGTCGTCGTCGGGTACAGCGGCTTTAGGCGATGCGGGTTCCGCGTGCCAGCCTGTGCGCCGGAGTTCGCAGCGAGCGCCAACCCAACCACATCAGCAGTCCGGCAAGCAGCAGCTGCAGGCCGAGCCCCAGCGGCCACAAGGGAGTGGACTGCGCCAGGTACTGCGGCTTGGCCTCGCCGTTGGCGCAGGGGTAGGTGCCCTCCGGACCGGCCATGGCGTAGCGTGCACCCTGGCTGATGGATTCGATGGCGCCCACCGGGGATGACATGCCGAAGCCGTTGTTGACGCGGACCGTGTAAGGGATGGCATCTGCCACCACCACGTAAGGGTTCATGGCCAGCATCCACGCAACCCTTTCGGTGCGAACGGCCGGCTGGGCGCGCAGCGGACCGGAGCAGGTGTACTCCGGTTCCTGGGGTGCTGTTTCGTCGGGTACCGGCTGCAGCGGTTCGTAGTTGCGGTACTGCGCCTGGTTGGCCATGATGGTGCCCTGCGAGAGCCCGGCGCCCAGGCCGAAGGCAATCAGGGAACCAAATACCAGCCCGGCCACTGCAAGGTACGTGACCACGATCGAGAACAGCGGGCGCCCTGCCAGCGCGGAAATTCCGACGCCGATGGCACACACCACGCCCACTTCAACGGCCAGCATCAGCAGGGCCACGATGACATGGCCGGGCGTCATGCCGCCCAGGGCCACTCCGATGACCAGGAACGGCGTGCTGGCAACCAGGAAGGCCAGGGCGGCGGCCCACGCGGCGAAGAACTTGCCCCACAGGATCTGTCCGGGACGGAGCAGGGTCACCTGAAGGATGGCCAGGGTCCCGCCGGCGCGGTCGCCGTTGACGGCATTGGCAGATAGTGCGGGCGCCACCAGCAATGCGAAGAGGAGGACAAAGGCCAGGACCACTTCGAAGATCATGGACCCCGGTCCCTGGTCGGCCGGCAGAAAGTTGGAATAGGCGCGCTGGGCTTCGCGCTGGGCGTTCCAGCTGGCCCAGGTCAGCCAGGTCACCAGGCCCGTCAGGATGAACCAGATGGCCAGCATGATGTACCAGCCGCGAGACCGGAGCCGCTGCTTGAGTTCCAGGACCACCACATCCCGGATGCCGGCAAGGTAGCCGGCACTAAAGCCGGAAGCCGGCGGGCGCTGCGTTGGTTCTGTCAGCTGGCTCATCGCCGCTCCCCCTCAAGGTTCATGTAAGTCTCTTCCAGGGCACCCGAGGCGGGGGCAAAGGAGCTGACCCCGATGCCGGCCAGCACCAGGTCGCGCAGGAGGCGGGCGGCGTCGTCGTCGTTCAGCAACACCAGGCTGACGGCCGGCCGGCGGCCGTCCTCAACCCGGAACGCCAGGCCCAAGTCCGTGAGTTTGGCGGCGAGCGCTGCGCCGTCCGTTGCCGAGATGGCGTAGCGCCTTCCGGAGGCGGCAGCCGCGTCCGTGGTCTGGTGCCGGACCGTCTTCCCTCGGTTGACGAACACCGCTGCGTCGGCAATTTCGTCCAGCTCGCTGAGCACGTGGGAGGAGACCACAATAGACTTCCCCTCCGCCGCAAGCTGCCGCAGCATCACCCGCAGCTCCACCCGCGATCCCGGGTCCAGGCCTGACGCCGGCTCATCGAGCAGCAGCACGGACGGATCGTGTATCAGTGCGCGGGCCAGGCTGAGGCGCTGCTGCTGCCCCCGGGACAGGACACGGGCCGGCTGGTCCGCAAGGTCGCTCAGGCGGACCCGGTCCAGCATCTCGGTGACGCGCTGCGGGATTCCGGCCTTGGGCAGCCGGTAGAAACGGGCTATCTGAGTGAGGATCTCACGGGCGGTCAGGGACTCCCACACGCCCAGGGTGTCCGGCATCCAGCCAATCCTTTTGCGCACTTCCGCGCTGTGGTGCTGCGGATCCAGCCCATCCACCGTGACACTGCCGGAATCCGGCGCCAGCAGTGAAGCCAACATGAGCAACAGCGTTGTTTTACCGGCACCGTTGGGGCCGATCAGGGCGGTGACTTTTCCCGCCGGAGCATGGAAATCCATGTGCTCGACGGCGTGCACCTGCCCGAAGCTGCGGCTCACCGCGGTGGCGCTGATGCCGTCCTGGCGCGGGCTTTCCGGCTGGGCTGGAATGCCTATTCTGTCCCAGTTTTCTGTCATTTTCCGAGCACCTGTCCCCCAAAGCCATTCATGCATACTGACTATATGAGCCTACGCCTGAGCCGACGGGCACAGTATCCGCCGGAAGGCTGAGATTTGGACACAATTCCGCGTCCGGCCACAGGCGGCGATAAACTGGGCTGACACGTCACGCCGTCCAGCCGCAAGGCCGTGCCTGACCTCCAGAACTCCGATTGATCCAGTGAAGGTACGCGCATGAGTACGCCCACTTCCGAAGTGCACACAGGAACGCAGCCACAGGAGCTGCCCGAAGGCACTGCCGTGACCAAACAGCTGATTGTGCAGAAGTTCGGCGGCTCCTCCGTATCGGATGCCGAGGGCGTCAAGCGCGTCGCCAAGCGCGTGGTCGACGCGCAGCGGGCCGGCAACGAAGTGGTGGTGGTCGTTTCGGCCATGGGCGACACCACCGACGAACTGCTGGACCTCGCCGCCCAGGTGACCGACTCCGCCCCCGCCCGCGAGATGGACATGCTCCTCTCCGCCGGTGAGAGGATCTCCATGGCCCTGCTGGCCATGGCCATCAACAAGTTCGGCGCCTCAGCACAGTCCTTCACCGGCTCCCAGGCCGGCATGATCACGGACGGCATCCACGGCAAGGCACGCATTATCGACGTCGATCCGCACCGAATCCGCACGGCCCTGGACAAGGGGCACATCGCGATCGTCGCCGGCTTCCAGGGCATGAGCCGTAGCACCAACGAGATCACCACCCTGGGCCGCGGCGGCTCGGACACCACCGCCGTCGCGCTTGCGGCCGCACTCGACGCCGATGTCTGCGAGATCTACACAGACGTTGACGGCATCTATACCGCGGACCCCCGCGTGGTGCCTTCCGCCCAGAAAATCGACACCATCTCCAGCGAGGAAATGCTGGAACTCGCGGCGTCCGGTGCGAAGATCCTGCACCTGCGCTGCGTTGAATACGCGCGCCGGTTCGGTGTGCCGTTGCATGTCCGGTCCTCATTCAGCCAGAACGAAGGCACCTGGGTCATCCCCAGCGCCGAAGACAAGATCACCACTCAAGAGGGAGTTGCCTTGGAGCAGCCAATCATCTCCGGCGTTGCACACGACCGTTCCGAAGCCAAGGTCACTGTGGTGGGTGTCCCGGACATCCCCGGCAAGGCGGCCGCGATCTTCCAGGTCATTGCCGACGCCCACTCGAACATCGACATGATCGTGCAGAACGTTTCCACGCACGGCACGGGCCGGACGGATATTTCCTTCACGCTCCCCATCGTCGAAGGCGCGGAGGCCCTGGAAGCGCTCAAGGCCGCGCAGCCGGACATCGGGTTCGAGAACATCGAATACAACGAACAGATCGGCAAACTGTCCCTGATCGGGGCCGGCATGCGGTCACACCCGGGCGTCTCCGCGACGTTCTTCAAGGCCCTGTCCGATGCCGGGATCAACATCAACATGATCTCCACCTCGGAAATCCGGATCTCCGTGGTGACACACGCCGATCTCCTCGATGACGCCGTCCGGGCAATCCACAAGGCCTTCGACCTGGACAGCGAGGACGAGGCAACCGTCTACGGCGGCACCGGGCGCTAGCCCAAGTAGCCCTCTACAAGCAACGCGGGGTCACTTCCGGCCCGATAGACGAAGGTTATCGGGCCGGAAGTGACCCCGCGTTGCTTTTGTTTCAGCCCTGTTTGTCCAATTCTTCGCGGCGCACGGCGTAGTGATGACCTTCGGAATCGGTTTCCACCACGAAGTGGGAAAGATCCTCATCAGAGGCCTGCTCGAACTCATCATGCTTGTGGACCACGGGCGAATCCGTGTCCAGACGCGTTGCCGGCCCGAAGACAAAGCGGAGCCTGTCAGTCGCGTGCATAAAACCGGTGAGCGCATGTCCCATTGTTTCCACCCCCTTCCCGCGTTGCGGGCGAAAGAGCCACTGCCTCCTTATGGAGTCAGTGCCCTTATTTTACGCCCGCCGCCCGAAAATTGGTCTGGTGAGGTTCGGCCGGATGGGGAGCCCGGGGAGAGTCAGCGGAGGGACTGGTCGTCCGGGTTCCTGGCCACAACATAGGTGCTGCCGTCCGGGCGGGTGACCGTTTCCCATTGCTGGGTATCCCGCTCGCGCTGAACCAGGAGCGCCCGGTTCTCTTCGGTCATGTCATGCACCAGGGAACTGCGGTTGGCCGGGCCGAAAATCGCCCTGAGCTTGCCGGTTGCGCGCATGAACCGCTGGGATGCGTTGCCCTTGTCGGCTGACTTGCCTTTGCCCATGAAAGTGACCCCTTCGATAGAACCCAATTACCCGCTCCAGTGTACGCTAACAATTAGTGCACTAACTATTGGAGGAATGTTATGACGGTACGGGCCGGCGCTTCGCGGCAGCAGGACGATGACCTCCTCTTGGAGCAACAGCTCTGCTTTGCCCTCACCGTGGCATCCAGAAGCGTGGTGGGCGCCTACAAGCCCGTCCTCGAAAAGCTCGGACTCACCCACCCGCAGTATCTTGTGATGCTGTGCCTGTGGGAATCAGCACCCCGCACCCTGCGCAGCATCAGTGAAGCCCTGGCGCAGGCCCCGGCCACCATCTCACCGCTTCTTCGGCGGCTGGAGGAGGCCGGCTTTGTCACCCGCCAGCGGGTGGACGGAAACGAACGCACCCTTGCCGTGGGCCTGACCCCCGCCGGCGCCGCGCTGCGCCAGCAGGCCGTTGCCGTCCCGGGCACCATGATGGAACGCCTGGGGCTGACCCGCGAGCAGGTGGGCGAGCTGCACAAATCCATGATGGGGCTCATCGCCGCCACCGCCGGAACCACCGGGCAACCCGTCGGGGAGTAAACCCGGCAAGGCGTAAAATGGCAGCAACCTAGGAGGGTCCATGCGTTTGCGAACAGTACGGCCATTGCTGGCGGTCCTCGCCGTTGCCTTGCTCGCCGCGTGTACGGGCCCGCCCGACGGGACCGGGACTTCATCCGCCAGCCCCACAGCTAGCCCCACAACCAGCTCCTCCGCCAGCCCGGGCACCTCCGGGTCCCCCGCTCCGGACACCGAGACCACCGTCCCTGCGCCGTCCCCTTCCGCACCCCCGGCCCCGACGGCAGGCCCCGGCGCCGGCAACGCCGAACTTGCCATCATGGTCAGGCCCTCTCCCACCGAAGCGGCGGTGAACTACACGCTGGTCTGCCGCGACGGCCTCCCCACGGCTGAGAGCAAGCACCCCAGGCCGGAGGCTGCGTGCGCTGCCCTCAAGAACAACGCTGCGCTCCTCAGCCCGGCCCCCAAGAGCAAAGACGTGGCCTGCACCGAACAATACGGCGGCCCGCAGACCGCCACGGTCACCGGGATTGTGGACAATACTCCCGTGGATGCCGCGTTCGCGCGCACCAACGGCTGCGAAATCGGTGCCTGGAACGCAGCCCAGGACGTCCTGGGCGCCAGCGGTGGAGCAACGTAGCCTGCTGACGGCCGATGCCTGGCGTGCCCGCGAAGAAGCGCACGCCCAACGCGTCCGCCGTTACTCGGATCCCTACCTTGCCCGCCGCTCGGCAGGTCGGAAGCACCCGGTGGAGGACTTTCTTTTCACTTACTACACCCAGAAGCCTGGCCAGCTGCTGCGCTGGCACCCGGGAGCCGGCGTCGTACTGACCGCTGAAGCGGCGTCCGCCCGCATGGGCTGGAAGCACAACAAAACGCTCGACGACGGCGAACTCGCCTCCCTAGGGCTGCCGCCAGGTACCACCGCTGTGACTTTTGACCGCACCGGGTTCCTGGCCGACCGGCACGAGGCTGTGGCCTTCGCGGACATCATTCTTCGCGGCACCGCTGCCCGGCCCGCGCAGTTCGGCTGCTTCGGGCTGCACGAATGGGCCATGGTCTACCGACAGGACAAATTCGACCTGCGCCATGAATACCTGCAGCTGAGGCTGGGTTCGGCCGGCACGGACAAAGTGGTGGAGGACAACCGGATCCGGTGCTCACACTTCGACGCCTTCCGGTTTTACACGCCCGACGCGATTGCACTGAACGAACTGGCGCCCAGCCGCGAAAACCAGCGGCACATGGAACAGCCGGGCTGCCTGCACGCCAACATGGACCTCTACAAGTGGGCGTACAAACTGCTGCCCGCGCTTCCCAGCGAACTGGTCATGGATTGCTTCGAACTGTCCTGGCGGATCCGGGCCATGGACATGCAGGCCTCCCCCTACGACCTCGCGGAGTGGGGTTACCCGCCCATTCGGATCGAAACCGCGGAAGGCAAAGCGGCCTACGTTGAGCATCAGCGCGCCTTCGCCGGTGAGGCTGCTGCGCTCCGAGGGCGCCTGGCGCAGGCCTTGGCACCGCTTCGAACTGGGGGGACGGTATGAAGGACCTCGAGCTGACCATCAGGGTCACGGAAGACCCCGACTCCCCCGAGTACGAGTTCCGGCTGATAGTCCGCGATGGCCGCCCTGCTGACGGTTGCACCGTGCCCGATCCCGCAGCAGCGTTGTCAGCGATGGAACGCTTCGGTGAGGACATCTTCTTTCCCAAACCGGGCCCCCCGAAACTCTGCACGCAGCAATACGGCGGGCCGCAGGTGGCCGTTGTGTCCGGCTCCATCAACGGCCGTCCCGTCAGTGTGACTTTCCGGCGAACCGATGGCTGTGAAATCTCCTGCTGGCGCGCCATGGCTCCCCTGTTCGGCGGGACAACTGGTTCCCGCGGCGAAATCTGACCATCGGCGGCAGCCTCCGCAAAACGGGAACGCCGCCGGAACCAAGCGGTCCGGCGGCGTTCGCATGCCGTTGCTGAAGGGCTAGAGGTCCATGTTGCGGTTTCCGGAGAACTCCGGAACCTCCTGCTTCTTCTTTTCCTTTTTGACCTTGTCCTTCTTGTCGTTGGCAGGGTCACCGGCAGTTTCATCAGCAGGGACCACCAAAGCACTGCCTGGTGTGACAACCACAGAGACGAAGGTGGGCGCGCTCGAACCGGCGAACGTCACCCGGCCGATATAGGAGCCTTCAGCGAGATCCTTCCACTGGAGCTTCAGAATGCCCGACTGGCCGTTCCCGAGCCGCAGCGGATTGGGGGTCACCGTGGCATTTCCCACGTTGGCTCCCAGCACCGCAGCGTCCACGGACGCCTTCGTGGGCTGCCCATTGGGGCTTGCGTAGAGGTTCACAAAAATCGTGTACACGCCCGGAGCCGGGTTCGGAACCGAAATTGATTCACTGGCAGAGGCCGTCTGGGCCAGCAGGGCCTGGCCCGCCGGGTTGAAAACCACCATGTCGAAGTCGGCGGCCTCGTCCGAGGAAAAGACGGAGAACTTTGCCAGCGGCGATCCTGCCGGAACGGTGACCTCCTTGGCGAAGTTGGACGCGTCCGTTTCCAGGGCCAGCGGCCCTGGCACCAGTTCGATGGCCGAGGAGTCAGCCTTGGACAGGCCGTCCAAGGTGATGTTCACGGGCGCGTTGGTGCCCGAAACCACCGGAATGTCGCCCTGCCCCTGGCCTCCTTCCGAGGTAAACGCCAGGTTTGCCGGTGCCACCACCGACTGCGGGCGGACGGCCACCGGCGATGCCACGTTCTTGCCGGCACCCTGCCAGACGAGGTTGCCCACGGCAAACTGCCCCAAGGCAGCGCTGGTGTTCTCGAACTTGACCTTGAAGGTGCGCTTCTCGCCGGCAGCGTTGAAGCTAAGGATCGACGGCGTGACCGTCACCTTGACGCCAGGAACGCTGGCCTTGGCCCGGTAAACGCCCGGGGTCAGCGCGGTGACAGTCCGCGTGACCTCTGTCTTGCCGGTGAGTGCCCCCAGCGCGAACGAGGCAACATTCATATCCCGCGGTGCGGTTGTTCCGAGATCCGGGATGCCCAGGTCCAGGCCCGTTCCCTGAATGAACTTCAGGTAGTCGTCCTCGGAATTGTCGTAGACCAGGCCGGGATCCAGGACCCGCGCAATGTCCACTTGGCCAGCGCCGGTGGCGAACACGTCACCGTTCCGGCTGCCGTCTGCGTTCTTGATATCAGCTGCCGTGGTCATCATGGCCGACTTGACGGTGGCCGGAGACCATGTGGGGTTCTTGGCCAGAATCAAGGCGCCAAATCCGGCCACGTGCGGCGCGGCCATTGACGTCCCGGACATCATGCCGAACTGGTCGCCGCCGGAACCGATGGGTGACACACCTGCCAGCACTGCCACACCCGGGGCCGCCACGTCAGGCTTGAGCAGGTCTGAGCCGGTAGCGAGCAACGGGCCCCGGGAAGAGAAGCCGGCGATCTGCGGCTGCGGCGCGGCCGGAAGGCCGGTGGTGTCCGTGTTCACCAGGGAGACCTTGATGCCGGGGTTGGCGATGATCTTGTCCTTGATCTGCTGCGTGGCCGGCGGGTTCACGTGCACTGTGGGGACTGCGTGGCGGTCAAGGTCCTCGGAGGAGGTGGTTACGTTGACCAGAATCATGCCGATGCCGCCGGCGCGCTGCACCTCGGCGCTCTTGGCTACGCGGTCCACCACCCCGCGGTCGCAGACAACAATCTTCCCTGTCACCTTGGCGGGATCCAGCGCATTGGGTGCGCACAGTTCCGGGTTTGCTGCGCCGGCGGCTGCGGCACTTGCCGCCAGCACAACGTTGCTCGCAGGAACGGGAGCGGACATAAGACTGGCGCCGCGGTACTTGCTGCCGTCCTCAAATTCGACGGTTCCCTGCAACTCCGTGGAGAAGGAGCTTGCGGCCACCGTGGTCAGCCACGGAGCGCCGTGGTTCACGGTGCTTGCCGTGGGTCCCGAGTTTCCGGCGGATGCGGCAACAAAGATTCCGGCGGACGCCGCGGAAAGGAAAGCCAGGGAAACCGGGTCCGTGGTGGTTGAGGTGCTGCCGGAGATGGAGTAGTTGAGCACATCCACGCCGTCCAGGATGGCTTGATTGATCGCGGCCACGGAGGCGGAGCTGTAGCATCCGCCCGTGGCCGGGTTGTCGTCCTCCCAGCAGACCTTGTAGACGGAGATCTTTGCCGCCGGCGCCACGCCGCTGGTGATGCCCATATCGGTTGCACCAAGGTTGGCCCGGACGTTCGCGTTGCCCGCGGCGGTGCTGGCAGTGTGCGTCCCGTGGCTTCCCACATCCACAGGCGAAATCAGTTCTTCGGGCGCGCGGTTCTCCGGCGCCACGTACGCCATGTAGTCGTCAGCGAAGTAGCGGGCACTCAGGACTTTGGAGTTGCAGGCACTGCCGTCAAACGCCGCCCCGGTTCCCTGGCCCTTCTGGCACTCTCCGACGAAGGTGTCGCCGTCGGACTTGAGCATGGCGATGTTGCCGTCCGCGGTGCGGTACGGGGCGCCCACTTGGGCCTGGCCGGCGAGTGGTTGCACGTCTTCCCCGGCGAAGAACGGGTTGGAGGGGGTGTAGCCGGAGTCAATAACGCCAACTACGACGCCTTTGCCGGCATTCTCCTGCCCGCCGAAGACAGTCTTCCAGATGCCGTTTTCACCGCTGAGCCCAAGGAAGTCTGTAGTGGAGTAATCCGGCGCGTTCTCCGTGTCCGGTGCCACCATGAGGACGGCCGGGTCCTTGGCGAGCTTAGCGGCCTGGTCGGCGGTCAAATCGGCCGAGAACCCGTTGATGGCAGCCGTGTACTGGCGCTTGATCCGGACGCTTTCGGACCCGGCCACGGCGTTCTGCCTGCCCTCAAGATGCGCCTGGTACTGCTGGACTTCGGGCCGGTCGGCGTCAAGCTTCCGGCCGTTCTGGGGCTTCGTCGCTGCGAGTCCGGGAGTCCCGCCGTCGTAGGTGGCCGCTGGCTTCTCGGCCAGGACCACAATGTAGCGGCCGGCGGGGTAGTCGCCGGGGTTGATCTTCTTTGAGGCAACTGCCGTGTTTGCTTCAGCGGGCGCCGCGGTAGCGGGGCTCATCGCTATCGACGAAAGGAGCAGCGGCAAGCCCACGGCCAATGCCGCTGCTTTCCGGAGTCCCCCGCCCCGAATGGGGCTTTTTCCAGTTGATTTCACGAGCGACTACACCTTTCACGAGGAACGGCCGGCCACATTGCCGGTCTGGAGCAGCTGGGAACGGCACACGACATTACAGATTTTGTAATGCTGTGACCAGCCGTTACAAACAGTACAGACTGAGAGCTGAATATGACATAGGACACATCAGGTGCATACGTCAATCATGCAGCTACAAGGCGGGGCCGGGAAGGCACAAAAGAAAGACCCCCACGCGGGCCGGACTTTGGAAAAGTCCAGCTCCGCGCGGAGGTGTTCTTTGGTGCAAGGAAATCACCTGGCTCAACCCTTGGGCGTCACCTGAAGGCGGTCGAACGAGACCTGCTTGCCGTCCTTGTCCAGCACCACCACGTCGTCGCGGCCGCTCTGCACACCTGAGGGAAGGATGAACTCCACCGTGTTGTCGGTGGTGGGGAAAATCCAGCCGATCCGGTAGCTCTTCTTGTTCAGGTACACGTAGTACCACTGGCCGTAGTCGAGACCCTTCAGGGTCACCTTCTGGCCGTTGCGGTACTTGTCATGCGTGCTGTGTTTAGAACGTCACATGGCTAGGACTTTCCGGAAGAAGCTTGGGAGAGGCCTGGGACAGAGCGTTCGGGATCAGTACATTTTCAGCAGGGCAGCTGGCGCAGGGGCACGTGGAGCGGGGCACAAAACCGGGCGCCCCGTTCAGGACGCCCGGTTGAGGTTTGGGCAAAGACTTGAGGCCGGGATAAGGAGGAGTGGGCGCCTACTGCCTGGGCGTCCGAACCACGTCGCTGATCCACTGGCGGGTCTTTTCGTCCACGGGGCCGGCCACGCGCGTTTCCCGGGCAGCCCGGTCCGCCTTGATCTTCTGCACAACCATCCGGCCCAACCCGGCAAAAACGGCCACGGCCATCATCGGCAACAGCAGAGATTTCGATTTTTCAGCCATGCCGCAATCCTAGTGACGCTGGCTCCGCGAGGCCATAGCCGCCGTCGTCCTTCACCTCCCGAAAGCCGGCC
This sequence comes from Arthrobacter sp. UYNi723, assembly GCF_054057635.1. NCBI lineage: Bacteria > Bacillati > Actinomycetota > Actinomycetes > Micrococcales > Micrococcaceae > Arthrobacter > Arthrobacter sp. UYNi723. The sequence continues at coordinate 74,870 of NZ_JBSRZM010000019.1, forward strand.
CCGCCGCGATGACTGTGGCCGATCCCACCGAATACAGGGTGCGGCGCTCCGCCCGGTAGAATGGGCTAGCAAGCTCGCGGAGCGCCCGTTCACACTGTTCTAAAAAGAATGTCCCCAGCATCCCGGAACGGCGTAAGACGGCGTGACTCCGCTGCGCCCTTACCCAATGCTCACGCACAGGAGTTGCCGGATGCCCCGGATCGTTGTTGACGTCATGCCCAAGCCCGAGATTCTGGACCCGCAGGGGAAGGCCATCGTGGGTGCACTCCCCCGTCTGGGCTTCACCAGCTTTAGCTCTGTCCGCCAGGGCAAGCGCTTTGAACTCACGGTTGACGGCGAGGTGACCGACGCAATCCTGGCCCAGGCCCGCGAAGCCGCCGAGACCCTGCTGTCCAACCCCGTGATCGAAGACGTCGTCAACGTCGAGGTCGTCGAGGCCTGAGATGACTGAACTTCCCTTGATCGGCGAGGCAATCGCCGTCGCCGCCGACGCTCCTGGTGCTCGCAGGCTCGCGGGGGCCCGGATCGGCGTTGTTACTTTCCCCGGCACCCTTGACGACCGCGACGCCGCCCGTGCCGTCCGGCTCGCCGGCGGCACCGCAGTGCCGCTCTGGCACGCGGACACCAACCTGGGTGACGTGGACGCCGTCGTGATCCCCGGCGGTTTCTCCTACGGCGACTACCTCCGCGCCGGCGCCATTGCCCGCTTCGCGCCGCTGATGTCCAAAATCATCGACGCCGCGAACTCCGATGCCAAGCTACCTGTGCTGGGCATCTGCAACGGCTTCCAGATCCTGACCGAGTCGCACCTGCTGCCCGGATCCATGATCAAGAACGACCACCTGAAGTTCATGTGCCGCGACCAGGTCCTGCGTGTGGAAAACAGCAACACCGCCTGGACCCTGGACTACGAGGCCGGCCAGGAAATCACGGTGCCGTTGAAGAACCAGGACGGCCAGTACATCGCCGACGAAAAGGTCCTGGACGCGCTCGAAGCCGAAGGCCGCGTGGTGTTCCGCTACGTGGGCTTCAACCCCAACGGCTCCCGCCGCGACATCGCCGGCATCTCCAACGCCGCCGGCAACGTGGTGGGACTTATGCCCCACCCCGAGCACGCGGTGGAAGTTGGCTTCGGCCCCGAATCCCTGGACGGGATCGGCGGGTCCGACACCGACGGACTGGGTTTCTTCACCTCCGTACTGAACAAGATTGTGGGAGGCAACAAATGACCGAGATCAATTCGGTGGTCGAGCCTGTCGAGACCAAGAAGTTCAACATCGACACCGTCGAGAACGCTGCCAAGACACCGGACACCGAACTGCCGTGGGCCGAACTGGGCCTGAAGCAGAACGAGTTTGATGAGGTCGTCAAGGTCCTGGACCGCCGCCCCACCGGCGCCGAGCTGGCCATGTACTCCGTGATGTGGAGCGAGCACTGCTCCTACAAGTCCTCGAAGAACCACCTGCGCCAGTTCGGCGAAAAGGTGACCGACGAGATGAAGAAGGACATGCTGGTGGGCATCGGCGAGAACGCCGGCGTCACCAACCTGGGCGACGGCTGGGCCGTGACGTTCAAGATCGAGTCCCACAACTCGCCGTCGTTCGTGGAGCCCTATCAGGGTGCTGCCACCGGCATCGGCGGCATTGTCCGCGACATCATCTCCATGGGCGCCCGCCCGGTGGCCGTGATGGATCCGCTGCGATTCGGCGCCATCGACCACCCGGACACTGCCCGCGTGATGCACGGTGCCGTTGCCGGCATCGGCGGGTACGGCAACTCGCTGGGCCTGCCGAACATCGGCGGCGAAATGGTCTTCGACGCCGTTTACCAGGGCAACCCGCTGGTTAACGCGCTGGCTGTCGGCGTTATGCGCCATGAGGACATCCGCCTCGCCAACGCGTCCGGCAAGGGCAACAAGGTGGTCCTGTTCGGTGCACGCACCGGCGGCGACGGCATCGGCGGCGCCTCGGTGCTGGCCTCCGAGTCCTTCGACGACACCAAGCCGTCCAAGCGCCCCGCCGTCCAGGTGGGCGACCCCTTTGCTGAGAAGGTCCTGATCGAGTGCTGCCTGGAGCTCTTCAAGGGCTCGCTGGTTGAAGGTATCCAGGACCTCGGCGCCGCTGGCATCTCCTGCGCCACGTCCGAGCTCGCCTCCAACGGCGACGGAGGCATGGAAGTTGAGCTGACCTCCGTCCTGCTGCGCGACCCCACGCTGACGCCGGGCGAGATCCTGATGTCCGAGTCGCAGGAACGCATGATGGCCGTGGTCACCCCGGAGAACATCGGCGCGTTCGAAGCTGTGATGGACAAGTGGGCCGTGGAGTACTCCTGGCTCGGCGAGGTCACCGACACCGGCCGCCTGATCATCACCTGGGACGGCGTGGTCATTGTGGACGTCGACCCGCGCACCGTGGCCCACGACGGCCCCGTGTATGACCGCCCGTACGCCCGCCCCTCATGGCAGGATTCCGTACAGGCCGATTCCTTCACCGGCTCAGTGCAGGACACCGGCCGCCCCTCCGCCCCCGCGGAACTGGCTGCCGCCGTCACCGAGCTCGTGGCTTCGCCGAACATGTGCAGCAAGGACTGGATCACCAACCAGTACGACCGGTATGTGGGCGGCAACACCGCTCTGGCGTTCCCGGACGACGCCGGTGTGGTCCGCGTGGACGAGGAAACCGGCCTGGGCGTTGCTCTGGCCACCGACGCCAACGGCCGCTACACCTACCTCGATCCGTACCACGGCGCACAGCTGGCGCTGGCCGAGGCCTACCGCAACGTGGCCACCTCCGGCGCCGTACCGATGGCCGTCAGCGACTGCCTGAACTTCGGCTCCCCCGAGGACCCGGACGTCATGTGGCAGCTCGCGGAGGCCATCCGCGGCCTGTCCGATGCCTGCATGGTGCTGGGCATCCCGGTCACCGGCGGCAACGTCTCGCTCTACAACCAGACGGGCACCACACCCATCCACCCCTCCCCCGTGGTGGCAGTGCTGGGCAAGCTCGACGACGTCGCCCGACGCACGCCGTCGGGCTGGCGTGAGGACGGCCAGGCCATCTACCTGCTGGGTACGACGGCGGCTGAACTGGACGGCTCCGAGTGGGCCAACATGCGTGGTCACCTCGGTGGACTGCCGCCCAAGGTTGACCTCGCCGCCGAACGCGAGCTGGGCGAAATCCTGATCAACGCGTCCCGCGACGGCATGGTTGACTCCGCACACGACCTCTCCGAAGGAGGCCTCGCGGCAGCCCTGGTGGAGTCCGCACTGCGCTACGGCGTGGGTGCCCGGATCGCCCTGCAGGACGTTCTGGACCGCGACGGCGTGGACCTGTTCACAGCGTTGTTCTCCGAGTCCCAGGGCCGCGCGGTTGTCGGCGTGCCCCGCTCGGAAGAGGTCCGGTTCAAGGACATGTGCACGGCCCGCGGCTTTGCCCACACCCGCATCGGCGTGGTGGACGCAGCGAGCAACAAGCTGGAGATCAACGGCGTGGACACCATGTCGCTGGACGCCCTCCGCGAAGCCCACGAGGCGACCCTGCCGAAGTACTTCGGCTAGTCCCCTCCCTAAATCAACGCGGGGTCACTTTCCGCCCAATAATCCACTTGGGATGGGCGATAAGTGACCCCGCGTTGGTTTTAGTCGTCGCTGCGGAGCTCCCGCTGCCTCGAGCTGAGCAGCTCAAATTCGGGCCGGGCGGCCACAAAGCGTTCGACGGCGGTGAGCACCTCCACGAGGTGCGCCCGGTAGTTGGATCCCATGCTATGACAAAAAATGTCACACCTCTCGCTCATCCTTGTATTGTTCGCAAATGACAAGAGAGAGCGGAAATCATGAGCACTATCATCGACGACTTGGCCCGTGAAGCAGCGGGCCCTTGGACGCCAGTAATAGCATCCCTTCTAGGTGCGGTGGTAAGTCCCGTGCTTACTGCCGTCGTCGGACGATCAGCAGCCCGCAGGACGGAACGTGACAAAGCCCCACTTGACGTGGCAAGAGTACAAAATGATCAAAGAATCCGCACAGGTGATATCTCCGGAAGCGCACACTTCAAGCAGACAGTCGACCAGCGACATTACTCAAGTACGACAATCCATCAACCTACAGCCGCAAGCTCAGGTAATAGTGACGTCACGGCATGGCTTGTCGGCTTTGCCCTGGTTTCTCTACTCGTAATCCTCGCCACAGCAAAGCTGGGACTAAGTCTCCTCGCTGCCCTGCCTTGGGCGCCGACCTTTGGTGCTGTGATCCTCCTGATCATGACTTTGCGCCAGTGGCGGGCACGTTCACAAATGCCGGTTTCGGCTCCCATCGCTGCCATCTTGTTGGCCGGGATGTGCTGGGCCGTGGCACTTTTCGTCGGCGGCAGTGACGACCTCAAACATGCAATTGCGCACGTCAATCAGCATGGCTACAATTTTGGGGACCCTTCGGCCGGTGTAATCCTCTGGCTCTTCGCCGCGAACGTTCTTATCGGCTTGGCTGCGATAGCAGTTTTGGGGCTAACAGTCAGCGCCCGGCTACGCAATGCTTCACAACCTGAAGGCAAGCACTGGACTGGACACTTCATCGGCCATGACGGTTTTCGTTCATGGCTTGGCGGAGCGATCACCTGCGGCACGTTCCTTGCGCTCATATTGGCGTGGCCAGCGGCCAAAGTAGTCTTGGGCCTCTAAGCAATCGATGGTCAGTCGTCGCTGCGGAGCTCCCGCTGCCTCGAGCTGAGCAGCTCAAATTCTGGCCGGGCGGCCACAAAGCGTTCGACGGCGGTGAGTACCTCCACGAGGTGCGCCCGGTCTGCTGCCACCAGGCCGGCTCCCACCTGCGAGCGCCGGTACTGATCGTGGTCCCCCACCTCCGCGACGGACACGTCGAAGCGGCGTTTGAGCTCGGCCAGCAGCGGCCTGATGACGGAGCGTTTCTCCTTCAGGCTCTGGACATCGCCGAGAAGGATGTCGAATTCAATCCAGCCGATCCACATGCAGTAATCGTATCGATTGCTCCGATGGGGTCAGATGGTCAGTTCGCCCATCTGCTCCCAGCCGTCGCCGTCGAGCTGGCGGCTGATGATGCGCGGCGTCTCGGCCAGGGCCTGCGGCATGTCCGCCATGGCCTGCTTGAAGTGGGTGCTGTTGACGTGGTCCCCGGCGGCGTCGTCCTTGAAGGCTTCCACCAGGACAAACTCGTTGGGGTCATCCACGCTGCGGGACCAGTCGAACCAGAGGTTGCCGGGTTCCGCGCGTGTGGCCTGGGTAAAGCCGTCAACGAGGCCGAGCCAGCGCTCGGACCAGTCAGGTTTGACCTTGAATTTAACGACGATGAAGATCATGGGTGTTCCTTCCGTTGCGGGGTGTAGATGGACTATCCCGCGGCAAGCTGACGTGCCCCTCCAACGTATCGCGAAGTGATGTGCCGTTGCGCCGCCCGGGCCAGCAGGCCTCCCGCCTGGTAGAACCAGTTCGCGTGCCTGCTGAAGGCGGTGATCTTCAAGAAAACCCGCCCGTCAGCGCCGATCTCGACTTCGAAGGCTTCCTCGCCGCGTTCAGGATGGCCGGGCAGCGTGCCGTAGCCGAAGCCCGCTGACTGGGGGCCGTCTCCGGGCACCGGCCGCCGGACCCAGACCACCTCGCACGGGGCATAAATACAGAAAGGCCCGACGCCGAACCCGCTCACCACGCGCGCGCCGGGGATCACGACGTCGGACTCGGTCCGGACGCGCAGGCCCGAGCGCCGCTGCAGTTCCCATGTAAGGATTCCGTGCGCCACCCGGCGGTAGAGCGCCAACCCCTCACCCAGGTACTCCCGCGATACGAGGCAGGCGTAGCCTTCCGGCGCCCGGCCGTGTTCGGTGGAGCCGATGCCCGGGTAGTTGAGGCCGCCGGCAGCCAGGCGCTTCCCGGTCAACGGGACTCGCCCGACGAAGCGGACAGCCGCGCCCATCCCAGCTGCTCCTGTTGCTTGCGGCTCAGGGAGGCCACCACAAGGTCGTAGGAGTCCTCCACCATGTCCCGGATCATCGCATCGGGCAGGTTTCCGTCCAGCCGCACGCCGTTCCAATGGGTCTTGTTCATGTGCCACGCGCCTTTGATTTCCGGATGGGCGGCGCGCAACTGCTCAGCCAGGGCGGGTTCACATTTCAGGCTCACGGACCAGTCGTCGGGGTTCATTGCGGAAGCCGCAAACATCTTGGCTTCGTGCCGCGCGCCACCCGCTACGGCAGCCCGGACCTTAAACACGGAGGTCTCCGGACCGAAGGGAAAATCCTCGAAGGCACCGGGAAATGACAGGCATATTGCCTTGAGTTGGGCTGTGTCCATGGACCGAGCCTATAAAGCCCTTCCCGGCGGTGCTAGTCTGCGAAGATGTCACCCGACCAGGCCACCATCCCCGTTCTGGACATGAGCGCCGCACGCCAGCCGTACGGCTCCTTCAGCCCGGAATTCATCGACCAGCTGCGGGACGCCGCCCACAATGTGGGCTTCTTCCAAATCACTGGTTACGGCGCCGCCCCCGGCCAGGCCGAGGAGCTGCTGGCCCTCATCAAACGCTTCTTCGATCTGCCCCTCGAGGAGCGGATGAAGATGGACAACAGGATTTCACCGCACTTCCGCGGCTACACCCGGATGGGCACTGAAATCACGCAGGGACGGGCCGACGCCCGCGAGCAGATCGACTACTCCCCGGAACGCGAGCCCGTCCACAACTATCCGACCGATCAGCCGTACTGGCTCCTCCAGGGGCACAATATGTGGCCCGAGGAGGCGTTGCCGGAGCTCAAGCCGGCGGCCATGGCCTGGGCCCACCTGATGTCCAGTGTGGGCATGGAGCTGCTGCGGGGCATCTCGGTTTCCCTGGGACTGCCGGAGGACCACTTCGACGAGCCCTTCGGCAACGAACCGGCCTGGATGGGCAAGCTGGTGCATTACGTCGGCGGCGTGGTGGAGGCGGCCGGCGACCAGGGCGTAGGCTCCCACGCCGACTACGGTTTCGTCACCCTGCTCCTCCAGGACGAGGTGGGCGGGCTGGAAGTGCTGCCGCCTGGGACGAGTGAATGGGCACCGGTTGAGCCTGTTCCCGGGGCACTCGTGGTGAACCTGGGCGAAATGCTGGAGGTGGCCACGGAAGGTTACCTCGCCGCCACGATCCACCGGGTTCAGGCGCCGCCACCCGGCGTGGACCGTTACTCAGTCCCCTTCTTCTGGTCGCCGCGGTTGGATGCCGTGATCGATCCGGTGCCACTGCCTCCCGAGCTCAAAGCCCAGGCCCGTGGCATCTCCGACGATCCGTCCAACCCCATGCTCGCGTCCTTTGGCCTGAACATGCTCAAGGGCCGCATGCGCGCCCATCCAGATGTGACCGAACGCCACTACCCGGAACTGATGCAGCGCTGATCGTCGCCCAACCCTGAGCCTGCCGCGCAAGTGCGTGCCGCGGGAGCTGCGCGTCCAGGGACCTGCGCGTCCAGGGAACCAGTCAGAGGTTGTACTTCCACGCCTGCTGCGCGGGGCAAACGTTCGTCACCACGTCCAGGCCGGCGGCCTTGGCACGGTCTACTGCCGCCTCGTCGATAACACCCAGCTGCAGCCACACGGCTTTGGCGCCCACGGCAATTGCCTGGTCCACTACCGCCCCGACCTTCTGCGAGTTCACAAAGCAGTCGACGACGTCGAGGGGTTGCTTTTCAGGGGGAATTTCACCCAGGGTGCGGTACCCGGTTTCGCCGTGGACCGGGTCGCCGGGAAGGTTGACGGGGATGATCTCCATCCCGAGCCGGTCGCGGATAAACAGCGAGGTGTCGTATGCTGCGCGCCACTCATTGGTGGTCAGGCCCACGATGGCCCACCGCCCTTTGTTTCGCATCAGGCGCTCAATGACGGCAGGATCGTTGACGTGGCCCATGATGCAAGCGTACATCGTCCCCCGAGCGGCCCTCGATCGAATATTTGACTGACTGGCAGGCATCAATGCCGGGCGTGAACGAATATTACGTCCCACAGGCCCCGATTTGGCGCAGGGCGTGCGGTTCGGCCGTAGTGGAAGTGACCATCCCGAGCGGCCGAGAGACCTGGAACGATGAAGCCGCAGCATCCCTGACCAAACGCTGTACCCGTCGAGGCGACCATCCTCGGCAAACAGTGAAGGGTGCTACCGCCAGGATCGATTGGGTGAACCGACCTACGCCTCACTGGCCGATCTTCCCGAGAGCCCGGACATCGTGGATGTGTTCCGCAAGCACGATGACCTCCCGGGCGTCCTGGACGAGGCCATCGCGGCCGCGCCAAAACCCTTTGGCTGCAACTCGGTTCCTGGCATGAGGACGTGGCCGCGGACGCGGAAGCCGCCGGGCTCAACGTGGTGATGGACCGCTGCGTGAAGATCGAGCATGCCCGGTTCCATGGCGGGCTGCACCTGGCCGGTTTCGACACCGGAGTGATCTCCTCCAAGCGGCAGCTGCTTTCCTGACGGACAGGCGCTTCCAGAAATAAACCTGATTACCGGGTGAACTTCTTCAGCCAGATTGAACCGGGGCCCGCATTGCGGGCCCCGGTTTTTTCTGTCAGTGCCGGGGGACGATGGCTGACGTCAGGGACTCCCCCGCCGCGGCGGCCTCGGCCAGAGTACCGGCAACCAGCTTTCCGGCCTCGTCGAGTTCGGCAGCGGCGTCCGCGGCGGCCTTGACAGGACCTTTGCTTTCCTGGGTGGCAGCGTCCTGGGAAGCAGCACCGCCAGGGGGGACACCTGCAGCGTTCCCCGGCGCGCCGCCGTCGTCCGTCTTTGACTTGCCGGGCGACGTGCCGTTTCCGCGGCCTGCCGGCTCCGTGCCCCGGTTCTTGCCTGCGTTTTCCGGACCGTTCGGTGGCGGGGCAGTTTCCCGTTCAACAGTTTCCGGCTGTGCCGGCGCTGCGTCGTCGCGGGTTGCCGGCTCCGCGCGCAACTGCGTCTCCGCCGGATTTGCGGCGGTCCGGCTGCCGGCGGGAGTCCCTGCGATGGACCAGCCAGGAGCCCAGTCCTGCAACAACTGCTGGATGGAACTGCTGGCCTGCGCGTCCGGAGCGGTGCCGCTGGCGGCCACCCCGGTGACGCCCAGCCCCATCCCCGCGATGACGGAAAGGCCCACAATGGTGGTCCGGTGCTTCCGGAGGAGCCTGTGCCGGGCAAGCTGGGGGGTCTGGCCTGACAGGAGCGCCGCCAGTTCGGGACCGGGCTCGGGTACAGGCAGGGAGCCTAGGGAGCCCACCGCGAGAAGGGATTCGCGGAGACCGGCGGCATCGTCCACACCGGCGTCAAGGAGCATTTCATCAATGGTCCCGATCAGGGAGCTGGCATTGAACGTCATGGCGCCACGTACTCCTTCACTGCGGACTGCTCGCGCAGCCGGATCAATGCACGGCGCTGGAGCTGCTTGACGGCGCCGGCACTCTTGCCCATCACAGCGGCCACCTGGTCCACTGTGATGCCCGCGACGAGGCGTAACGACAACACTTCCCGCTGTTCATCCGGCAGCTCGTTCAGGAGATCCGCGACCTCCTGCGGGGAGATCCGTTGCAGCACCTCGGCCTCAGCGGAGGACTCCTCGCGTCCGTCCAGCTCCGGTTCGAACGGGAGTTTGATGGGTGTGCGTTGCTGGCGCCGGTGATCGTCCACCATCCTGGCGTGCGCCACGGAGAAGACAAATGTGCGCAGCCCGGCCACGCCGCCGGTAACCCTTTGCAGCCGTGGCAGGACGGTAAGGAAGACTTCCTGCATAGCCGCCTCCGGATCTTCTACCCCGCGGGCTGTGAGGTAGCCCAGGACCTGTGGCGCGTAGGTTCGGTACACAATGCTGAAGAGCTCCGGATCACGGGCGCGCGCACGCAGAACGTCGTCTGTCAGTGCATCGGTCACGGACACAGGGCCTTCGGTGGAGGGGACTGGGCTAGCTCAGGGCTAGCTCAGCTTGGGGCCCGCACGTCATCCGCGGAATGCCCTCGCCAGCTAACTTTACCCTCCAGTAACAAAAGAGCCGGTCTGGAACATGATGGGGGACAAGTTCCAGACCGGCGCTTCATAGGGGTAATCGCTCAAGGCACCGCAGGGGTTACGCCGTCGGACAAAAAACTTTCCGGGACCGTTACGCCGGCTGGGCTGCCTACGTCCAGCGCGGCGCGGTCAACCTCCGGCGTGGTCCCTTGGCAAGGACAAAGGTGTGCGTCCTGGTGGCGGGAACGCGCTGGTCCCCACAGTTCGGCTCGAGTTGGGCGGGAACCACCACAGGAGTGGGGGCGGGGGTGGTGGGGGCACCTTTGGCTGCGGGGCAGAGATCGCTGACCAGCCCTGTCCCGGCGCATTCGCGGACGGCGGCGATACCGGCAGCCACGGCTGCCTTGTCCTCAAAGGCTCCGGACACAGCCATCACCGTGCCGTCCGGCGCCGCGAGGCGGAACCTGAAATGTGAATCCGAGTCCAAGAAAACTTCAAACTTCCCAGCCATGATAAATCCTTCCGGTCTGCGGGTCCCGTCCGGGCCGCAAGTTCGCCACGGGCGGTCCCGGAAGCATCGCTGCGTCCGGCACCTGCGGGTCTGGTCGAATGATCAACTGATCAGTTCAGGGTGTGCTTAAGAGTCTGTCCGGCTCGCGTGCACCCTCACAAGACCGGTTGCGTTAAGCCTGTGTAAATTGCGTACAACCCCCGGCAGAACAAAGGCGGGACACCTTTCCAGGTGACCCGCCGTCGTCGTGCCTTACAGGCTGTCAGTCGTTGATCAGATCGTGAACCACGATGGTCTGGTCGCGGTCCGGGCCGACGCCGATCGCGGAGAAACGCGTGCCGGAGAGCTTTTCGAGGGCCAGCACGTAGTTACGGGCGTTCTCGGGGAGATCCTCCAGGGTGCGGGCACCGGTGATGTCCTCGGTCCAGCCGTCGAAGTACTCAAAGATGGGCACTGCGTGGTGGAACTCGGTCTGCGTCATGGGCATTTCGTCGTGCCGCACGCCGTCGACGTCGTAGGCAACGCAGACCGGGATCTGCTCGATGCCGGTGAGGACGTCGAGCTTGGTGACGAAGTAGTCCGTGAAACCGTTCACGCGGGAAGCGTGGCGGGCCAGGACGGCGTCGTACCAGCCGCAGCGGCGCGGACGGCCGGTGTTTACACCGAACTCGCCACCGGTCTTCTGCAGGTACATGCCCATCTCGTCGAACAGTTCGGTGGGAAACGGTCCGGCGCCTACACGGGTGGTGTAGGCCTTGATGATGCCGATGGAGCGGGAGATCCGGGTGGGGCCGATACCCGAGCCAACGGACGCGCCGCCGGCCGTGGGGTTGGAGGAGGTCACAAACGGGTAGGTGCCGTGGTCCACGTCCAGGAACGTGGCCTGGCCGCCTTCCATAAGCACAACCTTGCCCTCGTCCAGGGCGTTGTTGAGGACCAGTGTGCTGTCGATGACCAGCGGGCGCAGGCGCTCGGCGAAGGCCAGGAAGTAGTCCACGATCTCGTCCACCACAATGTCGCGGCGGTTGTAGACCTTGACCAGGAGTTCGTTCTTCTGGCGCAGGGATCCTTCCACCTTCTGGCGGAGGATGGACTCGTCAAAGACGTCCTGCACGCGGATGCCCAGCCGGGCCACCTTGTCCATGTAGGCGGGGCCGATGCCGCGGCCGGTGGTGCCGATGGCGCGGCTGCCGAGGAAACGCTCGGTGACCTTGTCCAGGACCTGGTGGTAGGGCGCCACGAGGTGCGCGTTGGCGGAGATGCGCAGCTTGGACGTGTCCGCGCCACGGGCTTGCAGGCCTTCGATCTCCTGGAACAGGGCCTCAAGGTTCACCACACAGCCGTTGCCGATGATCGGAATCGCGTTGGGGCTCAGAATGCCGGCCGGAAGGAGCTTGAGCTCATACTTCTCACCGCCTACGACGACGGTGTGCCCGGCATTGTTGCCGCCGTTGGGCTTTACGACGTAGTCAACGCGGCCGCCGAGAAGATCGGTGGCCTTGCCTTTTCCTTCGTCGCCCCACTGGGCTCCTACGATCACGATTGCTGGCATGGGATCCTCCCCCATTCGTTCGGGCCGCGCAGGTCCGTCCACCGAGATGGCAGACCCGAGTAGCGCCGTTCATGAGAATGCCCCGAAGGCCACAGCCTGGCCGGACCGCTACGGCGGCCAACCACGCAAGAGTCCGGGGCTCTTACCACCCAAGTTTAGCCGATCACGGACTTTGTCCACTCAATAGGGTGCCCGTGGCCCTTCGCGCGCGGCAAAGGACCACGGGCAGACTTCCCGCGATCTACTACTCGTCGTCAGCTTCCTCGCCCGGACGGGACGTCTGGGTGTCCAGGCTGTCCCAGAAGGAGGTGTCGACGTCGGCAATCGACCCGTCAGCGATGGCCGCCGCAGTGGCCGTCAGCGTGGTCACCGTCTGCTGGATCAGATAACCGTTGCTGCGAAGCCCGAGGGCGTAGCCGTCCAGATAGTGATCAGACATGCCACGCATTTCGAAGAGCAGGGTAGCAATCCCGTACTCAACTGCAATGCCGTTGCGGCTGATGGTCTCGGCGCTGCCGCCCACATACTTGCCCAAGTGGCCCCAGCCGGTGGAGTCAACGTTGTTGAAGACCACGGCGCCCAACTGCTTGGACATTTCTACAACAGCCGGATCGGCATTGGGCGTGGTGGGGTACAGGATGGACCCGGAGACCAGCTTTCCGTCGCGTTCACTCCGGGTGCCCTGGTGGTGCAGGTCGATCATGTAGTCGATTTTGTACTTACGCATGACGTTGTTGTGGAGCGCCTGGGTTTCGGGCTGGATTTTGGCGACGTGGTCACGGTTCAAGTCCACCTCCTCGGCGTTGTACCGCGTCATGTGGCGGTCGCCCTTGGCAAGGTAGTCATCCAGCGGGAAGTTCACATCTCCCATAGCGCCGTCGGCGTTGAGCATGGGGACGATGAGGATGTTCACTCCGTCCAGGATGTCCCCCGACTTCCCGGTCCCCAGGTGTTTCACGAATGCCATGGCGCCCTCGGTGGTCAGCTGCTCGTTGCCGTGCTGCTGGGTCAGGTACAGGATGGTGGGCTTGGCCGGGTCCGAAATGTACTTCGCCAGATGGATATCCCGGCCCTTGACAGTCTGGCCGATAACCTCCAATTCCATGGCTGGCTGGCGGGCGTCCTGATCTTTCAGGAAGGAGACCAGCTCGTCATAGGTTGCCTGTTTGGAGGTGGTGATCTGGCCGTTGCCGTCGTAGTTGGGGCCTTCGCCTACCGCATTGGCCAACGGTGCCGACGCGGCGATCGCCGCCAGAACCAGGGCTCCGGATACGGCCACGGTCCTTAAGGTTGCCAGGGTTTTGTTCACGGTACGTTACCTCTTTCGAGTACATGTAGGGTGCGACCAGCCGCAACGTCCTTGACTGCGGGCTGTCACAGAAGCCAACCAAGCTAAACGAAACCTGTCAATCCACTTGACGGGGTTGCCGCCCTATGCCTTTCATCACGGAATGCCACCGGACGGGGTCCGCATTTCGCGGGGCTTGCTAAACTGATAGAGATCGACCAGGAATCGGTCCACACCACATTTCAAACCACGCCGGACGGGCGCGCCCATCACGCGCCCATTTTCCGGATTGGCAGCATCGCCGAGCCCCGCAGGAGACATTGCACTATATGACAGCCCTGGCCCCAGAATCCCTCCGTGAACAGCTCCTGAGCCGCCGTTACGAGCCCAACGTTGCCGCCGTTAACGAGCTGTGCGATTCCCTGCAGAGTGTCAAGCCCCACACCGAAGTCCCGTACGTGGACCCCATGCACGACGTGGACGAGTGCCGCATCATCAGCCTCTACTCCAACATCGGCGAAGCTGACCCGTCCGGCTTCATCACCGCCGGCGACGAAGACGCCGCCACCCGCATGCTCGGCATCCAGTGGAAGCTGGGCCTGCGTCCGGAGTTTGTGATGCCCTGGAACGTGCACCCGTGGCACACCCCCGGCGAGGTCAACGGCAAGTTCACGCCGGACCAGATTTCCGCCGGCCTCAAGCCGCTGCTGAAGTTCCTCGCCGTGGTCCCCCGCGCCTCGGTGATCGTGGCCCACGGCACCGAAGCCAACCGCCTGGCCAACCTGCTGCTGAAGACCGAAGTTCCGCTGCTCTGGCGCCGCGGGCTGAAGACCTACAAGGTCCGCTCCCTCAGCGGCCGCGCCTTCGCCGGGACGCCCGCGCGGCAGGAACAGTACCTCGAGGAAATGCGCGTCGTCTACACCGACGCCATGGCCCGCACGGGACTCGCGAAGGTCTAACAACCGGAGCATCTCTCGATAAGCTCGACCACCTTACGACGGCGGGCGGTCACCTTTCCTTCTGAAAGGTGACCGCCCGCCGTCGTCGTTTCGACAAGCTCAACAACCGGAGTTGTCAGCCCTCGATGGCCGCCTTGGCTGCCGGGTCCGAGTCGTTAAGGAACTTCTCGATGCGTTCCGGTTCCTCGGCTTCGCCGATGGCCGCGGACGCGCGGCCCAGCGAGTAGAGCGCGCGCAGGAAGCCGCGGTTGGGTTCGTGCTCCCACGGGATGGGACCCACGCCGCGCCAGCCGTTGCGGCGCAGCGAGTCCAGCCCGCGGTGGTAGCCAACGCGCGAGTAGGCGTAGGAATCGATGGTGCGGCCCTCGGCCCACGCCTCCTCCGCCAGGACAGCCCACAACAGCGACGACGTGGGGTGCTTTTCCACCAGGTCCAGAGCTTCGGCGCCGGCGTCCAGCTGCTGGTAGACGTCGGTCTCGGCAGGCAGGAGCGTTGGCTCCGGGCCCATCAGGTTCTTACGGAACTCGTCCGACATGGCTAGAACGTCTTGCCGACTGAGCCGAGCTGGCGGGCGGCCTCGACGATGCGGGCAGCCATGCCGGCCTCGGCTGAGGCGCCCCAGACGCGGGGGTCATAGGTCTTTTTGTTGCCCATTTCGCCGTCGATCTTCAGCACGCCGTCGTAGTTGGCGAGCATGTGGCCGGCCACCGGACGGGTGAACGCGTACTGCGTGTCCGTATCGACGTTCATCTTGATCACGCCGTACGAGACCGCGTCAGCGATTTCCTGGTCACTGGAGCCCGAACCGCCGTGGAACACGAGGTCGAACGGGTTCTCCTTACCGATCTTGGCGCCCACCTCGGCCTGGATCTGCTTGAGCAGCTCCGGGCGCAGCTTCACGCCGCCGGGCTTGTACACACCGTGGACGTTGCCGAACGTCAGCGCCGTCAGGTAGCGGCCGTTCTCGCCGGCACCCAAAGCTTCGATGGTGGCCAGGGCGTCTTCGGTGGTGGTGTAGAGCTTCTCGTTGATTTCGTTCTCAACGCCGTCTTCCTCGCCACCAACAGTGCCGATTTCGACCTCGAGGATGATCTTGGCGGCGGCGGCACGCTCCAGCAGTTCGCGGGCGATGCGCAGGTTGTCTTCGAGGGCCTCGTGCGAGCCGTCCCACATGTGCGAGTTGAAGATCGGGTTCCGGCCGGCCTTGACCTCAGCCTCGGACGCTGCCAGCAGCGGCAGGACAAAGCCGTCCAGCTTGTCCTTGGGGCAGTGGTCGGTGTGGAGCGCGATGTTGACGTTGTAGTTCTTGGCCACTTCGCGGGCAAAGGCGGCGAAGCCGAGCGAACCGGCAACCATGTCCTTCACCGATGCGCCGGACCAGTACGCTGCGCCACCGGTGGAAACCTGGATGATGCCATCGGACTCAGCCTCGGCGAAACCGCGAATGGCTGCGTTCAGGGTCTGTGACGACGTCACGTTGACCGCCGGGAATGCAAAGCCTCCGGCCTTGGCGCGGTCGATCATCTCGGAGTAGATTTCTGGGGTTGCAATGGGCATGGTGACTCCTATGCTGAGTTTTCGTCTATGGGTTGTGACCCTGGAGAGTAGACCTCTTACGGCTAGCCACCATCCTAGCCATTTCTGTGCAGGGGCAGTGTTTCGGGTCACGCAGGCCGGTAACACTAACGCTCACATGCCGCACCGAGGTGGCACTTCGCGGCAGTCCCGGAGCGGGACTGCCGCGAAGTGCCATCTCGCGCAGGAGAGGGCTAGCCGTACAGCCAGCAGTTGCCCACTGCGGACCGGCCCGCGAAGCGGCGCTCCAGGAAGACGAACGCCTGCGGGATGGCCGCCGCGTAGCCGCCAACGTGGGTGGCCCCGGCCGTGACATCGAAATACACCGACGATCCGGCGGCGCACCAGCGCTTGGCCAGCTGCCTGCCCTGGTCAAAGGGGATCACGTCGTCGAGCACGCTGTGCGAGAGCAGCACGGGGACCGCGGGCGCCCGGCCGTTACCGATCTTCTGTTCGGCAATGACGGTTTTGAGCTCCGGGAGGTCCAGCAAGGAACTCAGCTTCTGCCCGGACACGGTGAGCTGCGCAGTGTTCAGGAAGCCGCTCGAGGCAATCGACTGCAACGTGCATTCGTTGTTCGTCGCCGCAAGCTTCGCCCGCCCGGCAGCGTTGAGGTGGGGGCTCAGGTCCAGTCCGCCGGCGGCGCTCATTCCCGTCACCGCGTAGAGCAGGAACCCGGTGTACAGGCCGCCGTCGAGGTTTCGTCCGACGGCGGGAAGGTCGGCGGGGACCGCCCCCGCGTACGCGCCCTTGAGGTTCAGCTCCGGAGCGTATTGGGGTGCAAGCTCGACGGCGGCCGCCGAGGCGCCGCCGCCCTGCGAGTAGCCGGCCAGCGCCACCGGGCCGCCGGGGACGATCTGCGGGTTCCCCAACCGCTGGGCGGCGCGGGCGGCGTCGAGGACGGCGTGTGCCTGCGATTCGCGCGCCATGTAGGTGTGGCTGCCGGCCGTGCCGAGGCCTTCATAGTCGGTCACCGCTACGGAGTAGCCCCGCGCCAGCAGCCCGGCGATGAAGATCCCCTCGTATTCCTCGCCGGTAGCCATGGCCCGGGACGGTGCGCATTGGTCCCCCTGCCCCTGGGTTCCGGCGGCGTAGCTGACCAGCGGACGCGGGCCGGACCCGGTCCAGGCCGCGTACGGCACCAGCACTGTACCGGTCACGGCGACAGGCACCCCGGAACTGTTCACGGAGCGGTACATGATGCGCTGCACGGAGGCCTGGGCCCGGATGGTCTTGAGCGGATCGACAAAGAAGACAGACGGCTCCGTCCGGACCAGGTCGCCGTTGTTGGCCGGAAGTGAGGCGGGGGTGATGTAGAAGTCGAGCGGGTCGGCGATCGTCGCCGGCGTTATGGCAGGTGCCGGAGCGGCCTGGGCCGCCGCGCCACAACCGAAGGTGAGAACCGCGGCCAACGCAATGGCCGAACAGACGCGTACAGAAGGATGCTTCATTGAACCTCCAGTCAGTGCCACACTCGCCAATGAGCGTGATCCAAGCCACATGCTACTGATGGGTAACTTGTGGACCTAGGGATTCTCCGAAGATTTCCGATAGTTTCGTCTCGGATTCAGCGGCGGGGTTCAGAAGGCGCGCTACAGAACGGGCTGGCTGAAAACGTGCCGGCGGATCCAGGCGTGCATGGCGATCGCGGCGGCGGAGGCGGCGTTGATGGAGCGCGTGGAGCCGAACTGCTCGATGGACAGGGTAGCCAAGGCAGCCGCGTGGACCTCCGGCGTCAGCCCGGGCCCTTCCTGGCCAAACACCAGGACGCAGTCCTTGGGCAGCTCATACGTCTCCAGGGGCACGGAGTCGGGGAAGATGTCGATCCCGATGATCGCGAGCCCCTCCCCCTGCGCCCACACCACAAAGTCCTCCACGGTGGGGTGGTGGCGGACGTGCTGGTAACGGTCGGTGACCATCGCCCCGCGCCTGTTCCACCGGCGTCGTCCGATGATGTGGACTTCCTTGGCGAGGAACGCGTTGGCGGTGCGCACCACGGTGCCGATGTTGAGGTCGTGCTGCCAGTTTTCGATGGCGATGTGGAAGTTGTGCCGCTTCGAATCGAGGTCCGCCACGATCGCGTCATGCTTCCAGTAGCGGTACTGGTCCACCACGTTGCGGCGGTCGCCGTCGGCGAGCAATTCCGGATCCCAGTGGTCACCAGCGGGCAGCTCGCCGTCCCAGGGCCCGACGCCGACCTCCGCCTTTGGCTCCGGCGCCTCCTCGGGCGCTGGCTCCTCCGCTGGAATCGGATGAGGTTCGACTGGGTTTCCGGGCGTTTGTTTCACCCCTCAACACTAGACTGGACCACTGGAGCATTCATCAACGGCGGAGGTAAACGTGGCAGAAGCAGACCAGGTACAGGGTTCACCGGCGGTTTACCGCAGCGGCCAGGAGATCGAATGCTGGCTAACAGACATGGACGGCGTACTCGTCCACGAAAACCATGCCGTCCCAGGGGCCGCCGAACTGATCCAGCGCTGGGTGGACACGTCCAAGCGGTTCCTGGTGCTGACGAACAACTCGATCTTCACGCCCCGCGACCTGGCCGCCAGGCTCCGGGCCTCCGGGCTGGAGATCCCCGAGGAGAACATCTGGACGTCCGCGCTGGCCACCGCCACCTTCCTGAAGGACCAGGTGCGGGGTTCCGGCTCCGGGAACCGCGCCTACACCATCGGCGAGGCAGGGCTGACGACGGCGCTTCACGAGGCAGGCTTCATCCTCACCGACCAGGACCCGGACTATGTGGTGCTCGGCGAAACCCGTACGTACTCCTTTGAGGCCATCACCATGGCCATCCGCCTGATCCTGGCCGGGGCCCGCTTTATTGCCACCAACCCGGACGCCACCGGCCCGTCCAAGGACGGCCCGATGCCCGCGACGGGCGCCATCGCAGCGCTCATCACGAAGGCCACCGGCCGGGAACCGTACATTGTGGGCAAGCCGAATCCCATGATGTTCCGGTCCGCCATGAACCAGATCGATGCGCACTCCGAGACCACAGCCATGATCGGGGACCGGATGGATACCGACATCATCGCCGGCATGGAGGCAGGCCTGCACACGGTCCTGGTCCTCAGCGGCATTACGCAGCGCGAAGACATTGCGGCCTACCCGTTCCGGCCCAACCAGGTGCTGAACTCCGTGGCCGACCTGAAGAACCAGATCTAGAAGCAATGCAGTTTACTTAGCACGGGTGTGTTAATGTTTCGGCATGGCGCGTAGTGGATGGGTGACCCCGGAGGGTCCGGAGCGGTTGAGTGACCACG
>NZ_JBSRZM010000020.1:0-88569 GCF_054057635.1 Arthrobacter sp. UYNi723
ACGCCGCCGACGGCACTAAATCAAGACGCCACGGCAAAAACCTGCCTCGTCACCGGCAACGACGCCCCTACCGTCAACCACTGCGACGCCTAACAGGTCTATGACGTCGTGCGGGTCCAGGATCTCGTCTTTGTTGATGTGCCCTGAGAAACGAAGTTCCGGGCCCATCTCCCCAAGCCTGCGGGCGGAGTAGATGAGGATTGCCTTTTTCGACATTCCTAGGGGCCGCTGCTGGTGATATTCGGCGTAGCTGGGGGCTGCGTCCGCGATGTCCAGTTCGCGTTCCACCATGGCAACCATGCCGGCGCATTCGATCCGGGAACCGACTTCGGCGGGCTTATGGTAGCCGGCGTCCTTCACGGTCGCGTCAAAGGGGTGCGCGTCTGAGTCCCACATGTGACATCCGAACGCGCCGCCATCCTGGGAAACGTTGCGCCAGAGTTTGGCGAATTCGCCGTCTGTGTACTGGATCCCTAGCGGGTGTTCCCGGTGCCGGTTGGTCTTCCGGAACGGGCATTCTTGGCAGTTCTGGAGCCGTGCGGGTTCCATGGGGCGCTCTGTCCCGTGCGTTGTGTTGCAAGCGTTTTCGGTCATTGGGCTACCCCTGTTCAGACTTTGCTGGTAATGCGTTTGATGGACCGCTTCAGTGCGTCGATGTCGCGTTGCTGCTGCTGGACTGTCAGCCGGAGGGCGGCGAGTTCGTCGGCGGTGGTCTGGCCCGACGCGGGCTCGGTGCTGCTCATGGGGCGGGAACCGTTGTAGGCGTGACGGCCTCTGGTGTCAGGCTGGCATCGTTGGCGAGGTCTTCGGCCTGCGGCGTGCCCTTCTGCGCGGCGAACACGGCTCCATCGATAGGACGGACGAAGACGGCGGCGTCAGAGGCTAGGCGGGGCTCCGGCTGGCTTGTGGGGGTCATGGGGTTGTCTCCTTACTTGAGGAACAGGACAAGGGCGTTGACACTGGCCGTATTTCCGGTCGCGGCTGCCCATACGCCGGAGCCGGTGCGGATCTTGCACTCGACCGTGATCGACCCGCCGGTTAGGCCGGTCAGAGTTCGGATGGCAAACGCGGAGCCGCTGCCGTAAGCGCCGGCTAGGGTCTGTGCGGGCTGTTCACCGCCGGACGTACCGTTGATCGATGCGGCGATGTAGATAAAGTCTGACGCCGTGCCGCTATTCGTGGCCCCTGCGGAGACGCCGTTCATAACGAGTGCCTGCGTGTAGCCCGCGGGGACCGTAATGGATGCCTGGGCGTAAGTCGCTCCGGCCGTGGTGGTGGCGAAGTTCTGCTGGGTCAGGCCAGCCGATCCTGGGCTCACTGGGGCGGCGAGGGCGGCGTTACCGATGATGCCGGGGGGAAGATCCATAGTCCCGGTAACGGCAAAGCCACCGGGCTTGGCGCTGATCCCTGCCGTTGCCAGCGGGTTGGCTGCCATGACCTGCTGAAGTAGCCGTTCAAGGTCGCGGACCTTGCGCACTAAATAGTCGTCACCTTTGAACATATCGCTTGGGAGTGGCGCCATGTCTTTTACTCGCTTTCGGGGTGGGTTGTGGGGAGCGCTGTCGCGGGGTTTCCGGCGGCGTCGGTGAGGTGGTGAATGGTGCGGCGGGGAGGCTCATATGCGGCCCTGAGGACTGCTATAGAAGATTCGGCGAGTAGTGCCCGGTTCATCCATGCGCGGGTGTCTACGTCTGGTTCGTTCCCTGGCTCGTAGATGGCGAGGCGGCTCTCTGCCTCTAACGCCCGGTTGCGCCATTTCTTGAATAGCTTGTGCTCTTCCAGTGCTTTGGCCTTGAAGATTTCGCAAAGGTTCACGAGGTCTGCTTTGCTGAGGTTCACGCTGCAACCTCAGACGGTTCCGTGTTACCGAGTAACACGTCAGGAGCGGGAACGGTGAGTGTTCCTGTTCCCGTACCCTGTGTCTCAGGAACAGGGGAACACTGTTGGCGGTAGACCCTTAGGGCGGCGGTGGCCCTTGTGTTTCCCCAGCCAAGACGGCTTGCAAGGTCGCGGACTGATACTGGCTGCGGGTCCAACGCTTTGATGTCTGCGAGGTCAGCAGCCGGCACGGCCTCG
This sequence comes from Arthrobacter sp. UYNi723, assembly GCF_054057635.1. Classification (NCBI taxonomy): domain Bacteria; kingdom Bacillati; phylum Actinomycetota; class Actinomycetes; order Micrococcales; family Micrococcaceae; genus Arthrobacter; species Arthrobacter sp. UYNi723. The sequence goes on from NZ_JBSRZM010000020.1 coordinate 2,077, forward strand.
GGGAGACGTTCTCCGCTGGCTGGCGCCCATAGTGACCATGGCCATTCGTGCCCCTCCGGATTGAGCTTGAACGTCCCTGCAAGCGGCTCTTTATCCCCGGCGGGGGAGGTTGCCCTCAGGCCGCCGTGCCGATCCTTTCGGATGGCCAGGTAGCAGGATCCACCGTTGCCGGGTGCGAAGGCTTCCTTGATGGTCACCCGGACAGATGCCCCGCCCACAGCGCGTGTCTTGGCGCCCGTCCCGGTGGGCCCCTGAGCCTTGGAATCGGGATTCTTGGCTACGTGGTCAATGACGATCACACAAGCACCAGCGCGGGCAAGAGGCTTGATGACGTGGGTATGGGCAATGGTGAAGTCATCCGGACTGTTGGAGTTCAGCCCGTAGAGCGGGAGCAGCTCCCCGATGCTGTCGATGACGATCACGCCCGGTTCCCACTTGGCTAGGTCTTTCACAGCGTCAGACAGTTCCTGCTTGTCTTCGGGCTCGATATACCGGAAGTGGTTCAGGTCAGAGAGTGTTTCCGTCGAGACTCCAAGGCCGATCAGCCGGGTTACTGTCGAAAGCATGCCGTTATGGTCGAGGTCCACAATCGCGGCCCTTCCACCGTTATCCAGGGATTCGGCTACGGCGGCGAGTGCAACCCATGTCTTGCCCGATTCAGGTTCACCGAACAGCATGTTGACCTGGCTTGCGTAGAACACGCTGTTCCCGTCGCTGCGGTGTAGTACGGACGGTGCCGGCGGGTCCGGGAGTTCCCCGGCCAGGAGTGCCGCAACGTCTCCGTAAACCACGTTCCGGGAGCGTTCCTGCGTTCCTGACATAGGGGGTACAGGAACAGGAACGGGCGCAGGAGCGGATTCGTCAAAGGCCGCGGCGGCGAAGTAATCAGGGATGGTCACGCGGCGGCCTCCAATTCCTTTATATACAGCGGGTCGGCAGTGGCGAGATAGCGAATAATCTCCCAGTGTTGATACTCAGCAACGGTGATGAGCCCTGGGGCGAAGGCGGCGATCCGCCGCTTGTCCCATGCATTCATTTGTGCGGCCTACTCGCCTTCAGCTACGCCGGCGGCTTGTGCGGCCTGGATTAGCGCCATACCGAGTTCAAGCGCTTCCTTGGGTGAGAGGTCCCTGCCGTCGACTGTCCAGACGTTGATGCAATGGCCGGTGTCGAACTTCCATCCCGGCGTCATGATCCAGCCGCGATTCATGGTTTCGGCGGCGATCCAGAGGTCACCGGTTCCCGGCGCCAGGGTGTAACCGGCCGGCGGGAGCGGGAGGGGCCCGACTTCCCTTTCGAGCTCGTCCCACATCTCGACAAGGCCGAGGCCCTGATTTTCGGCCATCACGCCGAGCTCCCGCACTGTTGCGGGCCAGTTGGTACCATTAGTCATTGGAATCATCCTTTTTGTAGGTGTTTTCGGTGGCGGCGCTGGTGTTCTTCTTGGCGGGAGAACCGGCGTCGCTTTCTTTTTTGGTGTACGGGTTCTTGCCTCTCACGGCCACGTCATTCAGCGGGCCGGTGTGGGACGTACCGTGCCAGTAGCCGGACTCCCATGCCGCCGCTAAATCGGCCTCGGTGTAGGTGCGGCCGCTCATGCCGTGGCCCGTTCACTGGTGCACTGCATGGTGTTAGCCAACAGCCAGGCGTTCACATCGGACATGCTGTACCGCACGGCCTTGGCTCCGAGTTTGATGAATCTGGGGCCCATGCCCCGGTAACGCATTTGGGCAAGCGCGCCGGTAGTTGTGCCGAGATATTCAGCCAATGCCACCGGGGAGACGAGTTCTTCTGCCATTCCATCCTCCATCCTTCAAAGCTAGACCTCCATGTTTTGTAGGTCTGGAATCATACTAAGCACGTTGTGAGCCTGTGTCAACTAAAGAAGGTGCACCTTCATCTTTTGTATGTCACTATGGGATGCATGGCAGGTAAGAAGATGGACATAGGCCCTAGCGGCGAGACCGTCGCGGACAACATCAAGAGGGTTCGTGAGGCTCAAAGATTGACCTATACGGAACTTTCAAAGCGGCTTTCGGAATGCGGCCGTTCCGTGTCACCGTTGGCCGTCCGGCGCATTGAGGAAAAGGAACGCCGAGTGGATGTTGACGACTTGGTAGCCTTCGCTGTATCCCTCGGTGTAACGCCGAAAACACTGCTCATGCCGTACAGCGAAAGCATGGACGACCTCGTGCAAGTCACGGGAGGAGTTGAAGAACGCGCAGGAAACATCAACGCTTGGATGACTGGTGAAGCGCAACTCCCGCAGCAGTCAGACACTAAGTGGATCGAGTTCATGGCCCTCGCCGCTCCTGCATGGAGATATGCCGAGATAGCCTCTATCGTCCAAGGGGTGCGTGTGGTGAATTCCCTTGATGACCTTCACGCCAGAAAGACCGGAAAGATGCCTGGGCCGCCCGAAGGTGGGAAGTAGCCATGGCAACGATTGAGCCCTACGACACGACGGCGGGCCGGCGTTACCGGGTCCGCTATCGGAAGCCTGACCGTACCCAGACTGACAAGCGCGGGTTCAGGACTAAGCGTGATGCTGAGCTGTTCCTGGCATCGGTGGAGGTGTCTAAGGCCCGTGGCGAATTCGTGGACGCTACCGCCGCCCGTGCGCTGGTTGGGCCGCTGGGAGGGGCGTGGTTGGCTCGGCAGACTCATCTCAAGCCGTCGTCATATCGGCCGGTTGAGTCGGCGTGGAGGAATCATGTGTTGCCGGCATGGGGTCACGTCGCTGTGGCCGACATCCGTAAGACGGCGGTTCAGCAGTGGGTGTCTGAAATGACGCTCGGGGATCCCGACGTCATGCCGCCGCGGAAGCCTAAAGGGGCCACTCTGGTGATCCGTGCCTATGGTGTGCTGGCTGCCGTCTTGGATGACGCCGTGAGCGATCGGCGGATGCTGAGCAATCCAGCGCGGGGGGTGTCCCTTCCGCGAAAGGTCAAGAAAACTCACGTGTACCTCAGTCACGATCAGGTGCATGAGCTGGCGGCCGCGAGCAAGTACCCCACGCTCATTCTCGTGCTGGCCTACTGCGGCCTGCGGTGGGGCGAAGCGACAGGGTTACGGGTAAAGCACCTGGACATGCTGCGGCGGCGCTTCATGATCGAAGAGAACGCCGTCCAGGTCGGTTCCGTGATCGAGGTCGGCACTCCCAAGAACCACAAGAAGCGGACGGTGCCCTTCCCGCGGTTCCTGGGGGAGCAGTTGGCGCGGCAATGTGAAGGCAAGGGCCGCGAGGATCTAGTGTTCCCTGGCGAGAGCGGGCACCACCTCCGGCTTGCGCGGGTGCATGAGGACAACATGAGCTGGTTTGCTGGGGCGGTGAAGCGGGCCGGTATCCCACGGATCACGCCGCATGACCTCCGGCACTCGGCCGCGAGCTTCGCGGTATCTGCCGGCGCTAACGTCAAGGCGGTGCAAAAGATGCTCGGCCATAGCTCGGCGGCCATGACGCTGGACGTCTACGCGGATCTGTTTGACGGGGACCTGGACTCAGTCTCAGACGCTCTGGATAACGCTGTATCTCTGGCGAGTGTGGGCAAAATGTGGGCAAATCCCTGATCCCAGACAAAGCAAAAGGCCCTGGTTCCCTTTGTTTACTAGGGAACCAGGGCCTTTCTCATTCGCGGTGACGGTGGGATTTGAACCCACGTTGGCTTTGACACCAAACAACATTTCGAGTGTTGCACCTTCGGCCGCTCGGACACGTCACCAACCTGAATAGGTTACCGGAGCATGCCGCTCATCCACAAAACGGCAGGCGTTCGGCCCCCGGATGGTGCGAGGGGAGAGTTAAGCCCAGTCCAGCGCGAAGGGACATTTAGGCCCCTTGCAGCGACACTGCTGGAGGCACTGATCGTTGGTTCGCAGAGTTATGCACATAGCCGTTCAGCCTCGCCGTTATTGTCAGACCCTCGCGGGATGATTTGAGTATGGATAGCAGAGCAGCTGTGGCGACGGCGGAGGCACTCGCGGTGTCCTTCGCTGAGCTGGCGGTTGTGATCGGTGAAGCTGGTGAGGCCTCGGGTCCGCGTGCTGATCCGTTGGATCGGCGGGCCGAGATTGCTTTGCGGACGCTGTCTGCCGTGGCCCGTGGGGAGGCGAAGTTGGCGGCCCTGAAGGTTCACGCGGCCGCCGTGTATGCCGACACCGCCAAGGCCCTGGCGGGCCCGGCAGTGTCGCCGCAGGACCATACCGGGCAGGAAATGGCCGTGGTTGCTGAGGTCGCCTGTGTGCTGACGGTCAGCGAACGCGCCGCGGGTGCCCTGCTCGGGGAGGCCCACGCCCTGGCCACGGCGCTGCCGTTGACGTTGTCGGCGTTGCAGGCCGGGCAGATTTCGTGGCAGCACGCCCGGATCATGGTCGACGAAACCGTGAACCTCGACCCTGCCGGCGCGCAGGCGTTGGAGGCGCATTTCCTGGACCCTCACGCGGTGAATCCGGCACGTGGCCCGGCCGGTGGGCTCATCCCCGGGCGGTTCCGGCACAAGGCCCGGACCTGGCGGGAACGCCATCACCCGGTCAGCATCGAAAAACGCCACGCACGCAGCGCCGCCGATCGGCGGTTGGAGTATGCCCCGGACCGGGACGGCATGGCCTGGCTCTCCGCCTACCTCCCCGCCGACCAGGCCGCGGGGATCTGGGACCGCACCACCACTGCAGCCCGCGCCCTCCAAGGACCGGACGAAGGGCGAACCCTCAGCCAACTCCGCGCCGACATCACCGCTACCTGGCTCCTCGGCGGAACCGGTGACGCGGTTAGGGAAATGAGCGGCGGCGCGACCGGAGGCAGCGGCGAAACGGGCATGGCAGTGGGCGGCGGTGTTCCGTCGCCGCGGGCGCAGGTCCTGGTCCCGGTCATGTCCCTGCTGGGCCTCAGCGGCGAGCCCGCCATGTTAGACGGGTACGGCCCGATCCCGCCGTCCATGGCCCGCCACCTGATTGCCGACGGAGCCGAGTCCTTCCATCGGGTCCTGATCGACGCCGGCGACGGAGCTCCGTTGGAGATCGGGCGGACCAGCTACCGCGTGACGAAAGCCCAGCGTCAATGGCTACGGCTGCGGGACGGGAAGTGTCCGTTCCCGGGCTGCAGCAACCAGTCCTTGGACAACGAGGCCGACCACCTCCTCGCCTGGGCCCGCGGCGGCACCACCGGCATCTCAAATCTCGGCCAGCCATGCCCCAAGCACCACAGGCTGAAACACGCCAGCGGCTGGACACCCAAAGCAGCCACCAAGAATGAACCACCCGGCTGGATATCACCGTCCGGGCGCCACTACCAAAGCGAACACCCCGACTGGGAACCACCGACGTGGCCAGAACCCTGGCCACAACAACAGCCGGGCCAAAAGTCAGAGCTGGTGCTCCATGCTGCTCCGCGCGGACTCAGAGATCCAGGTGCACCAGAAGGCGAAATTCCCGCTGGCGCCCTTGAGCACTATCCCGTTCCAGGGCTTCACCATGCCAACCATCCTCTGCCCGCCGAGGGTCTGCCCGGCTTCGTTCCATTCCGGGACTCATCACTAGCGGACACTCCGCTGCCCGAAGACCCGTCCGCCGCTGGGGGCGTCCGAAATCCGAGTTAGGGCTGAGGCAGAGTTGGAGCAGGCAGAGCAGGGCAAGCTTCCACCAGCAGCCCGAACGGATAGCTGCGGCCAAGATTCAGGGACCCCAAGTGTCCTCTGGCGGAGGGCCGTGACTTCTCAACCAGGGCCGCAAGTGTCTGTGAGGATTTTGGTGGCTGGTCTGGGACTGGCTGGCAGAGTGGTATTGGCCGTTCAGCCCCGTGGATGTGACTCGGCAAGTGTTTGGCCCTGCAAGGGGTGTCTTTGAATGGATCTGTCCATCCGCGGGGTGGCGGCCGGTACCACCCGGCCCACCTCGGTAACTTGATCAGAAGGTTGTCCGCCTCTTTGGGGGGCGTGGCTCGTCACAGTGTTGTTCCGAAGTGACCTCTACCCGGACTGGTACCGGCCGTGTACGGCCCTGACCATGTCCGCGAATAGAGGAAGGTGCCAGAACCGCTATGACTATCGTTGCGCATTCCCGCCCTTTTGTCGTCGGCGTCGATACGCACGCCAAGAACCATGTCTACGCCATCATCACCGGCACCACCGGTGAGCTGATCGCCACCCGGGACTTCCCCACCACCGGGGCCGGCATTAACCGCGCGATCGCTTGGGTCGCGCGCCACACCGGCGCTGACCTGGCGACCTTGTGGGTGATCGAGGGCGCTGCTTCCTACGGCGCACTGCTGGCCGGCGCCGCCGGCTACACGGTCGCCGAAGCCGCGCGCATGGATGCCCATCATGGGGTCGGCAAATCCGATCCGCTCGACGCGCACCGGATCGCCGCAGCCGTCCTGCCCCTGGACGAGCAGCAGCTGCGCCAGCCACGGCTGAACGAAGGAGTCCGAGCGGCCCTGCGGATCCTGGTCACCGCACGGGAATCCATGACCACCGAGCGTACCCGGAGCGTGAACGCGTTGACCGCCCTGCTCCGGGTCAACGACCTTGGCCTGGATGCGCGTAAACCCCTGACCGGAACCCAGATCACCGAAGTCTCCCGCTGGCGGTCCCGGGAAGAACCGCTGGCCAAGTCCGTTGCCCGCTCCGAGGCAGTCCGGCTGGCCAAACACATCACCGAACTCGACACGGACATCAAAACCAACAACGACCAAATCACCGGACTGGTCGAAATCAGCGAAGCCGCGCCCCTACTGAAAGAGACCGGGATCGGTCCCGTCACGGCCGCCATCTGCCTGACCGTCTGGTCCCATCGGGGACGCGTCCATTCCGAGGCCGCCTTCGCGTCCCTGGCCGGAGCCAGCCCTATCCAGGCCTCGTCAGGGAACACCGTCCGGCACAGACTCAATCGCGGCGGTGACAGAACCCTGAACAAAGCACTGCACATCATCGCCCTGAGCCGGATGACCTTCGACGCCGCCACTATCGACTACGTCCAGAAACGCCAAGCCGAAGGACGAACAAAAAAGGAGATCCGCCGGTGCGTGAAACGCTATCTCGCCCGACGGATCTACCGAATACTCAACGCCGCCAACCCAGGCCCCTGCCACGCTTGACAACCATAGAAGGATTCGTTCGCGCCGGGTGGCTGTTGCGGAGAGCCCCCGCCGACTAGATTCGTAAGCAAGATGACTAAGTCAGGCAAAGAGGCACAGGCGACCGCGTACTGGACTACGGGCCCGGAACACGGTGAGCTCCGCAACGAGGCACTGCCAGCCCCCGGGCCCGGCGAAGCCTTGGTCCGCACGCTGTATTCAGGCATCAGCAAGGGCACGGAAATCGTGGTGCACAAAGGCTCCGTCCCGCCCCGCGTGGCCGAGGAAATGCGCGCGCCGCACCAGGAAGGCCACTTCCCGTCGCCCGTGAAGTTCGGATATCTCTCCGTGGGCGTCGTGGAGGAGGGGCCCGAAGGATGGGCAGGCCAGAAGGTCTTCTGCCTCAATCCACACCAGGACCGCTACGTCATTTCCACCGACGCCCTCACCAGGATTCCCGACGGCGTCCCGGCCCGCCGCGCCGTCCTCACCGGCACCGTGGAAACCGCTGTGAATGCCCTCTGGGAGGCCGGACCGAGGCTGGGCGACCGGATCGCCGTCGTCGGTGCCGGTCTGGTGGGTGGCATGGTGGCGACCCTGTTGCGGACTTTCCCGCTGGCCCGCCTGCAACTCGTGGACGTGGACCCGGAACGCAAGCAGTTGGCGGACAGGCTCGGCGTGGAGTTCACCCGCCCGGATGATGCCAAAGCCGACTGCGACATCGTGTTCCACTGCTCCGCTTCCCAGGAAGGCCTCGAACGCAGCCTGCAGCTGGCCGGCGATGAGGGGGAGATCATCGAGATGTCCTGGTACGCCAACCGCAAGGTCACGCTGCCGCTGGGTGAGGACTTTCACGCACGCCGGCTCTCCATCCGGGCCAGCCAAGTGGGCGTGGTTGCCCGGGCACGGCGGCACCGCCGGACCACGGCTGAGCGCCTGGAATTGGCTGTTGAGCTCCTCAAGGACCCGGTCTTCGATGCCTTCCTTACCGGCGCCTCTCCGTTCACGGACCTGCCGGCAGTAGTGCAGGACCTCGCCGATGGCACGCTCGAAGCCCTGTGCCATGTGATCGAATACCCCAACGCAGACAGCCCCGCAGAAGCCGACCCCAAAGGCAGGAAGTAGCCAGTGTTCAGCCTGACGGTCCGACGCCACTTTATGATCGCCCACAGCCTCCCGCGGGAGGCATTTGGCCCGGCCCAGGCCCTCCACGGGGCGACGTTCGTGGCGGAGGTGACGTTCCGCCGTCGTGCGCTGAACCCGGACGCGATCGTCCTGGACATCGGGGCCGCCGGCGGCATTATCGAGGACGTGCTGTCCGGCCTCAACTACAAAAACCTGGACGAGCATCCGGACTTCGAAGGCAAGCTCAGCACCACCGAGGCGCTCGCGGAATACATCGCCCAGGCTGTCGCAGCCAAGCTCAGGGATGACGACGACGGCCGCGAGCTCGCGGGGATCGACGTCACCCTGCGCGAAAATCCGGATGCTTGGGCCGCCTACAACCTTGATCTGTCCGCCTGATCCCATGCTGGTCAGGTTCCTGGTCCCCGCCAATATCCGCCACAACTCCGGCGGCAATGTCTACAACGCACTGCTCACCCAAGGCCTGAGATCGTTGGGGGTTACCGTCGAGATACTGGCGGTGGAAGGTTCGTGGCCTGACGCCAGCGCTGGAGAACGACGGCGGCTGGGCGGCCTGCTGGGCGCCTGGGACCCTTGGGCGGACTCACCGCAGGCGGACGTCACCCCAGAAACGATCACCCTCGTGGACGGGCTGATTGCGTGCGGTGCGCCTAGCGAACTGGAGTACGCCGCGGCCGCCGGACAACACACGTGGGTCCTGCAGCATATGCCGTCGCCCAGCCACCCCGACGGCGAAGGGCGGGCATTGCGGGCGGCCGCCGGTGTGATCTGCACGAGTTCGTCCGCTGCGGCCTCGGCGGAAGAAAAGCACGGGCTCCCCGCCAGCCGGATTGCCCTGCCCGGGACGGACCCTGCCCCGGTGGCGTCAGGTTCGGCGCCGCCCCACATCATTGCGGTGGCCGCGCTGTTGCCCAACAAGGACCAGTTGCTGATTGTGGCCGCGCTGGCCAGGCTCCAGGACCTCGCCTGGACAGCGTCCCTGGTAGGAACGGACGACGCCGATCCCGCCTATGCGGCACAGGTCCGGGCAGCCATTGCCTCCTCTGGAATGGAGGACAGGGTGCGCGTGACCGGCCAGCTCGCCGGGACCGCACTGGCGGACGAATGGAACCGGACAGACCTGAGCATTCTTGTGTCCCGGGCCGAAGCCTTTGGGCTTGTGGTGACGGAATCGCTGGCCCACGGCATTCCCGTCATTGTGCGGGAGGGAACCGGTGCCGTGGACGCGTTGGGACTGGCCTCGAGACTTGGCGGCAGGCTCGCGGGAAGACTGGACGGCGAGCGTGGTGGTGAGCGTGATGCCGGGACATGGGCGGTGCCAGGTGCCGCCGTCGGACTCGCCGGACCCGAAGGCGACGCACCTCGTGGCAACGGACCTGAAGACCACCACGCGGACGTGCTCGCTGCCGTGATCCGGCAGTGGCTGGTGGACGGATCCCTCCGAGCCGGCTGGCGTGCCGCTGCCCTGGCGGCACGGGAACAGCTGCCCGGCTGGGACTCCACCGCCCGGAACGTCCTGGAAATCCTCGGCGTGCCTGCCAAAACGCCTGCTGAAGAATCGCCTGCTGAAGAAACCCCAGCCGAGGGAATGCCTACCGCTGCGGGGACGGCCGGTGGACAATAAGCCATGACCACGCTCCCGACCTCCGCCACCGTCGTGATCCCACAAGCCGTGATCGCACAAGCCCTGAGCCAAGATGCCCCGGATCCGCAGGTGCTAACTCCAGAGCTCCTCAGGGCATGGGCCTGGCACAAGCAGGGCCTCGACGGCACACTGCAGGGCGCGGACGCCGCCGACGTGTTTAGCAGGGCGGGCTGGGCCCGTTCCGTCGGCGGCGCCAACCCGTACCTCACGCTCTTTGCCCGCGCCGGCACTAGCCGCGCGCAGGCGGATGCCGACGCCCTGTCGCTGAAAATCCATGAGCTGCCCACCGCCCGCGGCTGCACCTATGTGCTGGGACAGGATGACTTTGCGTGGGGCCTCCAGATCGGCCGGGACGCCGCCGTGGCGCCGTTCCGTGTGCTGGCAAGAATGGGCGTCGAGCGCGGCGAGATCACGCTGCTGGAGGAGGAGATCCTCCACGCCCTGGCCGAGTCCCGCAGCCCGCTGGACCCCAAACAGCTCAAGGACCTGCTGGGTGATTCGGTCCGGAACCTCGGCGAGGAGGGCAAAAAGAAGGGCGCCGCCACCACGTTGCCCACGGCCTTGGGCCTCCTCCAGGCGGACGGCCGGATCCGGCGCGTGCCCGCCAACGGCCGGCTGGATCAGCAGCGCTACGCCTACACACTGTGGGGTTTGCCGCCCACCGCCATGGACGACGACGCCGCCCGCAGCCTCCTGCTGCAGCGCTATCTCGGCTGGACTGGCGGTGCCACGGTCAAGCAGTCGCAATGGTTCACCGGGTTCACCCTGGCCCACACGAAGGCAGCGTTGGCCGCCACTGGGTCAGTGGAGGTTCCCACCGCCAACGGTGAGGTGCTGTGGATGATGCCCGACGACGTCGGGCGGCTTGCGTTGTTCGAGGCGCCGGCGGAGGAACAGATTCAGCTGCTGGCCGGCACGGATTCGTTGGTCCTGCTCCGCAGGAACTCGGGGGAGCTGTTTGCCGAGGAGGACAAGGGAAAGCAGGTCCTGGGGTCCACGTTGGCGTTGCAGGCTGACCTGCCGGACCATCCCATCTTCGACCGCGGCCGGATCGTCGGGCTGTGGCAATACGATCCCGGGAAATCACGGATTGCCTATTGGCTCTTTGCCGGGGCCACACCCGCAGTATCCCGGCGCATCGCCGAGGTAGAGGCCTGGATCCGGGACGAGCTGGGGGACTTCCGCTCGTTCAGCCTGGACTCGCCGGCCTCGCGCCAGGACAGGATCGACGCCCTGGATGCCGCAGGCTGAGAGTCGTGCAGACAGGTGAGAGCGCTACAGCAGGCCCGAGACGAATTGCAGCCCGCCTACGACCCGTTACAGCCGGCTGCGGTGCGCTGCGAAGAAGTCCCTGAGGACCGCACCGCACTCCTCTTCCCTGACCCCGCCATAGACCTCAACCCAGTGGTTGAGCCGGCGCTCGCGGAGGACGTCGAACACCGAGCCCGCCGCTCCGGCTTTCTCATCCCAGGCACCGAAGACCACGCGGGGAATCCTGGCCAGGACCACCGCGCCGGCGCACATGGCGCACGGCTCCAGAGTCACCACGAGCGTGCAGTCGGCCAGCCGCCAGCCGTCCCCGGTGCCGCCGTCGAGTTTGGACAAGGCACGCAACCGGTCCGCCGCCTGGCGGATGGCCACTATCTCCGCGTGGGCAGTGGGGTCTCCCAGCTCTTCCCGCTGGTTCCGTCCGGAACCCAGCACGGCGCCGTCGGGCCCAATCACCACGGCGCCGATCGGCACGTCCTCGGTGGCCAGCGCGCGCCGGGCTTCGTCCAGAGCAAGACTCATCCATTCGCTGTGTTTCTTTTCACCAGGGACCATGGCTCAATGATAGTTTCGAAGGATATCCATCCTTGCTACGCCCCGACGCCAGGAGGAACTTGTGGACACCTTCACCGGACGGTTGAGGACTTGGTTCAAGCCGTACGCGGCGCTGACCATCACCATCCTGATCGGCGGCGTGATCATCGTTGCGCTGGCCCTCCTCGGTGCCGAGGTGTACGACAACGTGGTGGACGAGGCCGGCCTGGCGAACCTGGACAAGCCTGCGCTCCGGTATGCAGAAGACCTGCGGAATCCAGTGCTGGACTCGGTGGTGACCGGGTTTACGAATATCGGCGGAGGCATCGGAATGCCCATCCTCGCCAGCATCCTGACCGCCTGGCTGACGTTTGCCGGACGGACCTGGCGCCCCATCGTTCTGATTGGCGGCGCCGCAGCCTTTTCCGTCACGGCCACCACCCTCGGGAAAACGTTGGTGGGCCGTACCCGGCCGGATCACGCAGACGCCGTGCCGCCGTTTGAGACGTCGCCGTCCTTTCCCAGCGGTCATACCTTGAACACCACTGTGGTGATTGGACTGGTGGTCTATCTGGCCTGCCTGCAGTACCAGAAGACCCTGGTCCGGGTGTTCCTGATCGCAGCCGGCACACTGTTTATCATCGCCATGGGGCTCAGCAGGGTGTTCCTGGGGCACCATTGGCTCACCGACGTCATTGTCGCCTGGCTGCTTGGCCTGGCCTGGCTGGGTATCGTGATCCTGGCGCATCGGCTCTTCCATTTCGTCAGGCGGCGCGACCAAGACGGCCCGGCCCCCACGTTTGACCGGCCGGTGGTGCGGGATGTGGTGCAGAAGAACGGCATCACCGGGCCGGGCAAGGGGGGTACCGGGTGATAGTTTTGACGCATGCGCACTCTCGTTGTGGACCACCCGCTGGTCGCCCATAAGCTCACCGTCCTGCGGGACAAGAACACTCCGTCACCGGTCTTCCGGCAGCTGACGGAAGAGCTGGTGACCCTCCTGGCCTACGAAGCCACCCGTGAGGTCCGCACCCAGCCGGTCACCATCGAGACGCCGGTCAGCACCACAGTGGGCACCGCTTTCACCAAGCCCACGCCTCTGGTGGTCCCCATCCTGCGCGCCGGGCTCGGCATGCTCGAGGGCATGACCAAGCTGGTCCCCACCGCTGAGGTGGGCTTCTTGGGCATGGCCCGCGATGAGGAAACCCTGGACATCATCACCTACGCGGAGCGGCTCCCGGAGGACCTGACGAACCGGCAGATCTTTGTGCTGGATCCGATGCTTGCCACCGGCGGAACCCTGCGCGAAGCCATCAAGTTCCTGTTCAAGCGCGGCGCCTCCGACGTCACGTGCATTTGCCTCCTAGCCGCGCCGGAAGGCCTGGCCAAGCTCGAAGAGGAACTGGCCGAGGCCAACGTGACCATCGTGCTGGCCTCCGTTGACGAACGGCTCGACGAGAAGTCCTACATCGTTCCCGGGCTCGGCGACGCCGGCGACCGCCTGTACGGCATCGCCGGCTAATTCGGGGCTGCTTCGGATTTCAGGTCTTCCGCTTTCCTGCCGCTGCCTTTAGCCTGTGGCGCATGGACTGGAAACTTGAACTCGTCTTGTGCCCGTATCCGACGTGGACCGCGCCAAGGATTTCTACGTCAACAAAGTTGGATTCAACCCGGATTTCGACGAGCGGCCCATGGATGGCATCCGCTTCGTCCAGCTGACCCCGCCGGGATCCGCCTGCTCCATTTGTATTGGCGAGGGCCTCAATGACGCCCCTCCGGGTACGGCCCCAAGCCTGCAGATGGTGGTCAGCGACATCCAGGCTGCCCACGACCACCTCAAGGGCAACGGTGTGGAGGTCAGCGACATAGACATCCAGGACTGGGGGCACTTCGTCTATTTCGCTGATCCCGATGGCAACAAGTGGGCGGTGCAGTACATCCTGGGGCCGTGACGCCTAGGGCAAAATAGGCAGCATGAACATCCCCACACCTGCCGCCACACGAGCACCTGCCGCCACGCGAACACTGACCTGCCGGGCCGTCCTTTTCGATATGGACGGCACACTGGTGGACTCCACGGCAGTAGTGGAGGAGGTCTGGGGAGAATTCGCGGCCCGGTACGGCCTGGACATCGCCGAAATCCTGCGCACTTCGCACGGCGTCCAGGCTGCCGATACCGTACGCCGGTTCGCGCCGGGGGGAGCGGACGTCGCGGCCCTCACTGCGGAACTGGGCGCGATGGAACGGGTGCGGACTGCGGGTATCATCGCGTTGCCGGGGGCTGCCGACCTGCTTCGCAGCCTCCCGGCCCAGGCAGTGGCGCTGGTGACTTCAGCGGACAGGACCCTGGCGGACATCCGCATGGACGCTGCTGGGCTGGCCATGCCGGCCACGGCCGTGACGGCCGACCTGGTCACACGGGGCAAGCCGCACCCGGAGGGCTATCTGATGGCCGCCGGGCTGCTGGGCGTCAATCCGGAGGACGCCGTGGTGTTCGAGGATGCGCCCGCCGGAATCGCGGCAGGCGTTGCCGCCGGTATCCGGACGGTGGCCGTGGGTCCGAATGCGGGCGAATTGCCGGCAGGCATGCTGCATATCGCGGATTACCGTGCCGTAACCGCCTCCGTGGAAACGGACGCCGCGGGACGGCAGCTCATTTCTTTCCGGCTTTGACGCCGGCGGATCGCTATCGTGATCCGCCGGCGCAGCTCAGCGACGCCGGCCGCCGCCGCCGCTCAGTCGGCCTAGTACCAGTTGTGCGACAGGTGGAAGTTCAGCGCGCCGCACGGAGACTGGTAGCGCTCCTGGATGTAGTTCAGGCCCCAGTTGATCTGCGTGCGGTAGTTGGTGACGTAGTCCGCGCCGGCGCTCGCCATCTTCTCAGCGGGCAATGACTGGACGATGCCGTACGCGCCGCTGCTGGCGTTGGTGGCCGTGGTGGTCCATTCGGATTCCTTGGTCCACAGCGTCTGCAGGCACTGCATCTGGTCAGCGGACCAGCCGTACGTCGCCAGCTGGCCAGCAGCGTAGGCCTGCGCTCCTGCGGGGTCGTTGACGGCCACAACAGGCGCGGGTGCAGGTTCCGGAGCCGGGGCAGGAGCGGGCTCCGGGGCCGGGGCAGGTGCCGGTTCGGCGGCCTGGGGCGCGACGTTGATCTCGGCCGGCGCAGCTTCCGGGGAGGCCGGGGGCTGGATCTCGGCTGCCTCGAAGCTCAGCTTCGACTGGGCGCTGGCTTCTTCGGCGGCCTGGTCCGCGCTGGCAGCAAGCGACGCAGACTCGGAAGCGTGTGCTGCGGCGCTGACGCCGACCAGCAGGGCGCACGCCGTCGCGAACACCGCGACGCGCTGGCCTACGGAGGGAATCCGGGCCGCCTTGGACAATGGGGACATAGCTGCACCGAAGCGGGTCTGCTTGCGGTGGCTGTGGGACTTTGTGTCGCCCTGCGGGCGCGTTTGTACCTTGAATTCAGACATGATGGATCGCCTCTCACACCTGCGGAGTTAGCTGTCGGGTTCGGATGAGGGCATCCGGCCACACGGCACAATCACGTGTTGGCTTAACCCCAAAGGGCACTTGGTGCCCGGGACGGTGGGTCCCCCGCCTCTGCCTCTGAAAACGGAATCCGGGAAGCGGCAGAGCTTGGCGTCATCCGGATATGCGGCCCAACGGGAACCACACGTCATCGACGCTACAGGAGCTGGGAGCTTAAGTCACATTTTGGTAACAGGAATCACGACGACGGTGTGTCGCCTTGCTGCGCTCGGGCGTCAGTGGGTCGCGCCAGCGCGCCGGCAGGGAAGAGTAACGCGAACTCGGTCCGTCCGGCCCGCGATGCTACTTCCACGCTCCCGCCGTGGGCCTCCATGATCGACTGGACAATGGACAGGCCCAAGCCACTAGTGCCTTCGGACGCCCCGGCGCCCGAGGCCGGCGCCGTACCCTTGCGCGCCGCGTCTGCGCGGGCAAACCGGGAGAAAACGTGGTCAACGAATTCCGCAGGGATGCCCCCGCCGTCGTCCGTTACCGTCACCGCTGCGCCGCCATTGGCGGACTTCGTGACAGCGGTGACCACGGTGGTCCCCGGCGGCGTGTGCTTGCGCGCATTGGAGAGCAGGTTGACAAGCACCTGACGCAGTTGGGACGCATCACCCGTGACGGCGAGCGGCTCGTCAGGCAGTTCAAGGCGCCAGTGGTGGTCCGGGGCGATGACCTTCTCGTCACTGACGGTCTCGATCACGAGTTGTGTGAGGTCTACTTCGCTGAGCTTCAGGGGCTGGCCCTCATCGAGCCGGGCGAGCAGGAGCAGATCCTCCACCAGGGTGGTCATGCGTTCGGACTGGCTCTGGACCCGGGCCAGGGATTTCCGGCCGTCCGGCGTGAAGTCCTCGGTCATCCGCATCAGCTCCGTGTACCCGCGGATGGCGGTCAGCGGGGTGCGCAGCTCATGGGAAGCGTCGGCAACAAACTGCCGCACCTTGGTCTCGCTCCGCTGCCGCGCCTCGAGTGCGTTGGCGACGTTGTCCAGCATCAGATTGAGGGCGTGCCCTACGCTGCCCACTTCGGTTCCGGGATTGGAGTTCGACGGCGGGACGCGCACCGCGAGTGCCACCTCGCCCGCGTCCAGCGGGAGCCGGGCCACCCGGGTTGCAACCTCGGAAAGCTGCTCCAGCGGCTTCATGGTGCGCCGGATCAGCACGGTTCCTGCCAGTCCGATCAGCGCCAGGCCGCCAAGGGAAACGAACACAAACGTCCACACCAGCGACGCCAGCGTGCTCTCCTTGGCGGCGAGCGGAAGGCCCGTGACAAGGACATCGCCGTAGCCGGTTTCCACGGCCACAATCCGGTAATCCCCGTTGGACAGCGAGCGGTTCACGGGAAGGCCGTTCTGCGTCAGCGCCAGCAGGGTCTGCTTGTCTTCGGCGTCGAGGGCCAGGCGCGTGGTGCCCGAGTCCAGGAAACCGCCACTGGGGATCTGGCCGTCCAGGATCCGCGCATTCAGCGTTCCGACACTTTGCCCGCGGGAGTCAAGCGGGTCCGGCCTGCCGTTGAATCCGCCCAGCGGCGGGCGGCCCGGATCGTTCGAGCGTTTGGCGGCCTGGCTCAGCTGTTCATCCAGCTGCCCGGTGAGAAAGGAATCCATGGAGGCGTAACTGAACAGCCCCACGGCGCCGCAGATGGCCACCAGTAGGGCCATGGCCAACAGGATCAGGCGCGTGCGCAGATGCCAGGTGTCCGGTTTCAGCCAGCTCCGGGCTGGTGCTGGGGTTGCTCGCGGCGAGGACATCGAGCTGCTACTCATCCGGCTTGATGAC
The DNA here is from genome assembly GCF_054057635.1 of Arthrobacter sp. UYNi723. NCBI lineage: Bacteria > Bacillati > Actinomycetota > Actinomycetes > Micrococcales > Micrococcaceae > Arthrobacter > Arthrobacter sp. UYNi723. The sequence goes on from NZ_JBSRZM010000020.1 coordinate 19,052, forward strand.
GTAGCCGGCGCCCCGCACGGTATGGATCATGGGCGGGTGCACTGTGTCCACTTTCTTGCGCAGGTAGGAGATGTAGAGCTCCACAATGTTGGCCTGGCCGCCGAAGTCATAGTTCCAGACGCGGTCCAGGATCTGGGCTTTGCTGATGACGCGTTTGGGGTTCTCCATGAGGTACCGGAGCAGCTCGAACTGGGTGGCGGTGAGCTGGAGGGCGTCGCCCGCACGGGTCACTTCGCGGGTGTCGATGTTGAGGACAAGATCGCCCACCACAAGTTCGGCAGTGTCCATCGCGGCAACGCCGGAGCGCTGGACCAGGCGGTGCAGCCGCAGCAGGACCTCTTCCATGCTGAACGGCTTGGTCACGTAGTCGTCCCCGCCGGCCGCCAGGCCCACGATCCTGTCCTGGACAGCGTCCTTGGCAGTCAGGAAAAGCGCAGGTACCTCGGGCGCGAAGGCGCGGATCCTGCCCAGCAGCTCAACGCCGTCGAACCCTGGCAGCATCACGTCCAGCACCAGGACATCCGGGCGGAACTCCTTGGCAAGCTTGACGGCCTCCGGGCCATCCGAAGCCACGGCAACGGACCAGCCGGCCATGCGCAGCCCCATGCTCATGAGTTCGGAAAGGCTGGGTTCGTCGTCAACCACCAGGGCGCGGATGGGGGAGCCGTCCGGGTGGGTCAGTTGCGGAAGGTTGTTGGTCATGGAGTGCGAAGTGGCCATGGGACAACTCTCCGATCATTCGGTTAGCCCGCGCTATGGGGTTCCTGTGCGCACGCTGTGAAGCCCAGCCTAGCGAGCTGGATGGGCGATCTGGGTGGCCGGGCGGGACGCCGACAATCCGCAGGCGGCCGCCTTCTCCGCTGGACAGGCGGCAAAAGGCGGCAGGGAATCTCGGCAAGTCATTGGCCGGTGAATTTCAATGTCTTGGTATGGCGAAAGGGCGAACATTGTTCGCCGGATAGGGCCATAAGTGCCCCCTTTGCGGGTAACAAGTCCTATTTTGGTGCCAAATCAGAATGGTGATCTGTAACACAAATCCGCATTCTGTCTCACTATGCGGAACAGTGCACCCATTGTTACTTGCAAGTTCTCATTGTTACGTTGCACACTTTCAATTGTGAACAAGAACTCAACAGCACCTGCAGCCGCAGAATATTGGCCCAGCACACCCGCTGCTGCCGACATGCGCTGTTGTCGAATGCACGCCTGACCTTCAGACCCCAGGAAGTTCTTAGGCATTCGCCCCCAGCCCAGCGTCGGGCGCCATCCCCAGATTTCATTGCGGGGACCACCAGCATTCGAGCCGCGATGACGGCCATTCACATTGAGGTAAGCATTCATGTCAGTTGCATCCGGATACGTCCACATCTCCGTCCGTAACGCAGGCAAGGCCGGCCAGGCTTCCGGCCTCCGCCAGGGGTTCGGTGCCCGACCGGCGTTCGCCCCGGCTGCCCCCGGAGCCAGCTTTCCTGCCCCCGGCTACGCACCCCAGGGCTACAACCCCAGTTCCTACGGCCAGCTCCGCGCCGTCCAGCCTGCCGAAGCCGCGCCGCTGACCGCGCCCACTCCGGTGATCGCGGGACCCAACACTGTCCGCCCGGTCGCAAATGACACCGTGGCCCGCGGATTTGTCCTCTACATGGGCATCGACGAGGAGACCGCAGCGGCTGCTGGAACCTCCATTGCCAAACTTGCCCAGGAAATCCGCGCTTACGCACAGTCCCTCGTGACTGGTGCTGAAAGCTACGCGGCCGTGGCCGTGGCCCCGGCCGGCACCCCCGGTTCCGCGCTCGACGTCGTCCGTTCCACCTTTGGTGACCCCACCGTGAACGCGCAGAAGCGCACCGAGACTGCCCGGCTGCAGCAGCCCCAGGACCCGCGCCCGTCCGGCGTCCTGATCGATCTTGCCCGCCGCGAAGTCCACCTTGACGGCGAATCCCTGAACCTGACCTTCAAGGAATTCGAACTCCTCAACTACCTGGTGGAAAACGGCACCCGCACGGTTGGCCGCGATGAACTGCTTGAGGGCCTGTGGCGCAACGCCGAGGAAGTCCCCAACGAACGCACCATCGACGTCCACATCCGCCGTCTCCGCTCCAAGCTGGGCCGCCTCGCCAACACCGTCCGTACCGTCCGCGGCCAGGGCTACCGCTTCTACGAGCACCCCGAAGTCATTGTCTGGGCCGCTCCGGAATACTCGATCTAGTCCTTCAGCGACGCACCAAAGCGGCCGTACCCACTGGGGCGGCCGCTTTCGCTTTCGGGGCACGATCCCTCTGCGCCTGCACTCGTGCCTCGCGCAACAACGGCGCTCTCGGGATGTGCCGCTTCGCTGCAGCGACCTCTCTACGCGAAATGCCGCTTTTGTGCGTCCGGGCTCGCGAGTCATTGGCCTCCGCGACTAGTTCGACGGCGGAGCAGCCCAGGTTTGTCACACTGAGCATGCTTTTGGCTTCCCTTGCGGGGGTCGGGCCCGGTATTCCGCGGGCCGGGACTCTCTGGCCCGCCAAAAGCGTGCTGGGCGTGACGGGCGGCGCCGCGGGTCTTGCGGGTCTAGGCTTGGGGGATGAGCGACCACCACATCAAACGCCTGGTGATCATGCGGCACGCCAAGTCCGACTGGCCCGGCGGTGTGGCGGATCATGAGCGGCCGCTGGAGGAACGGGGACACCGGGAGGCGCCCCTGGCCGGCAAGTGGCTGGTCAAACACGGCATCCTCCCGGACTTCATCCTGTGTTCCAGTGCTCTCCGCACCCGCCAGACCTGCACCTGGGTGTGCTCAGAACTGGGGGACAAGGCCCCGACGCCGAAACTTGAGGACGGCCTCTACGCCGCCTCTGCGCTGCGGATGCTCGCCGTGGTCAACCACGTGCCTGACACCGTCACCACACTGATGCTCATCTCGCACATGCCTGGCGTCCAGGACCTTGCCATGCACCTGGCCTCACGGGACTCAAACCACGACGCCTACATGGACGCCGCCACCCGCTACCCAACCAGCGCCCTCACGGTGCTGGAAACGGAAAAATCCTGGGCCGAGCTGGATGGGCAGGACGCCCGGCTGACCAAGTTCAAAGTCCCGCGAACCCACTAACGCCACGGGATCCACTGACCCCATGGGGCTCACTGACCCCACGGGACCCGGCGACCCCACGGGACCCGGCGACCTCCCGCAGCAGTCCGGCGACGTGCTGGATGCCCGGGCTGGCCGCCATGGTGCGGCGGTACACGATGCCCACCTGCCTGACCTGCGTGGGGTTGACCAGGGGCAGGCCGACGACGTCCGCAGGCAGCGCGGGCCGGCCGAGGCGGGGGACCAGCGCCACCACGGCTCCCTGCTCCACCAGTGCGATGTGGGTTGCGAAGTCTGGATCGTAGACCCTGATGTCCGGCACCCGGCCAAGGTCGGCGAAGATCCTCAGCAGCGCTTCGTTGCAGATGGCTCCGTGCGGCGTGCTGATCCAGCGTTCGTCCACCAGGTCCGCCGGTTCCACCTGGCCGCGTCCTGCCAGGGGATGGTCGCGGTGCACCAGGACGTCCGCAACGTCCTCGCACAGCCACTCAAGCGTCATATGCTCCGGTATCACCAGCGGGACGGAGTTCCAATTGTGGACCACACCCAGATCCGCTTCTCCGTTGGCCACCCGCGCCACCGCTTCCCGAGGGTCCTCGGCCAGCACGCTGAGATCCAGGTCCGCTCCGGACGAAGCCAGCCGACCCAGCAGCGGCCCCACGAGGCCCCGGCAGGCAGTGGAAAAGGAAACAACCCTGAGGTGTCCGGTAGGTTTGGCCGGATCCGCCAAGAGGGTGGATTCCAGTTCCTCGAGCTCCGACAGGATACGCCGGCCGTAGGCTGCCAGCGTGAGCCCCCGCTCGGTCAGCAGCACCCCGCGGCCGCGGCGCTCCAGGACGGGGAACCCGGTCTGCTTCTCCAGCTTCTTGATCTGCTGGGAGACAGCGGACGGACTGAAACCCATCACCTCGGACGCCGCTATGACCGAACCGTGCTGTTCAATCGCCGCCAGGGCCCGGAGTGAACCGATCTCAATCATGAAGCAAACGTACATGATTTGACGCGGAATTCAACGCTGGTGCTTCATCTGCAGTTCTGCAAGAGTGGGACCGTGAACCTCCGACACTCCCTCCTCGCAGCCCTGGTCGCCGTTCTCTGGGGCCTGAACTTCGTCGCCATCGACTTCGGCCTGCATGCGAACGGCCGTGAGGTTCCCCCGCTGCTTTTTGTGGCTATGCGCTTCCTCCTGGTGGTCTTCCCCTGTATTTTCTTCATCAGGAAACCGGACGTCAGCTGGAAGGCGATCATCGGCGTCGGCGTCTTTATGAGCGCGGGCCAGTTCGGCCTCCTCTACCTCGCCATGGCGCTGGGCATGCCGGCAGGCCTCGCCTCCCTGGTCCTCCAGGCGCAGGTGCTGCTCACCGTCCTTCTGGCCGCCGGGTTCCTGCGCGAGCGGCCCAGCCGGAGCCAACTGGCCGGCGTCGTTCTTGGCGTTGCGGGGCTGGCCGTGGTGGCCGTCGGCCGCAGTGCCGTGGCCCCGGTGCTCCCGCTCATCATCGTGCTGGGAGCCGCGCTGTCCTGGGCGGCCGGGAACGTCATTGCGCGTCAGGCCAAGGCCGCCTCCGGGCTGGGGCTGGTGGTCTGGTCCGGCGCAGTGGTTCCGCTGCCCCTAGCCGGGCTGTCGTTGCTGGTGGACGGGCCGGGCGCGGTGTTCGGCACACTGGCAGACCTCCAGCCGGCCACGATCCTGAGTGCGCTGTACACAGCCATTTTCGCGTCGCTGGTGGGGTATGGGATCTGGAACCGGCTCCTGGCCAGCTATCCGTCGTCGGCCGTGGTGCCCTTTACCCTGCTGGTTCCCGTGGTGGGCATGAGCGCGGCCTGGTTGACATTGGGGGAGGTGCCGACGCCGGCGGAACTGGCTGGCGGGCTGCTCCTCCTGGGCGGGGTGGCGACTGCCGTGCTCGCCGGCCGCGGCCGTCAGGTTCTGCGGCTGGGTCAGCGGCGGGGCGCCGGTTTGGCGCCCGTCTTGGTGCCCGGTTTGGGTGCCGGTTTGCGGACCGGGGAGGCGGACGACGACGGCCGCTTGGCTGCTGAGGCTGGCATCCGGGCGGGCGCACGGGAGCCTGACGCGCGCTGACCGGTGGCGGCACCCCGGGGTGCCGCGCCCCGGGCCGCGGTGGCTCCGGTTGCCGGGCGCCGCGCAGCAGTGCGGCCAGTGCCGGAAGCGCGCCGCCGCTTGGCTGGCGAGGGCCCCCGTTTGGCAGTCCCCAACCGCCTGCCCGCCGGCCAGACTGCGCCAAGGAACAGGACCGCTAGCGTGGCCACCGCTGAGGCCCCACCCCAGTAGAAGTAGTTGTCCGGATCCCCGGTGGGGAGCGGTGTGCCGAAGATCGACGACTGCTCGGCGAAGGCCAGCTCCCAGGTGCTGACGAAGGCAAGGGAGAAGGCAATGGTGAGGCTGGATCCCACAGCCGTGGCAACCAATACAAAGTGGCGCCCCCGGGCCAGGACCTCCGCCACGGCCGCAACATAGGCCAGCGCAACCAGGCCCAGGAACGTGACCATCACGGCCTCTTCCAGGGTGATGGCGGTGAGCACCAGCATGCCCAAGGCGGCGACGGCCGCGATCACGGCGAACTTCCCGCTGTTACCCATGTGGCGCATGTGTCCAATCATCCCTGCTACTTCACGACATAGCCGCGCATGATTGCCATGATTGCTGCAACGCTTTGGTCACGGGTGCGTTCCGGGTTGTAGGTCTGCCGGTCAAGCCCCACCACAAAGCAGGCGCCAAAGATCGCCGTTTCGAGGCTGCCCCGCGAGACCGTTTGGTCCACCGGATAGACGGCAGCCACGTTCTCTATGGCCGCGCCGATGACCGCCAGGAGTTCAGACCGGAGCACCGCGAACGTGTCCCGCCATTCGCTGGGAGTCCGCCAGTTTTCGCTCACCCACAAACGGGCGAAGGACGGGTAATCGTCCATAAAATCCATTGCCTGGCCGATCATTGCCTCCATGGCCACCAGTGGATCGGCCCCGGGATGCCGGGCCTCGCTAAGCAGGCGTGCCTTCAGGATGTCCACGCCGTGCCGCAGCAACTGCGCGATCAGGTCCGACTTGCTGCCGAAGTTGTAGTAGACAGTGCCCTTGGAGACGCCCGCCGCCGCGGCAATCTCGTCCACAGTGACACCCGCTGCGCCACGCTGGCCGATCAGCTCCATGGACGCGTCGAAGAGCTTCTGCCGGGTGGCATTGGTCCGGGCCGGGCGGAGTTTCTTCTCGGCGGGACCGTGCATGGCGGGATCGTGCCCAACGGGATCAGGCACGCCAGGATCATGCACGCCAGGCTCAGGCACCCCAGATCCCGGCGCGGGCGGGCTCATACCGCGATCTCCGGTTTGAGCGTTTTGAGTGTCCAGTACTTGTGCTTCCGGACAGCAAACGTGGACATCGCCGCGCCCAGCAACGTGTAGCCGAGCAGCCCCAGGACAGTGGGCACGATCCCGGACAGGTCCGCGCCGTAGATGAGGTGCCGCATGCCCGTGACCACGTAGCCCATGGGCAGGATTTCGTGGACAACATGGAGAGGCTGCGGGGTGGTCTGCCAGGGGAACGTGCCGCCCGAGGACACCAGCTGTAGCACCAGCAGGATCAGCACCACCAGCTTGCCGGGTGACCCCAGCAGCGCCACGATGCCTTGGATGATGGCGCTGAAGGCCATGGCCGCGGCCAGCATAAACAGCCACATCAGCACCGGATGCGCGGGGTTGAGGCCCAACGCCAGGTTCACCACGAGGGTCAGCAGGCTCGCCTGCACCACCGAAACGGCCAGGAACGGAAGCCAGCCGCCGACGGCGATTTTCCAGGCCGGGGCGTTCGACGCCAGGGCCCGCTGGGTGATGGGCCGCATCGCCTGGACCAGCATGAAGATGCCGATCCACAAGGCGAGCGTCAGGAAGAACGGTGCCAGCCCCGCGCCGTAGGAGTCCGCCTTTGCCTGGGAGACATTGCTGACCGCAACGGGATCAGCAATCACCTCTGAGAGGCTGCTCTTCTGCGAATCGTCCGGGTTGGGCACCTGCCCGGCTCCCTTGGAAATTTCGTCGGTCAGCGTCCGTGAGCCGTCAGCGGCAGTGCCGGCCCCGGCTTCCAGCTGCCCCGCACCGGCGTCGAGCGTTTGCGCCCCTTCCGCGAGGCGTCCGGCGCCGTCGAGCGCAGTCTGCTCGCCGGTGGCCAGCGTGGCCGCCCCGGTGTGGAGCTGGTCAGCGCCACCGGAAGCCTGAACAATGGCGTCCTTCAGCGCAGGGGTGGCCGTGGCCAGCTGGGCTGCGCCGACGCTCACGGCTTCGGAGCCGTCCGCGAGCTGCTGGATCTGGGTGGCGTCGGTCTGGATCCGGGTTTTCGCTGCGGCCACGGGACTGGAGGCTGCCACGGTATCGAAGTCGGCCAGGATTTTGTCTGCCTGCACCTGGGTGATCACTTCGGACGCCACCAGGCGGGCATTCGATTCGATCACGCGCGTCCGGAGTCCTTGGTCCGCGGCATCAAGCTGCGTGACGACGTCCTGGACCTTGGTGTTCAGCTGCGCGTTCCCAGCGGCCACCTGGGCCGCGCCGTTGGCCAGCGTCTGCGTGTCGGTGGGTAGCATGGCGGTCTTGTCCTTCAGGACGGAGAGCCCGCTGCTGAGCTGCCCGGCGCCGTCGGTCAGCTGATTGGCCCCGTCCCGCAATTTCAGCTGCCCGTTGTACAGCTCGCCGGCTCCTGCGCTGAGCTCGCTGGTGCCCGTATGCAGGGTGACGGTCCCGTCGCGGAGAGTTGCCACGCCGTCCGCCAACTGCCCGGCTCCGTCAGCGGCCTTGAGCATCTGGGCGTGGATAGTGCCGAAACCGGTGAGCAGCTGGTTCGCCGTCTCTTCGCCCACTTCCTTGGCCACAGTTGTGTGCACCGCGGTGGTCAGTTTGTCCACGATGGTGCTCAGCAGGTAGTTGTTGGCATCGTTGGTGGTGACGTTCAGCATCGCCTGGCTGGCCGAATCGAAGCTGCCGGGTGAGACCAGGTTTGTGGAGAATTCTGCCGGGATTTTCAGTGCAAACGCGTACTTGCCGCTGCTGACCCCTGCGTCGGCCTCGGCCGCCGAGGGGACCGCCTGCCAGTTGAAGACGTTCCCCTCCACCAGGCCGTCCGCCACCTTCTTGCCCGCCTGGAGCTCGGTGCCGTCGCTGGACGTGGCGCCGGTGTCTTCCACCACCAGGGCGGCCTCGATCTGGTTCAGGTTCCCGTAGGGATTCCAGTTGGCGTACAGGTACACGGCCCCGTACAGGAGCGGCACCATGATCAGGGCCAGGATGGTCAGCTTCGGCAGCAACCCGCCGGTCATCCGCTTGAGTTCGGAACGGGCCAGCCGCAGCACGGTCACTTGGCATCCTCGGTTTCGAGTAAGAGGGATTCGGTTTCTTCGTCTGTGAGAGTCGGCGCATCGGGCGCTTCGTCGACGCCAGGGACGGCGTTACCGATCACAGTGGCCGGTCCCGTCCACCCTGCCGGGAGGGCAGTAACGGTGACGACGACGGCGAGCGGCCGGCCGGCGTCGTACGCCAGCTCCTCAAGCCGCGGGAGCCAGTCCGCAGCGTGGGCACCGTGCCTGTCGGGGGAGTCCACCACCAAAAGGTCCGTGTGCGGGTTGGCGAGGGCCAGGGCCGTCAGCAGTTCAATGCGCCGGTCCGGCGCCAGCTGCTCCGTCCACAGGTCCGCGATGTCCTCGAAACTGTTGACTTTGAGCCAGGGCTTGCTCAGCAGCGCGCCCCGGTAGCGGCGGGGGATCAGGGCGAGGTCCTCGGTGACAAGGTCCCGGACACTGAGGTGCTGCTCGGGCTCATTCACGTTGGGGGAGTCCACCAGGGCGCTCGCGAGGCGGAGGGATTTCGTGCGTTCGTTGGCGTCCCACGAGATCCGGCCGCCAGTGGGTTTCATGCGCCCGCTGATGGTCAGGGCAAGGGCTGTCCGCTGGTCCTGGCGTTCGGCGGTGACGAGGAGGAGCTCACCCCGGCCGACCCGCAGAGAGGTGGGCGGAAGCAAATCGTCGCGCCGGCCCTTCACATGGAGTTGCTGTACGGAGAGCAAAGATGGCCTTTCGACGGTGTATGTCCGCCTCCAGCCTAACTGAACTGACTGGTCAGTTCAAATAGTGCGAGTGGTGTAGGCGCCGGTGAAGCAGGCCAGCGCGAACGGACACGTGGGGCCCCGACTACAAGCCGTACTTCTCCAGGAGCCGCAGCCACACCTCGCTGACGGTGGGAAACGATGGCACCGCGTGCCACAGGCGCTCCAGCGGGACCTCGCCCACCACGGCGATGGTGGCGGCGTGCAGCAGTTCGCCCACGTCCGGGCCCGCGAAAGTGGCGCCGAGCAGGACCCGCCGGTCCTCGTCCACCACCAGTTGCGCCCAGCCTTCGTAGTGTTCCGAATGAAGCGACGATCCCGATACCTCGATGGGCAGCTCCACGGACGACGCGTTGTAGCCGTCCTGCTTCGCCTGCTCCACCGAGCGCCCCACGGCAGCCAGTTCGGGATCCGTGAACACAACATTCGGGACGGCGTGCTGGTTGGCGGTCTGCGCGTACCGGCTCCAGGCCGCCGGCGTGCCGCTGAGTTCGCCCTTGGCGCGGGCCGCGATGGCGTCGCCGGTGGCGCGGGCCTCGTACTTGCCCTGATGTGTGAAGAAGTTGCTGCCGGCGGCGTCGCCAACAGCGTAGAGCCAGGGATCCTCGCCGTTCTCGCCTTGGTTCGGACCACTAGGAGCGTCCTGGACTAGACCGGTGGAGTCGGTGGTGAGTGTCAGTGGCTGCCCGTCCTGGGCCTCGAAGCCCAGGCTTTCCAGGCCGAGGCCCTCGAGGGCCGGATGCCGGCCGGTCGAAACGAGGACTTTGTCAGCGGTTACGGTGCTTCGGCCGGCCGGCGACTGGTCCTGAAGCGTCAGGGTGAACGTGCCGTCATCGTTTTCACGGACACTTTCGGTGGACGTGTGGAGGCGGACCGCCACGCCGTCCGCGCGCAGCCCCGCGACCACAAGTTTGCTAGCCTCTGCGGGGAACGTGCCCAGCAGTCCGCTCCTGGCCACCAGCGTCACGTCCGAGCCCAGGCGTGCGAATGCCTGCGCCAGCTCGGTGCCCGCTACGCCCCCGCCGATCACAGCCAGGCGCTCCGGCACCTCCTTGGCCGAGGTGGCTTCGCGTGTGCCCCAGACCTGGACGTCCGCCAGCCCGTCGATGGGAGGGGTGGTGGGTGTGGAGCCGGTGGCCAGTACGACGGCGTGACGCGCCTTGAGTTCGTAAGTGTTGCCGTCCAGCCCGGCTACTTCAACGGTGCGCGGCGCGGTGATCCAGCCGTGGCCGCGGATCAGCTCAATCCCGGCATCGTCCAGCCACTTCACCTGGCTGTCGTCCTGCCAGTTTGCGGTGAAATAGTCCCGGCGCTTAAGGACTGCCGCTGCATCCAGTGTCAGGGTGACGGCTTCCACTGCGCCGGGTACTGACTGTGCACCGTGCAGGGCTGTGCCTGGGCGGAGCAGGGCCTTGGACGGGATGCAGGCCCAATACGAGCATTCGCCACCCACCAGCTCGGCTTCAATGAGAACGGCCGTCAAGCCGCCCTGGACCACCCGGTCGGCGACGTTTTCCCCCACGGCACCAGCGCCGATCACAATGACATCGAATTCACGTTGCAGCGTTTCAGGCGTCATTCGTCCAGCCTACGCCCGCCTCGCGGGAGGCGGGGAGCGCCGTCGTCGTCAATCAGGGTGACTGCAGAACTGCGTAACTTAACGGCAAAGGGCCCGTATCGGCGAACCGATACGGGCCCTTCTCTGTGCGCCCAGAGGGATTCGAACCCCCGGCCTTCTGTTCCGTAGACAGACGCTCTATCCAGCTGAGCTATGGGCGCATTTTGTGTTTCGCGGAGTTTCTTGCTCCCCGAACCTCGAATTACTTTACGCGAGGGTGGCCCGGAGTACCAAATCGAGAGGCATGTAATCTAGCCGACTAGACCGGTCTAGGTGACCTTCGTCACTTAAATACAGCCGTTTGTGCGCGGTTTTCCTTGAATTTGCGCGGTTTTCGGCTCCAACGATCACGAACGTGCACCGCTGGCCTCCCATGACGCCCTTGGGGGCCAATAGCATTTAGTCCACACCGATGAACCCGAGGAAGGGAACCGCAATGGGCGATCTGGCGCAACAGCCGCTGCTTGAGAAAGCACCCACCACACATGCCGCTCTGCTGGCATGGGTCGAAGAGGTTGCTGAGCTCACGCAGCCCGACCGGATCCACTGGGTTGACGGGTCCGAACAGGAAAACACGCGTCTGACCGACGAGCTCGTGGCAGCAGGCACCTTGACCCGGCTGAACCAGGAGATCTTCCCCAACTCCTTCGCCGCGTTCTCCGATCCCGCGGACGTAGCCCGGGTGGAAGAGCAGACCTTCATCTGCTCCGAGAAGGAGCACGACGCCGGCTTCACCAATAACTGGATGGCCCCGGACGAGATGAAGCAGAAGCTGCGCGGACTGTTCGCCGGCTCCATGCGCGGCCGCACCATGTACGTCATCCCGTTCGTGATGGGACACCTCGACGCTGAGGATCCCAAGTTCGGCGTGGAGATCACCGACAGCGCCTACGTTGTTGCCTCGATGCGCATCATGGCCCGCATCGGCACCGACGTGCTGAACCGCATCACCGAGACCAACGCATTCTTCGTGCCGGCCCTGCACTCCCTGGGTGCGCCGCTCGAAGCAGGCCAGGCGGACGTGCCGTGGCCGTGCAACACGGACAAGTGGATCGTGCACTTCCCCGAGGAGCGCTCCATCTGGTCCTTCGGCTCCGGCTACGGCGGCAACGCCCTTCTGGGCAAGAAGTGCTACGCCCTCCGTATCGCCTCCGTCATGGCCCGCGACGAAGGCTGGCTGGCCGAGCACATGCTCATCCTGAAGCTGACCTCGCCCGAGCAGAAGACATACTACGTCTCGGCTGCCTTCCCCTCCGCCTGCGGCAAGACCAACCTCGCGCTGCTCGATCCCACCATCGAAGGCTGGAAGGTGGAGACGCTCGGTGACGACATCACCTGGATGCGTTTCGGCAAGGAAGGCGAGCTCCGCGCCGTCAACCCCGAGGCAGGCCTCTTCGGCGTGGCTCCGGGCACCGGCTGGGGCACCAACCCCAACGCGATGCGCGCCATCGCCAAGGGCAACAGCATCTTCACCAACGTCGCACTGACCGACGACGGCGGCGTGTGGTGGGAGGGCATGACTGAGGACGTGCCCGCTCACCTGACCGATTGGCAGGGTAACTCCTGGACCTCGGACTCGGACAAGCCCGCAGCCCACCCGAACTCGCGCTTCTGCACGCCGATCGACCAGATCGACATGCTGGCTGAGGAGTACAACAACCCGGACGGTGTGGAGCTTTCCGCGATCCTGTTCGGCGGCCGCCGCAAGACCACCATCCCGCTGGTAACCGAGGCCCGCAGCTGGTCAAACGGCATCTTCATGGGTTCCACGCTCTCCTCCGAGACCACTGCCGCGGCAGCCGGGGCGGTGGGCGTGGTTCGCCGCGATCCTATGGCCATGCTGCCGTTCATGGGCTACGACGCCGGCGACTACCTCAACCACTGGGTGAACCTGTCCGCCAAGGGCAACCCGGAGCGTCTGCCCAAGATCTTCCTGGTCAACTGGTTCCGCCGCACGGCCGAGGGTGGCTTCGCCTGGCCTGGCTTCGGCGACAACGCCCGTGTCCTCAAGTGGGCCATCGAGCGCCTGGAAGGCAAGGCAGGCGCCGTCGAGACGCCGATCGGCTTTGTTCCCACCGGCGAATCCATCGACCTCAAGGGCCTGGACATGACGCCTGCCCAGGTCGAGGAAGCTGTCCGCGTTGACCCGGCCGAGTGGGCCACCGAGCTCGCCTCCATCGAGGAGTGGTACGCCAACTTCGGCGATTCCCTCCCCGAGGCGCTGCAGTCCGAGCTTGCCGGCCTGAAGTCCCGCCTGGGCTGACGTTCCAGAAAGTACGACGGCGGCCCCGCACCTTTGCAAGAAAGGTGCGGGGCCGCCGTCGTGCTCGGCGCGAACGGACACTTCTGGCCCCTCGGGATGCGCGAAAGGACACTTAAGCACCGGGGCTTAAGTGTCCTTTCGCGATTCTGTCGCTAGGAAGCATCCGCCGTCAGGAAGCGAGCCAGATGTCCGGGCCGAAGACCTCGTAATGGATGCGCGTCGCCGGGATGCCGGCGTTGATGGCCTCGTTGCGGATGTGCTTCATAAACGGCAGCGGGCCGCACAGGTACAGCGACGCGTTGGCCGGCAGGTCCACTTCGCGCAGGGACATAAACCCCTCGTTGGCCCCGGCGCGGGGCTCTTCAAGCCACAGCTGGAGGTCGGCACCCGCCAGGCGTTCGACGTCGTCCGTCATCTGACCGCGCAGCGCCCAGCTGTCCAGGGTGCTTTCCGCGTGCAGCACCAGCACCTGCCGCTCGGAACCTGACTCGGCAAGGGACCGCAGGATCGACGCCGTCGGTGTGCAGCCGATGCCGGCAGACGCGAGGACCACCGGACCGTCGCCGTCCTTGAGGGTGATCTCGCCGTAGGGGTTGGAGATCTCCAGGATGTCGCCAATCTCGACGGCGTTGTGCAGCACGGGGGAGACCTCGCCGCCGTCATCGAGCTTGGTGGTGAAGCTGCGGCTGGTGCCTGCATCGCCCGAAAGTGAGTACTGCCGGACCTGGCGCAGGCCGTCCGGCAGTTGGACCTTGACGCTGACGTACTGCCCGGCGAGGGCAGGCGTGACGGGGGTATCGTCAGCCGGTTCGAGGGTGAAGGTCATGGAGCCGATGCCTGCAGGGATCTTGGCGGCGACCTTCCACGGGGTCCACATCTTGCCGTTGGCCTGTGCTGCGTAGAGGCCCTTTTCGAGCTTGATCAGGGCGTCGGCCATCAGCCAGTACACCTCGGTCCAGGCCTCGGCGATCTCCGGGGTGATGACCTCGGCCAGGTCCTCCGCGATGGCCGCGAAGAGGTACTCGTAAACCACCTGGTACTGGGGCTCAGTGATGCCGAGCGACGCGTGCCGGTGGGCGATCCGGGACAGGACCTGTTCGGGGAGGGTGCCCGGGTTGTTGACCAGGTGCGTGGCGAAAGCGGCGATGCTTCCGGCCAGCGCCTGCTGCTGGTCGCCCGAGCGCTGGTTGGAGCGGCTGAACAGGCCATCCAACAGTTCCGGGTGGGCCGCGAACAGCCGTGCATAGAACTTGGGAGTGATGGCGCCGATCCGCGAACCGACGAGGGCCAGCGTGGCCTCAATGACGGGGCGGGATTTGTCCGAGAGCATGTGTACTCCTGCGATAGGGGACCGGGCTTTCGTCCGGTCAGTGTGAATACTTACATTTGAAATGCGTATATTCGTACCTCAACTTCTACACCCCGTAGAAGTTTAGATCAAATCCGTGGAGGAATGCGGGCGCGGCCGCCGGGCTACAGGCCGGGGCGCAGGCCGATCAGCTGGAAGACGGGTGCCATCTGCCGCGAGCCGGGAAGTTCGGCCACAACCACTCCATCAAGTTCCCGGTAAAACGCCTCACGGGCGCGGGCCAGCGCGGCGCGGAGCCTGCATTCATGGATCAGCGGGCATTCGCCGCCCGGCGCGACGCAATCGGCGGCGTCCGTCCGGGTGTCCAGGTCCCGCAGGACCTGGCCCACCGTTGCCCGGCGGCCAACGGAGCTGAGCCGGGATCCGCCCGACCTGCCGCGCTCTACCTCGATCAGGCCCAGGCTGCGCAGCCTGGCCATCGCCTTGCTGACGTGGTTGTACGGCGTGCCCACGGCATCGGCGATGTTCTGCGTGGTCAGGAGGGTGGCCCCGGGCGCTGCGGCCAGAATCATCAGCGCCCGAAGGCTGACGTCTGCAAAGGAATTGATTTTCATGGCAACCGGGGTGCGGTCTAGTCCACCCAGACGGTGGGTTCGCTGGTGTCAGCGGCGAGCTGGCCAAACTCCCATTCGTGCGTCCCGGTGTTGGCGGCGTAGGGGAGGACCGCGGCGAAAACGGATCCGTCGCGGTGTTCAGCAGCTACATGGATGGCATCTGTTTCTTCCTCGACCAAGAGGATGTCGCAGACAATTGCGGCCGCCCGGAAATCAGCACGGTTCTGCCGGAGCAGTTCCGTGAGGTCGCTGATCATCGTGTCCGCGTCGAAGTCACCGTCAGAGCCGTCCTGGGCATCAGCCGGCGTGACAGCCACCAGCCGGACCTCGCCGTCGTTCTCCACCACCAGTGCGAACGGCAGGAAGCCGCCGTTTCGCTCGAGCTGTTCCTGGGCTGCGCCGACGCCTGTGCCCAGCAGGTTTTCCAGGTCCGTGGCCGAGGCCTCCGGAACGGAATCCCGCCACGAAGCCACCGCAGCCGGGCCGTCCGTGGCTTCGTGGGCCACTTCCGGCTTAGCGCCGGACATTGGACAGCACGCGGTCGCGGATGCTTTCCATCAGGGCCCGGTTCGTTGCTTCCACGTTCAGGCGGAGGAAGGGCTCCGTGTTGGACGGGCGCAGGTTGAACCAGAAGCTGCCGTCATTTGCCGTGAACGTGCTGCCGTCCATGGTGTCCACGGTGATGTCCTCGGCGGCAAAGTCGGTGCGGACGCGCTCAACGGCTCCGGCCTTGTCCTCGATTTCCGAGTTGATCTCACCGGAAGAGACATAGGGCTCGTACTCGCGGCCGAGCTCGGACAGCGGACCGTCCTGCTCGCCGAGGGCTGCAAGCACGTGCATCGCCGCCAGCATCCCGGTGTCTGCATTCCAGAAGTCGCGGAAGTAGAAGTGGGCGGAGTGCTCGCCGCCGAATACAGCACCTTCCTCAGCCATGACTGCCTTGATGAAGGAGTGGCCCACGCGCGTGCGGACGGCGCGGCCGCCGTCGTGCTCTACCAGTTCCGGCACAGCACGGGAGGTGAGCAGATTGTGGATGACGGTGGGCGTTGCCTCACCCTGCGCCTGGGCGCGGGCGATCTCGCGGCGTGCCACCATACCGGTGATGGCCGACGGCGACACGGGCTCGCCCTTTTCGTCGATGACGAAGCAGCGGTCGGCGTCGCCGTCGAATGCCACGCCGATATCGGCGCCGTGCTGAACGACGGCGGCCTGCAGGTCGCGGAGGTTCTCCGGCTCGAGGGGGTTGGCCGGGTGGTTCGGGAAGGAACCGTCCAGCTCGAAGTAGAGGGGAATGATCTCGAACGGGAGCTTGGGCAGCAGGGCGTCGCCC
Source organism: Arthrobacter sp. UYNi723 (assembly GCF_054057635.1). Lineage (NCBI taxonomy): Bacteria > Bacillati > Actinomycetota > Actinomycetes > Micrococcales > Micrococcaceae > Arthrobacter > Arthrobacter sp. UYNi723. The sequence goes on from NZ_JBSRZM010000020.1 coordinate 35,361, forward strand.
AGCACCGCCGGGGTGGTGAGGCCGGCCATGCCGTTGCCTGCGTCCACAACCACCTTGAGCGGCCGGGAACCGGAGAGGTCCACCAGCTGGCGGAGGTACTCGGAGTAGTCCTTCAGGACGTCGTGGACGCCGATCAGGCCGCGCTTGGGGGCTGCCGGGATGGAGCCTTCGTTGAGGTACTTCTCGGCCAGGGCCTGGATCTCTTTGAGGCCAGATTCGGAGGAGATGGGCTGCGCGCCGGCCTTCGACATTTTGATGCCGTTGTATTCGGCAGGGTTGTGGCTGGCGGTGAACGTGGCGCCGGCAGCGTTGAGGGAGCCGCAGGCGAAGTAGAGCTCATCGGTGGAGATCAGGTCAAGGAGCTTGACGTTGGCGCCGCGCGTGGCTGCGCCGTCGGCGAAAGCCTTGCTGAACTCGGGGGAGGAGGGGCGCATGTCGCCGCCTACCAGGACCGTCTGGCCTTCCAGTTCCAGGACGTCAACGAACGCGGCACCCACGGCTTCGACGATTTCAGCGGTGATGGATTCGCCCACGATGCCCCGGACGTCGTAGGCCTTGAAGGATGCCGAGAGGTCAAAAGTCTTTGTCTGTTCGCTAGTCACGGGTTTTATCTTACGTGGAGCCGCGGACGTTACGGTTGTCCACATACGGCGGTCCCGGCTTTATGGGTGTCGGTGGGGGCTGGGATACTGAATCAATGGTCGATACCCAGAACGCCGCCCTTCTTTCCGTTTCCCCTGACTCACCGTCCGACACAAAAAGCCAGGCACTGGAGGTTCTCCGCGAACTCGTGGGGCATCCGGCGGCGGATTTCCACGACGGACAGTTTGAGGCGATTGAAGCACTGGTCGACGGCGGCCGGCGGGCTTTGGTGGTCCAGCGCACCGGTTGGGGAAAATCGGCCGTGTACTTTGTGGCGTCCCTGCTGCTCCGGCGCCGCGGCGCCGGCCCCACCCTGATCGTTTCGCCGCTGCTCGCCCTGATGCGGGACCAGGTGGCTGCCGCCGCCCGCGCCGGAGTGCGTGCCGTGGCCATCAACTCGGCGAACCAGCTGGACTGGGACACCGTCAGGGAACAGCTCGCCGCCGATGAAGTCGACGTGCTGCTGGTTTCGCCGGAACGGCTCACCAACCCGTCCTTCCGTGAGAACCAGCTGCCGGAGCTCATCCGGCGGACAGGCCTGCTGGTTATTGACGAGGCACACTGTATTTCGGACTGGGGCCACGACTTCCGGCCGGACTACCGCCGGATCGCTGACCTGATCACGCAGCTGCCGGAGTCCGTGCCTGTCCTGGCCACCACTGCCACGGCCAACTCGCGCGTGGTCCACGATATCGAGGAACAGCTGGGCGCGGGCGTCCTCACCATCCGCGGAACCCTTGGCCGGGATTCCCTGCGGCTGGGTGTTCTGGCCCTCCCGAATTCCCGCGAACGGCTTGGTTGGCTCCTGACGCACCTTGCCGATCTGCCCGGCAGCGGCATCATCTACACGCTGACAGTCTCCGCCGCGGAGGACACCGCCCGCCTTCTCGCCGAAGCCGGGCACACAGTGCAGGCCTACACCGGCAGGACCGATCCCGCGGACCGGGAGCGCGCAGAGCAGATGCTCAAGGACAACCAGGTCAAGGCACTGGTGGCCACATCGGCGCTCGGCATGGGCTTCGACAAGCCGGATCTTGGCTTCGTGGTCCACCTCGGGGCGCCGTCCTCCCCGGTGGCGTACTACCAACAAGTGGGCCGTGCGGGCCGCGGTGCGGCGAACGCGGATGTGCTGTTGCTGCCGGGTTCTGAAGACCGGGATATCTGGCAGTACTTCGCCACCGCTTCCATGCCATCCGAGGAGAAAGCCACAGCGGTGCTGACGGCATTGGCTGAGGCCGGCACTGCCGTGTCAACGGTTGCGTTGGAGGCCCGGGTTGACCTCCGCCGCACCCCGCTGGAGCTGCTGCTTAAGGTCCTGGCCGTGGATGGCGCCGTGGAACGTGTGGGCGGCGGATGGCGTTCCACCGGCCAGCCCTGGATCTACGACGCCGAGCGCTACCGCCGGATCGCCGAGGCCAGGGTGGACGAGCAGGACTCCATGGTGATTTACCAGGACACCGCGGGTTGCCGGATGGAGTACATCACCTCGGTCCTCGACGACGAGACAGCGCACCCCTGCGGGCGGTGCGATAACTGCGCCGGCCGCTGGTTCCGGGCGGACATCGCCGCGGATGCAACGGCCGCGGCGGGCCAGACTCTCACCCGCGCCGGCGGTGTCCTGGAAGCACGGCTGCAGTGGCCCAGCGGCATGGACCGCCTGGGCGTTCCGGTCAAGGGCAAAATCAAGCCCGACGACGGACTGGCGGACGGCCGCGTGCTGGCAAGGCTTACTGATCTCGGCTGGGGCGGGGCGCTGCGGGAACTCTTCGCGGCCGGGGCCGCAGACCGTCCGGTGGATCCTGCCATGCTGCAGGCCTGTGTCCAGGTCCTGCGGGAATGGGCTACCGGTGACGGCAGGAACCCGGGCTGGAGCGGGGCAGGCCGGCCGGCCGCGATCGTCAGCATGCCCTCCCGCAGCAAGCCCGAACTGGTCCGTTCCCTTGCCCAGGGAATTTCGGAAATCGGCAGGATCCCCTACCTTGGCGAGCTGGCCCTGGGACACGGCGGACCCACTGGAAGCCGCGGCGGCAACAGCGCGTACCGGCTGGCGGGCGTTTGGGACCGCGTCATGGTGGGCCCGGAGTTGGAGGCCGCCATGGCAACATTTCGTGGCCAGGGCGTGATGCTGATCGACGACCTCGTGGACAGCCGGTGGACCGTTACCGTGGCTGGACGCGCCCTGCGCCAGGCGGGGGCGGGGGCTGTCCTTCCGCTCGTGCTTGCCCAGGCCGGCTGACTTTTCGATCGCCGGATTGATTGACTACCGGACCGCCAGGCCGGCTGACCTCTGCGCCGGCCTGCCGGTGGAGTGACAGGCTGTCTGCCGTACTGAAGAGCATCAGGACGGCCATGGTGAGGAAGGCTCCGCGGAAGGGGCCCGCGTGATCCGCGGGGAAGGCCGCCACGCCGTCGAAAATCCGGATCAGCAGAGCGCCGATGGCGATGCCGGCGCCTGCGGCGAGCTGCACCAGGGTCGCTGACACGGAATTGGCCGATGTCAGCTGCGCGGGTGCAATGTCCGCGTACTGCACCGACGCGTAGGCGGAGAAACCGATGGAGCGAAAAGCCCCGCTGCACACCAGCAGGGCGAAGATCAGTGCCTGCGGCGTGTCCGGCGTGAGCAGGGCGCACAGGGCGAAGGTCACAGCTGAGGCCAGGGAGCCGAAGACCAGCATGGCCCGGAAACCGAAGCGCCGGATCAGCGGGGTGGTGGCCGGTTTGATGCCGATGTTGCCGATGAACACGGCCGCCACCATGATTCCGGCGTGCAGCGGTGACCAGCCGAAACCGGTCTGGAACATTAGGGGCAGGAGGAACGGCACCGAACTGATGGTCAGGCGGTAGACGAACCCGCCGGTGGCCATGGCCCGGAATGTCCGGGTGGAAAAAACTGAGAGGTCAAACAGCGGGTTTTTGGCCCGCCTCATCCACAAGACTGCGGCCGCGAGGGCGCACACCCCTGCAGCGGCGCTCAAAGCAGCCCATGGACCGTCGGGGTGTGCGGTGGCCAGTTCCAGGCCAACCACCAGGGCACCCACGCCGGTGGTGGTCAGGAGCAGGCCCAGCCAGTCCAGCCGGCGTGCGCTGTCTCCTGCGCCGGCTGGAACCAGCCTGAGTGCGGCGATGAACGCGGCCGCGCCCAGCGGGAGATTGATGAGGAAGATCCAGTGCCACGACAGGTAGGTGGTCAAGGCGCCGCCCACCAGCGGCGCCAGTACGGGCGCCAGCAACGCGGGCCACACCAGGAAGGCCGTGGCGCGCAGGAGCCCCGATTTGGGTGTGCCGCGCAATACCAGGAGGGTGCCGACAGGGACCATCATGGCCCCGCCCGCGCCCTGCAGGATCCGGCTCAGCGTCAGCACAGTCAGGTCAGGGCTGACGGCGCAGGCCAATGAAGCGAGCGTGAACAGCGCAATTGCGAAGCAGAATACTTTGCGGGCCCCCACGCGTTCTGCAAGCCAGCCGCTGAGCGGGATTCCCATTGCTACGGTCATGAGGTAGGCCGTCATGGTGATGTTTACGTCGGCGGCGGGAACGCCAAAGTCGCTGGCGATGTTGGGGATCGCGGTGGTGAGGATGGTGCCGTCCAGGAACTCCATAAATAATGTGGCAGCCACCAGTAGCGCCAGGCGTGGATTCCACGCCTGGCTTGTGCTGGTTTCCGCGCCCGGGGAATTGCTTACTGCCATTCCACCATCCTGCCACCGCCTGCACGGGTGGAGCCTCGTGCGTCCGCACGCCGGACCGCCAGCCCGTCCAGCCCACACACCCCCCAGCTCCCGCACGCGCACCATGCCCGCACCACACCCGGGCTCCCACCCATGTAGGTAGCAGTAACTGTCGTTATGAGCGCTCATAACGACAGTTACTGCTACCTAGTTTGGGTTTGGTGGCATAAAAAGCACTTCCCCTGGGAACGCAAAAGGCCCCGGTCCAGGACCGGGGCCAAACGCGGAGACGGGGGGATTTGAACCCCCGGTGGAGTTGTGCCCCACACTTCATTAGCAGTGAAGCCCATTCGGCCGCTCTGGCACGTCTCCAATGGCTATTACTAGCCCACCAAGGATACGCAGAACGGGGCACGCAGTGCAAAACGGCCACCGAACGCCTGTCTCAGCCCCAGCACACAACCTCCGGGGCGCCGTTCGCCCGGCGAAAATACCTGCGCAGAATACCCAAACCATGAGCGGATCAACCGGAGCGGATCATCCTGATTTCGCGAACGTCTTCCCACCCGGCCACACTGTCCTCGGCCCCGTCAGGAGCGAATCCCAGCCGTTCGTAGAATCCGATTGCCTTGGTATTGCCCGCGGCCACCCAGAGACTGGCGGGTTCTGCACCGAGTGCAGCCGCAATCAGGCGACGTCCAAGCCCCAGGCCCTGATGTGACTGAAGCAGATAGAGCCCCCACAGCTCCAGACGCCCTGAAGCGGGCAATTCCTTGTCAGGGTCCCCTTGCGGCAATGCGCGGGTTGCGGAGAACCCCACCACTGAGCCGTCCGCGCACGCCACCCACGCGGCCGGCATTGGGGCAAGCAGCAACTGACGCCACATCCCCAGCCGGTGTGCCGGTTTCAGGGCGGCCAGGAAGGCGTCGGACATCAAATCACGGTAGGTCTGCTGCCAGCACTGGGTGTGGACTTCGGCCAGTGTGACGGCGTCGGCCGCTGTGGCCCGCCGGACGTCCACAGCAGCCGCTACGCTCATCCGCCTGCCAGCGTCCGCCACAGGAAGTGCTGGCTGCGGGCCTGCAGCGCGGCGGCCTTCCGGTTGTCCGAAGCTCCGGCGTGGCCGCCTTCGAGCGCCTCGTGGAACCAGACATTCGGGATGCCCATCGCCTGCATCCGGGCGGCCATCTTGCGGGCCTGGACTGGTCCCACCCTGTCATCCGACGTGGCCGTCCAGATGAACGTTTCGGGATACTCCACACCGTCCTTGAGCAGGTGGTACGGCGAGAAGGTCTTGATGTACTCCCACTCCGCCGCCACGTCCGGGTCGCCGTATTCTGCGATCCAGGAGTGCCCGGCGGAGAGCTTCGTGTAGCGCCTCATGTCCAGCAGCGGAACGCCGCACGAGACGGCCCCGAATAGCTCCGGGTAGCGCGTGAGCATGTTGCCCACCAGCAGCCCGCCGTTGGACCCGCCCACGCAGCCCAGCCGCTCCCGGGACGTGACGCCACGGGAGACGAGGTGCTGCGCCACGGCGGCAAAGTCCTCGAAGGCGCGGTGGCGGTTTTCCTTCAGCGCGGCCCGGTGCCAGGACGGCCCGTATTCGCCGCCGCCGCGGATGTTGGCCACCACATAGACACCGCCGCGGGAGTGCGCTGCCTCGCCGGGCGCGCCGGAGGTGGCGGTCCTGCGCTCCAGCCAAGCCCTGCCGACAGTTCCGCTGTACGCAGGGGTCCGGGAGACTTCAAAGCCGCCGTAGCCGGAGAGTTGCGTGGGGTTCTGCCCGTCCAGGACCAGATCCCGCGAGGCCACCTGGAAGTAGGGGACCCGGGTGCCGTCCGCGGATACGGCGAAGTGCTGCTGCACCTCGTACTTGTCGTCATTAAAGAACGACGGCGACGCCTTGACTGCCGCATGGCTGCTCACCACGCCAGCCGTCCCGGCAACGCCCCCGCCGGAGTCAGCGGTCCCGGCAGAATCCCGCGTGATGCTTCCGCGCATCAGGGTACTGGGGGTGGTGAATCCGGTGGCGACCAGCCAGAAGTCGTCGCCCGCACCGCCGTCGGCCGGTCCTTCATCTTCGTCGTCCACCGCGTAGGCGTTGACGTCGTGCAGCGGCGGGCATGCATCCAGCAGCGACGAAGCCCAGGCACCCCCGTCGGCCGCAACGCCGGGAACAGAGGGATCCAGCACCCGGATCTCGGACGAGACGTCCCGCAGCAGGTTCAGAAGCAGGAAATTCCGCGTCCAGCTCCACGACTGCAACGAAGTGTGCGCATCCGGCGTAAACAGCACAAAGAGATCCCGCGCCCCCGCAAGGTAGTTCTCGAACTTCGCGGCCAACAAGGACCCGGCGGGGTATGTAGTGCCCTCAACTGACCAGTCCTGCTGCGGCCGGAACAGGAGCCACTCGCGGTGCGCACTGAGGTTAACATCTGTCGGCGCATCGATCTCGAGCCACGCGTCGTCCCAGCGGATGAACGTGCTGCGGTTGTAGAAGTCGATGTAGTCCACGGCGAACGTGCGCTCAAAACCGGGAGTGGAATCGTGCGCCACCACGGCCATCATGTGGTCCTCCGGCACGTCAAATAGCCGAGCAGCCGCGGTTAGGGCCTCGCCGCGTCGCAGGGTGACGGCCGTCCGGGCGTAGGAGGAGGCGGTCCGCGGCAAATCCCCGGCCGTGGAGGCAACCAGCAGCGTGTCCGCGTCCAGCCACGAGACGTTCCCCTTCGCCGTCGGCAGGTCAAAGCCGCCGGCGGCCGGGTCAACAAAGGTGCGGGTCCCGACGTCGAACTCGCGGTAGCGGTTGGCGTCGCCGCCGTCGGGGGAGAGCGCCAGCAGCGCCAGGCGGTATGGATCGCCGGCGGCGGGACGAAGGAACGTGGCACCGTGGAAGACCCACTCCTCACCTTCGGCGGCGGCGAGGGCATCCACATCCAGCAGCACGTCCCAGGCGGGGGAGTCCGTCAGGTAGCTTTGCCAGCTGGTGCGGCGCCACAGCCCCTTCGGGTTCGCCTGGTCCTTCCAGAAGTTGTAGTACCACTCGCCGCGCTTGCCCACCATGGCGATCCGGTCCGTGGAGTCCAACACCTCCAGGATGCTTCCTTCCAGGCCTACGTAATCGGCGTCCTCCAAAAGGTCCTCGGTGCGGGCGTTCTGCTCCCGGACCCAGGCAAGCGGTGCCTCGCCGTAGATCTCCTCCAGCCAGACGTTCTCGTCAGTGGGTTCGGGGGCGGGCGATGAACCGGGCGCTTGATCAGCTGCAGTGGTGGTCATGCGCCCCATCCAAACAACATTTTCGCGCCGCAAGCAAGTCAAGTGCCTGCGGCGCATGCCGATACTCTGGATGCCGTGGGTAAATCGAAGAGCATCCGGACAGCCATCATCGGCGCCGGCCCGCGGGGAACCAGTGTGCTGGAGCGCCTGCTCGCACACGCCGCCGCCCACGCTGCTGCCCACTCCGGCCCCTCATCCCTCCATATTGACGTCATCGACCCTTATCCGGCGGGTCCGGGGCACGTGTGGCAGCCCCGCCAGTCCCGGCTGTACCTCATGAACACCCAGTCTTTCTATCCCACGGTCATCCCTGAGGACACCCGGCTGGCGCCGCCCGTCGCGGGCACCACGTTCGACCGCTGGCGTGCCCGGCAGCAGCGTGAGCCGATGCCGGCCCTGACGCTGGACGAGCGGTCCGAACTGGCTGCCTTGGGATCGCGGGACTTCCCCAGCCGGGCGCTGTACGGCCGCTACCTGCGCTGCACGCTGGACGAGCTGACGGCAAAACTGCCCGACGGCGTCACCGTCAGTTTCCACGAAACCACCGCCGTGTCGGTGCGCCCGTCGCGCGACGGAACACCGGGGACGCCAGGGGACGGCGCCCCGTGGGACGGCTCTCAAGGGGACGGCACCCCAGGCGGGACAACCCCAAGTACCGGAACGTTCGACGTCGGACTCGCCGGCGGCGGTTCGCTCACGGTCGATTCCGTGGTCCTGGCCCTGGGGCACCTTGCGTCCCGGCTGAACCCTGAGCAGCGGGAACTCCAGGCATCGGCCGCTCAGCTGGGCCTGAGCTACTTCCCGCCGGCGGTCCCGGCGGACGTCGACTGGGCTGCGATTCCGGCCGGCGAACCGGTCCTGGTCCGGGGCATGGGGCTGAACTTCTTCGACGCGATGGGCCAGCTCACGGAGGGCCGCGGCGGAAAATTCATCGACGCCGGACCCCGGCTTGAGTATCAGCCGTCCGGCCAGGAGCCGCTCATCATTGCCGCCTCCCGCCGCGGCACCCCGTACCGGGCCAAGGCCGCGCTGGCCGGCTACTACCCGGGGTCGGTCACCCTGCGGTACCTGACCGAGGCCGCGCTGGAGCGGTTCGCGGCCACCGGCATCCGCCCGGGTTTCGACCACGATCTCTGGCCCTTGCTGCACCGCGACACCCTCTGGGCCTACTACTCCGCCCTGGTGCGCTCGCAGCCGGCGGCCGTCCCCGACGCATCCGCCTTCCTGGCCGCGCTGGAGGAGTCGCTGCGGCCGCATGCCCACAGTGCAGCCAATTGGGAGGTGGCGGTGGAGAGCGTCCTTGCCGTGCACGTCGGGCCGAGGCACCGGCTGGATCTGCCGGGCCTCGCGTCTCCCCTGGCGGGCAGGTCCTTCGCGTCGCGTGCTGAGCTGGATGCCGCCGTCGTCGAGTACTTGCTGGATGACGCCCGCCGCTCAGCACTGGGCGAGCAGGATCCGGTGAAGATGGCCATCGGCGCGCTGCACCATGGGCGCGCGGTGCTGAAAACGGCAGTGGCCGACGGCGGCATCACCGATGAGTCCTGGGTCGCCGGCCTTCGTGGCTGGTTTGAGTCGTTTGTGGAGGGCCTGGCCAGCGGGCCGCCCGCGCTGCGCGCTGAACAGCTGGCTGCCCTGGCGCGCGCCGGCGTGGTCAGTTTTGTAGGGCCCGATCCCCGGTTCAGCGTGGACCGGCGGACAGGCCGCTTTACCGCCGTCTCTCCGTGGGTGAAAGGCCCGCCGGTGGCGGCGAAGACCATGGTGGAGGCCCTCGCGCCGGCGAACCGAGTGTCGGCGAACGCTTCACCGCTGCTGGAACAGCTCCTCGCTGACGGGATGGTGCGGCCCCGGCTGATGATGACGGCGGAAGGTGCGCCGGTGCAGGCCAGCGGGCTGGATGTTGCGCCGCACCCGTACCGGCCGGTGGCGGCCAACGGCTCGGTCACCGACGGTCTCTATGTGCTGGGCCTCCAGCTCTCGGCCACCCAGTGGGGGACGGCCATCGCCGCGGAAGCGCTCCAGCCGGGCGGCCCCACGTACGCCAGCGGGCAAAGGACACTCCGCGATGCCGACGAAATCGCGCAGGCGATCCTCGGACACTGAGGATCCCCGCCGCAACGAAATATTCGTCCTCACGTCCCCTGAGTTTTTGTCCAGATAACGGCCCCTGAGCGTTCGGAAATGCCGATTAGCTGGACAAAAACCCGGGGAATGTTGAGCGGTCGGGTCCTGGCATTGCGGTTGATGACTTCCCGCAGCCTTGGACCCGGGCGCATTGTTGCGCCCTGTTGTGGTGGATGACGCGGCGTTGCCTCCTGCGTCGGCGTTGCTCCGTGCTACGCCCTGTGGACCGCCGTGACCTGCGGTTTCCTCATGTGAATGCAGCCCTTTTGCCTCTCCTTCTTCTCTGTTCTAGTGGTTGCCACAAGCCAGCCGGCCCGGATCCGCATCACCGGTTCCCACCTCCAGTGCAGAAAGATTCAGGCATGAAATTCCGAAAGCCATCCGCACGAACCGCCCCCGCTGCAGGCAGGGCTACAGGAAAGGCAGCAGGCACTACGGCCGCCGTCGCCGCAGCCATGGCGCTCTCGCTGGTGCTGACGGGTTGTGGCGGCGCAGCGGTACGAGCGGGCAGCGGAATTCCTGGATGTGGCCAAGAAGCTCTGGGACAGCTGGGAAGATGACGCCGTGGTGGCGGACAAGGGCGCCGGCGTGTGGGCGGACAGTTCGCGCGTGCATCCGGTGAACCACCAGGGCCGTCATTTCCAGGTGGAGGGCGGCCTGGACGTACCCAGATCCGTCCAGGGGCACCCGGTGATTGTCCAGGCCGGCTCCTCGGAGAACGGCAAGGACTTCGCGGCGCGGTACGCGGAGGCCGTCTTCACGGCGCACCAGACGCTGTCGGCTGCCCAGGACTTTTAAGCCGACCTGAAAAGACGGACGACGGGCTCGGCTACGAGCTCATATCCCTTCATCTCGCGCGGCTGCCACACGCCGATTGCCGCGCCGGCGGCGTCGCCGAAGATGGCCATGTTGCCCTGTTCCGGAACATCCATGGGCGGCATGTAGACCTGGCCGCCGTTGGCCGCGACGGCGGACGCGGTGGCCTCGGCGTCGTCCGAGCGCAGGTACGTGGACCAGACGTCAGGCATGCCTGCCTGGTCCTCGTCCTTCTGCATGAGTCCGGCCACGGTCTTGCCGTTCTTCCGTGCGGTGGTGTAACCGCCGTACTTCTCCTCGTCTCCGGTCTCGTACTCCCAGCCGAAGAGTTCGCCATAGAACTGGCGTGCCTTGTCGATGTCTGACGTCATGAGGTCGATCCAGCAGGGTGCGCCGGGGGTGATCTCGGGTGAAGGCATGGTGGGGCTCTTTCTGTCGATGGGTGGCAACAGGAACGACCCTATGTCCGGGCTCCGACAGTTTCAATGGTTCCGCTCCGGCGGACCCTAGGCCGGTTAAACGAAGAAGCCCCGGTCCGCCATCATGTGGCGTACCGGGGTTTCATTCGCGGAAGGTAAGAGATTCGAACTCTTGGTACGGGGTTACCGCACACTAGTTTTCAAGACTAGCTCCTTCGGCCGCTCGGACAACCTTCCCTAACGAGTAGTGTTTCATAGGCAGTTGGCTGCAACAAAACAGAGTCTGCCGTGCGTCCGGTGCACACTGGTTCTGGGGCACGAATCAGCTAGAAAACGGGAGTTCTCCATGAAAGCCGTCTACATTGCAGAATCCGGTGGTCCGGAGGTTCTGGAAGTCCGCGACGTGGACGCCCCAGTGCCCGGGTACGGCGAGGTGTTGATCGACGTCGTCGCCGCCGGCCTGAACCGGGCAGACGTGCAGCAGCGCAGGGGCTTCTACCCGCCGCCGCCCGGCGCGTCCGAGATTCCCGGGCTGGAAGTCTCCGGGCGGATCGCCGGCTTCGGTCCGGGCGTGACTAAAGCGTTCTCCGTGGGTGACAAAGTGGTGGCGCTGCTGGCCGGCGGGGGCTACGCGGAGCAGGTTGCGGTGCCGGCGGAGCAGGTCCTGAGGATTCCCGACGGCGTTGATGTGGTCACTGCGGCGTCACTGCCGGAAGTCGCGGCCACGGTCTACTCAAACCTGATCATGACGGCGCAGCTGCAGGCGGGAGAGACCGTCCTGATCCACGGCGCCACCGGCGGGATCGGCACCATGGCCATCCAGATGGCCAAGGCATTCGGCGCGAGGGTGGCCACCACCGCGGGAACGGCCGAAAAGGTGGGGACCGCGAAGGCTTTCCTGGGCGCAGACATCGCCATCAACTACAACGAAGAGGACTTTCCGGAAAGCCTCCGGCGGCAGAACGGCGGCAAGGGTGCCGACGTGATCCTCGACGTCGTGGGTGCCAAGTACCTGGCGCAGAACGTTGATGCGCTCGCGGACTACGGCCGGCTCGTTGTCATCGGCCTGCAGGGCGGGGCCAAAGGGGAGCTGGATCTTGGCCAGCTCCTGCGGAAGCGCGCGGCAGTGGTTGCCACGGCACTGAGGCCACGCCCGGTGGCGGAAAAGGGCGCCATTATGAACGCCGTGCGCGAATCCGTGTGGCCCCTCATCACGGACGGCCGGATCCGCCCGCTGGTGGCCAAGACCTTCCCGCTGGACCAGGCCGCGGCCGCCCACCGGTACTTCGACAGCGGCGACCATGTGGGCAAGATCCTTCTGGTCATGTAGGCCGGGTAGATACTGAGTATTGCTTTGCGCCGCGGACTGGGTTAGCCTCACTCTATACGCGGTATGCACGGGTCTTGGGGGTCCGTGCATACCGACGCTGACGCCACCGCTAGGAGCATCATGTCCATCCGCCACAGCCTCCTCGCCCTGCTGCAGGACCAGCCGCGTTACGGCTACCAGCTCAGGGTTGAGTTCGAAAACCGCACCGGGTCCACCTGGCCCCTGAACATCGGGCAGGTGTACACCACGCTGGACAGGCTGGAACGCGACGGCCTGGTCAGCAATGACGGCAGCGACGGCGAAGGCCACGTGGTCTACAGCATCACCGCCGCCGGCGCGGCGGAAGTGCAGAACTGGTTTGCCGCCCCCGTGGAGCGGAACAACCCGCCGCGGAACGAGCTGGCCATCAAACTGGCGCTCGCGGTCACGCTGCCCGGCGTGGATGTGCAGACCATCATCCAGGCCCAGCGGGTGGCGTCCATCCGGGCGCTGCAGGATTACACCAAGGCCCGCCGCGATACGGCCGCCAACCAGCGGGCGGCGGATACCGCCTGGCTGCTGGTGCTGGACTCGCTGATCTTCCAGACGGAAGCGGAGGTCCGCTGGCTGGACCTTTGCGAGGCGCGGATGCTGCAGCAGGCGCAGACCGCGGGCCAGGCAACACCACGCAAATCGTCCAACGGGGTCACTGTGGAAGAGGCTGCCCCGCTCATCGCGGACATCCGCCGATGAGCGTCCAGGGGCCGCAGCAGGTCCTGGAACTCGCCAAGGTCAGCAGGACGTTTGGTGAAGGCGCGACGGCGGTCGCCGCGTTGCGCGAAGTAGACCTCAGTATCGGAGCCGGAGAGTTCGTCGCAGTGATGGGTCCGTCAGGTTCCGGGAAATCCTCCCTCCTGGCCCTGGCCGGGGGACTTGACCGGCCGACGTCGGGCGGTGTCTTTGTGGAATCAACCCCACTGGGCGGGCTGGGACTTAACGAACTCGCCCGGTTGCGCCGCCGCGCCGTCGGCTACGTCTTCCAGGACTTCAACCTTGTCCCCACCCTGACGGCTGCCGAGAATGTGGCGCTGCCGCTGGAGCTGGACGGGACGGCCAGCAGGAAGGCGCAACGCCAGGCCCTCGATGCGCTGCGGCAGGTGGGCATCCCGGAACTCGCGGACCGCTTTATGGACCAGATGTCCGGCGGACAGCAGCAGCGGGTGGCCATCGCGCGGGCCATCGTGGGCGACCGCCGGCTGATCCTGGCCGACGAACCTACGGGAGCCTTGGATTCCACCACCGGCCATGGCGTCATGGAGGTGCTTCGCGGACGTGCCGATGCCGGTGCGGCCGTCATGCTGGTGACCCATGAGGCCCGGCACGCCGCGTGGGCTGACCGGGTGGTGTTCCTCCGGGATGGCCGGATCGTGGACCAGGCAGCGGCCATGCACGATCCCGCCATGCTCCTCACGCAGGGCGGCCACTGACGTGGCACTCACCCTCGCACCGGCGCCCGGCGGGCGCCGGCAGGCTTTCCGCGTCGCCGTGCGGATGGCGCGGCGCGATATCCGCCGCCACAAAGGGCGTTCCCTCCTGATCATCCTGCTGATCATGCTCCCCGTGGCCGCAATGACGGGGGCAGTCACCCTGGTCCAGAGCACCCAGGAGACCGCCGCCGAGCGCGTGCAGTATGAGCTCGGCACCACCCAGGCGCGGTTCCGGCCCATGCCCATAACCAACGGCGTCATGGTCCAGCACCCGGTCGAAGAGCTGCAGATAACCACGAACGACTGGGACAGCAACCCTGACTTCACGCCGACTGATCCGCAGGACGCGATTCCGGCCGGCTACGACGTGCTCACGGAATCCACCCTCGACCTCACCGCCGAGTCGGGTGCGGCGGACGTGCGTGTGGTGGGCCGGGCAGTGGACGCCATGGCCCCGGCATTTGCCGGAAAATACACCCTGCTGGACGGCAGGGCCCCCGGGACTGATCCCGAGATGCTCGTGTCGCCGGGGCTGCTGGACCGGTTCGGGCTGGGACTGGGGGAGGAACTGGCGACGTCGGCCGGGACGTTTGTCGCGGTCGGAACGCTCCGCGATGCGGGCTATTCGGACAGCAACTCCATCGTTTACCTCAAGCCCGGTCAGGGCAGCGTTGGCGCCCCGGCGCCGCCAGCCTCCACTGCTCCGGTGCCAACCGCGTCGGCCATCAAGGCCACCATGTATTACCTGGTGGGTTCCGAGCCGGTGACCTGGAGCCAGGTTCTGGCGGCCAACGCCGTGGGGGTCACGGTGCTGTCCAGGTCCGTGGTGCTGAATCCGCCGCCTCAAGACGAGCAGGGGCCGGAAGGCGCAGGAACCTCGTCCAGCGCGTCGTTGCCGTTCGCCGCCTACGCGGCCGGGGCGCTGCTGGGCGCGTTGGCACTCCTGGAGGTGGGGCTGCTGGCGGGAGCCGCGTTTGCCGTGGGCGCCAAGGGGCAGGTCCGGGAGCTGGCCTTGCTCGCCGCGACGGGGGCCGAAAGCCCCACCATCCGCTCGGTGGTCATGGCGGCCGGCCTGTGGCTCGGCGGCATTGGCATAGCGGCCGGCGCTGCGGTGGGGCTGGCCGCGGCCGCCATGGTGGTCAGTGTGGCGCGCCTGAACGGGTCAGTCCGTTTCCCGGGCTTCCATCCGGACGCGCTGCTGACGGTCCTGGTGATGGTCATGGGCTACGTTGCGTGTCTGCTGGCCGCCTTGGCCCCGGCGCGGCAGGTGGCGCGCCAAGCCGTTCTGGGCGCGCTCAAATCGGGGCGGGCACCGGCGCCGGCCGGCAAGGCGTCCACCGTGGTGGGCGCTGTCCTGCTGGGCGTGGCCGCCGCTGCACTCGCGGCCGGCACGTGGCTTGCCGTCAGCAGCGAAGACCCCGACGTGTTCAGCTCAAGGACGCCGGTCATTGCCTGGTTCCTGCTGGGAGGCGCGGTACTTGGCGTGACATCCCTGGTCCTGCTGACCGGCAAGGTAGTGGCTCTCCTTGCCAAGCGCGCCGGGCGGCTTCCGCTTGCCGCGCGAATGGCCGCCCGGGACTCCTCGCGGAACCGCAGCCGGACGGTTCCGGCGGTTGCCGCCGTCCTTGCTGCTGCCACCCTGGCCAGTGCCGGCATGGTGCTGGCCGCCAGCCAGCAGGCGAACGAGCAGCAAAACCACTACTGGTCCGCGTTGCAGAACCAGGCGGTCCTGCCGTTGTCCGTGTGGCAAACCCCACTGGCTGACGGAACCATGCCGGACCCGGTGCGGGTTGACCCCGCAGCGGTGGTGTCCGCCCTGAATGGAGCAGTGGACACCGTCGAATGGACCGGGGTGCTGCACACAGCCGCCATCCGGAACTGCGAAATGCGGCCGGGACTGGCTGACGCATCGCCGGCACAGACGCCGACGTCGAGCTGCCTGCAATATTCGCTGGCCACGCCGGAAGGTAACGCATGCCCTGTGACCGCCGGCCAACGTGTCCTGGATCCGGAGGATTGGCGCTGCCAGGGAGCGATGCGTCCGTACGAGACGCAGGGACGCGGCGACTCGATGGTTGTCGGAACGGCGGAGGACGTGGAAAGGCTGTTCGGAACGGCGCCGACGGCGGAAGCACGGGACGTGCTCGCGGCCGGTGGAATGGTGGTGACCAACGCCGTGTTTGTCCGCGACGGGCACGTGGCTTTGGTGGCACAGGACGTGCGCAAGCCCGCGCCCGGCGATCCCGCTACGGGTGCCTTCCAGGGGTACCAGGGGACGGGGCGGACGGAAGTGGCCGCGGCCGTGCTGGCACCGGAGGTCAATGTGCCGTACTACGGCGTAGTGTCCCCGGGTGCTGCCGCAACGGCCGGAATGCGCGTGGATGACAGCGCCCTGCTGGTCCAATTCAGCGCCTATCCTGACGCCGTCCAGATGGATAAAATGTCCGTCGCGCTCGCTGGCATTTATAAGGACCGCTACGGGACCCCGTATGTGGAGCGCGGTGCGCAGCGGGACGCCTCGCTGATCCTCTGGTCCATCGTGGGCCTGGGAGCGCTGATCACACTCAGCGCGGCCGGGATCACCACGGGACTGTCCATGGCGGACTCGCGGAAAGACCACGTGACCCTTGCCGGCGTTGGTGCGGCCCCGCGCTTGCGGAAGGCGCTTGCAGGGTCGCAGGCACTGATGACGGCGGGGCTCGGAACCGTATTGGGAAGTGTTGCCGGGATAGTGCCCGCCGTGCTGCTGGTGACGGCTACCGGGATGGCGAGGACCGCCGTCGTTCCTTGGCTCCAGCTCGTGGCGCTGCTGATCGCGGTGCCGCTCACCGGTGCGGCCCTGGCTTGGCTGTTTACCCGGGCCAGGCTTCCGGTGTCCCGCCGGGAGGTGGGGACCTGAGCGGTCTGCCGAGGCAGCTGAGCGGGGGAGCACCGGAATTAGGTCACACAGTTGGGTCTTTTTGATTGGGCCCAACAGGCCTACGGTGGGACCCAGGACGCTGTCCGTCCCGGACGGCCGAAGTACGGAGGGACCTCTTATGACAACACATGTTGCCGATTGCAGTGTTACCCGTTGCTCGTTTAATGACCACGAAGGCTGTACGGCCCACGCCATCACGGTTGGCGGAAGCAAAGACCACGCCAGCTGCGCCACATTCATCGACACCGGCACACACGGCGGGCTGCCCAAGGTCCTGGCGGATGTCGGAGCATGCCAGCGCTCCGAGTGCATCCACAACGACCACCTGATGTGCAACGCCTCCGAAGTCCATGTGGGCCCCGGCGCTGACAACGCGGACTGCCTCACTTACGCACACGCGTAGCCACGGCTCCCGCCCGGGATTAGTCGCGAAGGCCTCCGTCCAGGAAACCCTGAACGGGGGCTTTTGTGCGCTCGGCGCCTCCCGCCCGCCGTTCACCGCAATGACACACGGCACGGGCAGAATGCCGCCTCCTCGTTGGCGCGGCGTTGGTATGGTGCCTTTGAGCAACTCACTGAAGCACCGAATCTCAAGGAGGAGACATGGCCAGCAGGCCTGACGAACCGGTAAGTGCAGCGAAAGGGAGCGGCCCATTGACGGCCGATCCGAAGCTTCCGCCAACGGCCGTGGATGCGGCCGTCAGCGAGGCCGAAGACAAGAAATGGACCCCGGCCAAGATCGCCCTGTGGGCAGCCATCGCACTGCTCGGCGGCGTCGCCTGGTTCATGCTGGCCATCGTCCGGGGCGAGACGGTCAACGCGATCTGGTTCGTTTTTGCCTCGGTTTGTACCTACCTGATCGGTTACCGTTTCTACTCCAAGGTGATCGAACGCCTCATCACCAAGCCGGATGACCGCCGCGCCACGCCGGCGGAATACAAGGCTGACGGCAAGGACTACGTCCGCACAGACCGCAACGTGCTGTTCGGCCACCACTTCGCCGCCATCGCCGGCGCCGGCCCGCTGGTCGGGCCCATCATCGCGGCCCAGATGGGCTACCTCCCCGGCACTATCTGGATCATCATCGGCGTTGTGCTCGCAGGCGCCGTTCAGGACTACCTGGTGATGTTCTTCTCCATGCGCCGTGGCGGCCGTTCCCTCGGCCAGATGGCCCGCGAAGAACTGGGTGTCATCGGCGGCACGGCAGCACTGATCGCCACGCTGCTCATTATGGTGATCATCGTGGCGATCCTCGCGCTCGTCGTCGTCAACGCCCTGGGCGAAAGCCCGTGGGGCGTGTTCTCGGTGGGTATGACCATCCCGATTGCGCTGTTTATGGGCGTTTACCTGCGCTACATCCGGCCGGGCAAGATCATGGAAGTCTCCTTGATCGGCTTTGTGCTCCTGATGGCCGCCATCATCGGCGGTGGCCTGGTGGCGGAGACCGAATGGGGTTCCGCGTTCTTCACCCTGGACAAGGTGACCATTGCCTGGGGTCTCATTGTCTATGGCTTCATCGCCGCCATCCTTCCGGTCTGGCTGCTTTTGGCCCCCCGCGACTACCTCTCCACGTTTATGAAGATCGGCGTGATCGTGATGCTCGCGCTGGCCATCATCGTGGTCCGCCCGGAGATCACCGTTCCCGCCTTCAGCGAGTTCGCCAGCCGGGACAACGGACCGGTCTTCCCCGGCGCATTGTTCCCGTTCCTGTTTGTCACCATTGCCTGCGGTGCCCTATCCGGCTTCCACGCCCTGATCTCCTCGGGCACTACCCCGAAGCTGATCGAGAAGGAACGCCAGACCCGCTTCATCGGCTACGGCGGTATGCTGATGGAGTCGTTTGTGGCCATCATGGCGCTGGTCGCGGCCATCTCCATTGACCGCGGGCTGTACTTCGCCATGAACGCCCCGGCCGCCCTGACCGGCGGCACGGTGGAAACCGCGGCGGCCTGGGTTAATGGCCTTGGCCTGTCCGGCGTCAACGTCAGCCCCGCCATGCTCGCGGAAACGGCAGCCAACGTCGGCGAGCAAAGCATTGTGTCCCGGACCGGTGGTGCGCCCACGCTCGCCGTCGGCCTCGCCCACATCATGCAGCAGTTCATCGGCGGCACGGCCCTGATGGCGTTCTGGTATCACTTCGCCATCATGTTCGAGGCGCTGTTTATCCTCACCGCGGTCGACGCCGGTACACGCGTTGCGCGCTTCATGCTGCAGGACTCCATCGGCAACTTCATCCCGAAGTTCAAGGAGCACTCGTGGCGGCCGGGAGCCTGGCTGTGCACCGCCGTTATGGTGGCCGCCTGGGGTGCAGTGCTGCTCATGGGCGTGACCGATCCGCTGGGTGGCATCAACACGCTGTTCCCGCTGTTCGGAATCGCCAACCAGCTGCTGGCCGCGATCGCGCTGTCCGTGTGCCTGGCGATCGTCGCCAAGCGGGGGACATTCAAGTACCTTTGGATCGTTGCAGTGCCGCTGGCCTTCGCGGCGGTGGTGACCATCACCGCGAGTTACCAGAAGATCTTCTCCTCAACGCCCGCCGTCGGCTACTTCGCCAACAATGCAGCCTTCAGCAAGGCACTCGCGGACGGCAAGACCGAGTTCGGCTCAGCCAAGAGCGTCGCCGCCATGGAAGCCGTGGTGCGCAACACCGCGATCCAGGGCTGGCTGTCCGTCATCTTTGTGGTGCTCAGCATCATCGTCATCGCCATGGCTCTGGTGGCCACCATCAAGGCCTTCCGCAACCATTCCGCGGGGATCCCGAACATCGACAACGAGGATGAGGCCCGGCCGTCAAAGGTCTTCGCGCCCGCCGGCCTGATCCCCACACCCGCGGAACGTGAGCTGCTGGCCGAGTGGAACAAGCTGCCGGCCGAGCTGCGGTTCGAAAGGGCAGGTCACCACAAATGAGCCCCGGTCTGGCCGCGGTCGCAACAGGGTTCCGGGGTTTCGCCCGGTACCTCGGCGGCGTGCTCGGTGCTGATGCGTACGCCAACTACCTGGAGCACCACCACGCGGCCGGACACGGGGAGCCACCGCTGACGGAACGCGAGTTCTGGCGGGACCGGACGGACCGCCAGGACTCCAACCCGCAGGGCCGGTGCTGCTGACGCTGACGGCCGGCCAGCCTTCATCGGCTAGCCGGCTCATCAACTGGGCTGCTTCATCAACTTGGCTGCTTCATCAACTGGACTGCCCGTCCTCGGCTCGTGAGAGTATGAACGCATGAGCGATCCGACAGACACTCAGCCTGATGATGTCCCCGTTGAGGGCAGGACCCTCGACAACGGCGAACCGGCCATGCCGGCTTCGGGCAGCCCGGCTGGAGCCGGCGCCGGTCCCGGCGCAGCTGGTCCGGTCACAACCGGCCCGGCGGCTTCAAGCACGTCACTCGGGGGCAAGGCCAAGGGCAGCAATCTGCAGGACCTCGTGGACGAGCCCGCCAAAGTCATGCGGATCGGCACCATGATCCGGCAGCTCCTGGCAGAGGTTAAGTCGGCACCGCTGGACGACGCCGCGCGCGAACGCCTGGCCGAGATCCACGAGCGTTCCATCAAGGAGTTGGAGGACGGGCTGGCACCGGAGCTCGTTGAAGAACTGGAACGGATCAGCCTGCCCTTCCCGGAGAACACCACACCGTCCGACGCCGAGCTTCGGATCGCCCAGGCGCAGCTGGTGGGGTGGCTGGAAGGCCTCTTCCACGGCATCCAGACGGCCATCGCCGCCCAGCACGCCGCACGTGAGCAGGCCGCCGCGCAGATGCACCTGAAGCAGCTTCCGCCGGGCACCATGATCGCCCCTGGTGTGGTTATCGGGGAGAACGGCGAGCCGCAGAGGGCCGCCGCCGGCCAGCATTCCGGTCCGGTGCCGTCAGGCCGGCCGGAGGACCCGGACCACGGTCCTGGCCAGTACCTCTAGGGTCCTGCGTGGGATTCTTTACTGCCGCCCGCCAAGGGCGCAAGGACGATGCTGAGCTGGGCAAGGGCCTTTGGCGCCGCGCCCACGATCGTTTCCACCGTGGCCTGGACCGCTATCACCAGGTCCTCGAAGGTGTCGAAGACGAGAAGCTTTATGCGGAACTCGTGGAAGTCGCGAACGAACTGGCGGGGCTCCTGGAACGTGTCCGTGTTGTTTGCGTCGAGGCCCAGCGACGTTCGCCCAGCGAGGGGCTGGACATTCCTGGAGACTTGGCCGGTGTGCACCGGTCGCTGTCGAAGGCAGGCAATTCACTGGCTACCACTGCCGAGGCTGCAGCCATGCTGCGGCTCGCCGTCGGTCCCGTCCCGGTGGGGGCGGCCTCGGTACGCCGCCGCGCGGAATCAGTGTTCGAGCAGGTGGCCGACGCCGAACGCCGGCTCGCCGAGGATGCCGCCGCCGGCGGCCAGCCCGAAAGCCGTTCCGGCTGAGCGGTATTCCGGATGACCTCAGGCGGCGATCCTGGCCTGCTCTATGGCAACAGCGTCGATAACGGCCCACGATTCCTCGGTGCCGCAGTTCCGGCTGGCGAAACGCTCGGCGTCCTTCAGGGAACCGAACCTTTCACTGCTGATCCGGCCGCAATCGGCGTCGAAGTACGTGACAAGAAATTCCTGTGCAGGTTGGTTTTCCATAAATCCAGTCTGCAACCGGGGTCTGACAATAACCGTTCATCAGTCCCGCGTGTTGCCCAGGCGTAGCACCCGCTCCTGCGCGAGCATGGCCGAACGTTTGGCCTTATCGGCTGCCCGGGCCGCCTGCCTGGCCTCGGCGGCCACCGTGCCCAAGATTTTCCTGGCGCTGTCCAGCTGCTCCTCCGCGGCTTTGAGCCGGTCGCGGAGCTCACGTGTTTCGCGGGTCAGGTCCGCGACTTCGGCCTCCGTGTCTGCCAGCTGCCTTTGCCGGTCCGCGGCCAGCCGGGCGGACTCCTCCTCTGCCGCCTCGGCCTCGCCCAAGGCAGCGCTGGCCTTCTCCAGGGCCGAGGGGGACGCCGGCCGCGGAGTCTCCCGGACAGCCTTGAGGCGCGGCTGGTCCGCTGGTTTTCGGGTGCCAGGTTCCGCCGTCGTCCGTTCTTCTTCTTTTTCCGGCACAGTGGCCGGTGGCTGTAAGGGACGGCCCTGTGTGGTGGCGGGCGGCGCCGGCACTGCCCCGGGCACCGCTACCGCCCCATCGAGATCAACAGTGTCCACGCCGTCGGCGGACAGTGCCTGGACCAGCAGTCCGCTCTGGACGGCGGCGGTGGCACCTTCGTCGGCCGTAATCGCCTGCAGGGTGCGCTCGACGTCGGCGGCGATGGTGGCGCTGATGCTGCGCCCCTGTCGTTCTGCAACGAAGCGGGCGGTGTCGACGGCGGTCCCCAGCAGTCTGCGGCGCTCCCGCGCCAGTTCCCGGAGGGCGGCGGCGTCGAGGGATGCCTGGGCCGACCGCATCCGTTGGCCGAGCTCGGAAAGCTGAGCGAGCACTCCTGGCTCATGGATGGCCAGCATGTTGACGGCCCAGGCCGCCGCTGACGGTTTTGGCAAGGCCTTGACGGCGGCCGGGAGCTCCTTCCCGGAACCGGCGGCTGCCTTGGCTGCGGCGGTCCGGGCAGCCACAAATTCCTCGAAAGGCAGGGCGTACAGTTCGAACGCGATAGCCGCCAGCGCCTTGTCATCCATGCACGCCATCATAGGGGCAGCGAAGGCTCCCATTCCCGCCGCCTAGACTGGCCGCATGAGAAGAGTGTGGGGGCTCCTTGTCCGGCCAGCCGTTCTGATGTTGGCAGTCTGCATCCCGGTTGCCGGCTGCTCGAACGTCTGTCCGGCCATCGGGTGGGTCAACTCCATCACGGTTGAACTGGCGGGTGACGTCTCGGGTGTGGATACCGTGCAGCTGTGCGCCGATGGCGCATGTTCGGAGCTGGGACCGGAGCCTGGGACAGCAGCACCCCGGATTGTCGTGACAACGCCGCTGGATGCCAGGGCTTCGCCCACCGCGGAAGCCCAGCCGACCATGGCCCCGTTCTACGCTGAAAGGATCGACGCCGATACCTGGCGGTTCACCGTCAGCATGAGCTCTCCTGACCACGTGACCGCTAAAGCGCTGTCTGCCGCGGGCGAGGTCCTCGCCGAGAAGGAAGCCGACCTGGACTGGAAGCGGGTTGGCGGCTCGGCCCAGTGCGGCGGTCCCGTGGAAGCTTCGCCGGTCGAGCTCACGGTCCCGAACGGCTGAGCTCGGGCGTTTGGCCACCCAGACGGTCTTCGGCCGGTAGCCCGTCTCCGGTCAGTTCTTGACCGGAGACACACGCTGGACAATGTTCCCCCTCTTGCGGCCGTGGCTCTAGTCTCCGTTCAAATCGAAGTCCAGGTCCAGGTCCTCCGGAGACACGAGCGTCCGCCACGTCGACTTCACCCGGGCGGTGGGTAGTTCTGCGGCGATGGGCATCCGGTCAACGGCCACGAGCTGGTCCAGATCCAGGCCGGTGACGGCGGCGATATCGCGGAGGGGGACCTGAAAAGTCCGGAACGGGCCCAGGGGCGGAGCCGCGTCCACGGCGCCCGGGCGGGGCACATCGGGCAGGTCGGCCAGTTGTGGTGTCTGGTCCACGATGTAGCCGGTGGCCGCAAGCTCCCCGTCTTGGAGGAATGCGGCGACCTTGAAGAACAGCAGCGGAATCTCCACGCCGCGGTACACGGGGTCGTTGTCCCCGAAGATGGGCCCGGTGAACACGATCAGCCGCCGGCCGTGGTGGGCGGCATGCTCCAGCAGGTAGGACTCCAACCCGAGCCACAGGTCCAGGCTCTGGTTGAACTTCGCAGCCTGGGGCACGGCGTTCGTGTAGTGGAACGTGTCCTCATTCGCTTGGGCGGCCTCCTCCCGGGTATCACCCCAGACGGCTGAGGCGCGCCGGACCAGGTGTCCCCTATCAAGGTCGTTCCGGGCGTAGAGCTGCTCACCGGTCTGCTGGTCCTCGGCCAACCTTGGATCCAGCTGCCATTGGATCCCGGATCGGTCCAGATCCATCAGCTTCTCCCCGTCGATGCCGAGGGCCGTGACGGCGGCCAGGCGCTTGTCCAGCCGCATGAGCACCGAGAAATGCGTGTAGGGCAGCAGGATCGTTTTCCTGTCGGCCAGAATCGGCACAGGAACCTGTACACCCAGGAAGGCGACGTCGTACCCCGACCGGTTCGACAGATCACGTGCAGCGGCAGAACCCGGTACCAGCAATAGTTCGTCCATGGCCGGACATTAGCAGTGGAAGATGACGGCGGGATGAATTTCGGTGGACCACAGGGAAACTGCCGTCGGCGGCCCAGCTCAATGCGGCGGGCCGTCGGAGAGCTTAACCAGCGAAAAACCCCGTATCATCGTCGAAATCAACGACAATACGGGGTTTGTCCCGAGCTTCCTATCAGAATCGAACTGATGACCTTTTCATTACGAGTGAAACGCTCTACCGACTGAGCTAAGGAAGCACCGCACAATTCGCCCGGCGTAACCGGGCGGTTCATGCAAGAGTCAACTGTAATAGAGTCCCTGCGCCCGGGTCAAAATGGGCGCCCCAAACACTTCGGCAGAACTCCTCAGCAGACCGTGTTGTCGGCGGGAACCGTTCCGTCCACAAGGTACTTATCCACGGCGTCTTCGAGACAGCTGTTGGCCCGGCCGTAGGCGGTGTGGCCCTCTCCCTGCCAGGTGAGCAGGGAGGCGTTGCCCAGCTGTTTGCGCAGGGATGCGGCCCATTCCACCGGGGTGGCAGGGTCGCCGGTGGTTCCGACAACCACGATCGGGGCTTCGCCGGTGTATTCCACCGGGGCCGGGGTGCGCAGGTTCTTGTACGGCCAGTCCACGCAGTTGGTGCCGCCGTAGGCGAAGAAGTAGCCCAGCGTAGGGGAGGCCTGCATAAGCCGTTGCTGTTCCGCGCGCATGGCGGCCGTGTCGGACACCATGGGGTAGTCCAGGCAGTTGATGGCGTTGAAGGCGAAGGTGGAGTTGGACGTGTACTTCCCGTCGGGGCCGCGGTCCGCGCCGATGTCCGCCAGCCGGAGCATCATACTGGCGTCACCCTTAAGTGCAGTTTCGAGGGCCTGGGTCAGGGCGGGCCAGCTCTCGTCGTTGTACAGCGGAGTGATGAGGCCGCTGACGAACATCGTGGCGTTCACCAGGCGGCCGTCCTTGGTCTGCCAAGGCGTGTTTTGCACCGCTGTGATGAGGTCGCGGATCTGCTGGACTCCGCTGTCCACGTTCCCCCTGAGCGGACACGAGGATTCCTGCTGGCAACTGGCCACATAGGCCCTGATGGCCTTTTCGAAGGCCACGGCCTGGCCGCTGGTCAGCTCCTCGTTGCTGATGGACGGATCCAGGGCACCATCAAGGACCATACGGCCCACGTTGTCCGGGAACAGCGAGGCATAGGTGGAACCAAGGAACGTGCCGTAGGAGAACCCCAGATAATTAAGCTTCGAGTCATTGACCACGGCCCGCAGGATGTCCAGGTCCTTGGCCGCGCTGACAGTGTCGACGTGGCCCAGTACCGGACCGGTCTGCGCAGCGCACTGCGCGGCGATGGCCTTGTTGTCGGCCAACGCGGCGGCAAGCCCGGCATCGGTCTCCAGGGCGTAGACCTTTGCCCGGGACGCGTCCCGTTCGGCATCCGTCATGCACTTAACTGGGGCGGAGCGCTCGACGCCCCGCGGATCAAAGCCCACCACGTCGTAGTTGGCCCGGACAGACTGCGAGAAGTGCGTTCCGGCCGCATCCTTGACGAAGTCGTAGCCGGACCCGCCCGGACCGCCCGGGTTGACCAGGAGGCTGCCGGTCTTCGAGCCGGTGCTCGGAGCCTTCAGCGCAGCTATCTGGATCGTGTCGCCGTCCGGCTTCGCGTAGTCCATCGGCACGGTGACCTTGGCGCACTGGAAGCCGTTTTCGCAAGGCTCCCATACGACCTCCTGGGCGTAGAAGGTGTCCAAGCCAGCGGGCGCGGACGCCACGATAGCAGGGTCTGCCTTCGCCGTAGCGGGGGCCGCGTCCGGGGTGTCCCCGGCAAAGAGGCCGCACGAGGCCAGCGTCAGGGCCAGGATCAGGGCGCCGGCAGCCCGCAGCCCAATCACCAGGGATCGGGAGCGTGCGGGCAGGGGGCGTGCAGTCATCGAGCGGTCTCCTAGTAGTTGCTAGATCAGGCTGGCTGCCATGGACTCAATGGTCAACAGCGGTGCAACGTTGGTGGTGGTGATGCGTTGGCGGGCTTTGTTGATGGCGTCCATGCGGGCGAGGGTGGTCTCCGGGGCAGACTGGGCGGCGAATTCCTCCAGCTCACCCCTGAGCTCAACGTTTACCAGCTCCACGGCGTTCCCGAGCTGGATGATCAGCACGTCCCGGTAGAACGACAGGAGGTCCGTCAGCGTCCGGTCCAGGGAGTCCGTGATGGATCGCTTGGCCCGCCGTTTCTGGTCGTCTTCAAGCTGCCTGACCTGGCTGCGCATGGTCGGCGGAAGCGTCCCTGACTCCGGGGCACCCAGGGTGGCCAGCAGCGCAGCCTTCTCGGCGGCGTCGCGCTCTTCATTGGAACTGTTGGCTTCGGCGGTGGCGATCTTCACCAGCTTGTCGGCCATCATCACCGCCGCGGTCACGCCGCGCAGACCCAGGGGGAACCTCACCGTTTCCAGCCGGCGTTCCCTCGCTTCAGGGTCCCGCGCCAGCCGGCGGGCGATCCCCACATGGCTTTGCGCCGCGCGGGCAGCGCGTTCGGCCAGCGCCGGGTCCACGCCGTCGCGCTTGACGAGCAAAGCGGCGACGTCGGCGGCCGGCGGCAGCCGCAAGGCCACAGCCCGGCAGCGCGAACGGATGGTCACCAGGACGTCAGCGGGCGACGGTGCGCACAGCATCCAGATGGTCCGCGGCGTGGGTTCCTCGATGGCCTTCAGCAGCACATTGGTGGTCCGCTCGGCCATGCGGTCGGCGTCTTCCACCACAATGATCCGCCAGCGCCCGGACGACGGCCGGTTGCCCGCCTTGGATACCAGGTCGCGGGCTTCATCGATGGTGATGGTGACCTTCTCGGTCCTGACGTACGTCACGTCCGAATGGGTCTCGCCGAGGATGGTCAGGCAGGCGGGACACTCCCCGCAGCCGCGCCCGGCCAGGTCGTCCTGATCGCAGTTGAGGGCGGCCGCGAAGGCCTTCGCGGCGTTGGAACGCCCGGATCCGGGCGGGCCCGTGAACAGCCAGGCATGGGTCAGTCCCTCGCCCCGCGAGGCATGGCGGAGCTGTTCGACGACGGCGGGCTGGCCCTGAAGGTCGTCCCAGACAGTCATGCGGCGCCCCGGCCTGCAGACGCGAGCAGGGCATCCACGCGGGTGAGGATCCGCGCGGACAGTTCGTTGACGGGCAGGTCCGCCGGCAGGACAAGATACGTATCCGGCCGGCTGGCGGCCAGTTCAAGGAACGCCCCGCGGATTGTTGAATGGAATGCATCGGCCTCTGACTCAAGGCGGTCTTCGGCGGCGTCGCCGGCTGTGCGGCGGCGGCGGCCGTCAGCGGGATCCACGTCCAGCAACACTGTGAGGTCTGGCTGCAGCCCCGACGTCGCCCATTCGTTGAGGGTACGCACGGCGTCGGCGCCCAGATCGCGGCCGGCCCCCTGGTACGCCACGGACGAATCAATGTAGCGGTCCGTCAGGACAACCTCGCCGCGTTCCAGTGCCGGGCGGATCACCTGGCTGGCATGGGCCGCGCGGGAGGCAGCAAAGATGAGTGCCTCGGTGTGGGCGTCGATGTGGCCATGGCCGTGGTCCAGGACCAAGGAACGCAGTTTTTCGCCAATGGGCGTCCCGCCGGGTTCGCGGGTCCGCAGGACCGTCAGGCCACGTGTTTCCAGAGCCTCGGCAAGACGGGCCGCCTGGGTGGACTTGCCGGCGCCGTCGCCGCCCTCGAAGGCGATGAAAAGTCCAGGGCTGTTGGTGGTCACTGGTCTAGACTACCGACTTCGGGAGCCGCCGCACGTCCAAGTACGCTTTCTCCATGAGTCTCTCGGAACAGTATGCAGCGTCCCTGTCGGCCGAAACCGTGGTGGTTGCAGCCGGCCGGCCGCCGCGTGAGCGGGACAAGCCCGTCAACCCGCCCATCGTGCTGTCCTCGACGTACTTCGGCAC
The DNA here is from genome assembly GCF_054057635.1 of Arthrobacter sp. UYNi723. Classification (NCBI taxonomy): domain Bacteria; kingdom Bacillati; phylum Actinomycetota; class Actinomycetes; order Micrococcales; family Micrococcaceae; genus Arthrobacter; species Arthrobacter sp. UYNi723. Next base: position 63,121 of record NZ_JBSRZM010000020.1, read on the forward strand.
GGGAGCGTTGGGCGACGGGGACCGGGGCTACGGCCGCTATTCCAACCCCACCTGGGATCCGTTTGAGGAGGCCCTGGGCCAGCTTGAAGGATCTGAACTGCCCGGCCTGCTCTACGCGTCCGGACTCGCGGCCGTCAGTTCGGCACTGTCTCTGCTGCCCGCCGGCGGCGTCCTGGTGATGCCGTCGCACAGCTACGCGGGTTCGCTGGTGATGGCCACGGAGCTGGCGCAGAAGGGCTTCCTGGAACTGCGGACTGTGGACATCACGGACACTGACGCAGTCAAAGCACAGCTCGCGCCGCAGGGACCGGACGCGAAAGCGGCCAGGATGCTGTGGCTTGAGAGCCCCACCAACCCGATGCTGGGCATCGCCGATATCCGCGAACTCACGGCGGCGGCCCACCGGGTGGGCGCCATTGTGGTGACGGACAATACGTTCTCCACGCCGTTGGTCCAGCAGCCGCTGAGCTTGGGTTCCGACGTCGTTCTTCACTCGGTGACCAAATATCTGGCCGGACATTCCGACGTCGTCCTCGGCGCCTTGGTGACGTCCAACCCGGACATCCGGGCAGCGCTGCTGCACCACCGCATCATTCATGGCGGTATTGCCGGGCCGTTCGAGGCATGGCTGGCGCTGCGCGGGCTCCGGACCCTTGCCCTGCGTGTGGAACGGTCTCAGGCTTCCGCCGCGGTCCTGGCGGAACGCCTGAGCACGCACCCCCTGATCGCTAGCATCCGGTTCCCGGGGCTCCCCACGGACCCCGGCCACGTGCGGGCCAAGACCCAGATGTCGGGCTTCGGTTCGATTGTGTGCGTGCAGATCGCGCCGGTTGCCGGGCTGAGCGGAGCAGACGCCGCGGACAAACTGGTCCGCGCGCTGCAGCTGTGGCTGCCGGCCACGTCCCTGGGCGGGGTGGAATCGCTGATCGAACGGCGCCGCCGGCACGCCGCTGAGCCGCGGAGCGTCCCGGACAATCTGGTGCGCCTGAGCGTCGGCATTGAGAATATTGAGGACCTCTGGGCCGATTTGAAGCAGGCGCTCGACTCGCTGGGCCGCTAGGCTTGGACGGTGGACGGTGAACTGATTATTCGGCCTGTTGAACAGGCAGTGTTTTTTACCCTTGCCCTGGTGGCACTGGGACTTGAGGTGTGGGCGCTGCTGGACTGCGTCCGGCACAAGTCGGCTGCATTTGAAGCCACCGGCAAGCGGACCAAGATGTTCTGGCTGGCGCTGACCGGCGGCGCCACCCTGATCGGCGTCATCTCGCTCTTCAGCAGCGGCGGAATCTTCGGCACGCTTGGCCTCTTCGGGCTCGCCGCCGTGGTGGCAGCGTCCATCTACCTCGCAGACGTCCGGCCAGCGGTCAAGGACGCAGGCCGCGGCGGTAGCCGTAATACGGGGCCCTACGGCGGCCGGTAACCCAGCCTTACGGTTGTTCGTACTCCCCACCGGCACCCTCAGCTCGCAAGCTCGCTCAGGGAACCCTGCCGGCGTGGGCCCCCGGCGCCACAGCTTCCCAGGCCACCGTTAGTTCGCCCAGGCGCCACCGCGCCGGGCCGTCCTGAACCGGCCACCCGCCGTCGAGCAGTGCCCTGCACATGGCGTGCCAGCGCTGCCTGTTGCCGAATGACGCCAGCGGCGCCGACTCCAGCCAGGCCCGGTCCATGGCCTGCATCAGCCGGTGGACAGGCTCGCCCGGAACGTTACGGTGGATCAGCGCCTTCGGCAGCCGTTCGGCAATTTCCGATGGCAGGTCAAAGCTGCCGAACCGCACGGACATACTCAGTGACAACGGCCGGTCGGCGTCGAGGGCCACCCACGTCACCCGCCGCCCGATCTCATCGCACGTCCCGTCGATAAAGAGCCCGCCGGGGGCGAGCCGGCCCTGGACCAGCCGCCAGATCCCCGCCACATCAGCCTCTTCGTACTGCCGCAGGACGTTGAAGGCGCGGACCAGTACCGGGCGTCCGGGCAGCGGCAACTCGAAACCGCCCACCTGGAAGCTCAGCCCCGGCCTCTCGAGCGCCGTGGCGATCCGGACGCGCTCAGGCTCGATTTCGATTCCGCACACGCGGACGTCCGGCCGGACGGCGCGGAGACGTTCAAAGAGTTCGACGGCGGTGGCCGGCGTTGCGCCGTAGCCCAGGTCAACCACGAGGGGGTCTTCGGCAGCGCGCAGACGCCAGGCCTGGGGACCGGTGAGCCAGCGGTCCACCCGCCGCATCCGGTTGGGATTGGTGGTGCCCCGCGTGACGTTTCCGACCGGCCTGCCGCTCCGGCCATGGGGAGCGCTCACGCGTTCAGCTTTTTGCACCACGGCCCAACCCTATCCTTGTAACGCAGGGCCCTTGTAACGCAAGGCGGGCGGCGCCGTGCCTCGGCTAGGATAAAAATCATGACTTACAAGCTGATTCTGCTGCGCCACGGCCACAGCGAATGGAACGCCAAGAACCTGTTCACCGGCTGGGTGGACGTTGACCTCAACGACCAGGGCCGCGAGGAAGCAGCACGCGGCGGCGAGCTCCTGGTTGAGAACGATCTTCTCCCGGATGTCCTCTACACCTCGCTCCTGAAGCGGGCCATCAACACGGCCAACATCTCCCTGGACAAGGCCGACCGCGGCTGGATCCCCGTCAAGCGGGACTGGCGCCTGAACGAACGCCACTACGGCGCCCTGCAGGGCAAGGACAAGGCACAGACCCTGGCCGAATACGGCGAGGAGCAGTTCATGGAATGGCGCCGGTCCTACGACACCCCGCCGCCGCCCCTGGCCGACGACTCCGAGTTCTCCCAGGCCCGCGACCCCCGTTACGCGGACCTCGGCGACGCGCTGCCCCGCACTGAGTGCCTCAAGGATGTCCTGGTCCGCCTGCTTCCTTACTGGGAATCGGACATCAAGGAAGACCTCAAAACCGGCAAGACCGTCCTGGTCACCGCCCACGGCAACTCGCTGCGCGCCCTGGTCAAGCACCTGGACGGCATCAGTGACGACGCCATCTCCAGCCTGAACATCCCCACGGGCATCCCGCTGGTCTACGACCTCGACGAGGACTTCCAGCCGGTCAAGCCGGGCGGCACCTACCTGGATCCGGAGGCCGCCGCGGAGGCCATCCTGGCAGTGGCCAACCAGGGCAAGAAATAAGGCAGTAGTTAACGTACGACGGCGGGTCGGTCACCTCAGGTGACCGACCCGCCGTCGTATGTGGTTTTAGGGAGCGGCTAGAAGCCCTGCGGCTGCCATTCGCCGGTGACGAGGTACGTGACCTTGCGGGCCACGGACACGCCGTGGTCAGCGAACCGTTCGAAGTAGCGGCTGGCCAGGGCCACGTCCACGGTGGTGGCGGGGGACTCGGCCCAGTCCGGGGCGGCGATCGCCTTGAAAACGCTCAGGTGAAGGTCGTCGATGGTGCTGTTGGCCTTGAGGATGTCGCGGGCCACTTCGAGGTCCCGGGATTCCAGCAGCAGGATGAGCTTGTCTGCGATCAGTTGGTCCTGCTCGGCCATTTTGTTGAACGTTTCCGTCATGGACGCGGGGATGACCACGGACGGGAAGCGCAGTCGCGCCAACTGGGCGATGTGCCGGGCCAGATCCCCCATCCGCTCCAGGGAAGCGCTCATGCGCAGGGCGCCCACGATCATCCGCAGATCGCTGGCCACCGGCCCCTGCAGGGCGAGGATATCGATGGCGCGTTCATCCAGGCTGGTCTGCAAAAAGTCGATACGGGCGTCCGCGGCAATGACGTCCTCCGCCAGATCAACGTCGGCAATCTGGAATGACGTAGCGGCCTTCCCCATTGCCTCGCTGACCAGCTTCGAAATCTCCACCAACTGCTCACCCACCTGGGTCAGCTCTTCCTGAAAAACCTTACGCACGTGGGCGTCCTTTCTTTGGAACTCCGCCCCTCAGGTGGCAGACGGAACTCATGTCGCCATTCGGCACTCCAACGTATAACACTGTCAGCGTGCGGTAAACGATTAGTCGGTTGTAGATGAACGTTAGCTGAACCGTCCCCGTAATGGGCCATGACGCACCGTCTCGACAGGAACCACGGCCTAAGCTGGAGTTGTGGATCCTATGCTCATCGGTGTCATCGCCGGCCTGGTCGGCCTGTCGCTCGGCACCTTTGGCGTGCTCGCCTTCAGGATCAGTGAAAAGCAGCGCAAGCTTGTTGACGTCGACGTGGACGAACTCGCTCTGCCGGCCGGCGCCGCGGAAGTGCTGGCCGTCGTCGGACGGGCTTTTGTGGTGGTTGACGCGGTGGACGGTGTAGTGCGCGCCAGCCCGGCAGCTTATGCGTATGGCTTGGTGCGCGGCCATACGGTGGTCCACAAGGAACTTCTGGACATGACGGCCGGGGTGCGCCGCGATGGCGTGATCCTGGAAAAACGGCTGGAGCTGCAGCGCGGTCCGCTGGGCCACGGCACCATCATCGTGCAGGTCCGGGCGGCCATGCTCGGCGAGGAATATATCGTGCTTCTGGCCGACGACCGCACCGAAATTACCCGCACCGAAGAGATCCGAAACGACTTCGTGGCCAACGTGTCCCACGAGCTGAAGACCCCTGTGGGGGCAATTTCGTTGCTGGCCGAGGCACTGGAGTCCTCGGCCGACGACGAACAAGCAGTTCGCCGGTTCGCCAAGCGCATGCACAAGGAATCAGGCCGGCTGGCCGCCCTGGTCCAGGACATCATCGAGCTGTCCCGCCTCCAAGGTGCCAGCGTGTCCCAGGAGGGCAGGGCCGTGGACATCAACGCGGTCATCACCGAAGCAGTGGACCGTTCCCAGCTCCCCGCTGAAAGCAAGAACATTCGGATTGTGGTGGGGGACCGGGTTGAAGCTACCGTCTTTGGTGACAGGGACCTGCTGGTTACCGCCCTGCGTAACCTGATCGACAACGCCATCCGCTATTCCCCGGAGAACACCAGGGTTGGCGTGGGCGTCCGGTCAAAGGACGGGCTGATCGCCGTGTCGGTCACGGACCAGGGCGAGGGGCTGACCCCGGAGGACCAGGAGCGGGTGTTTGAGCGCTTCTATCGGGTGGATGCGGCGCGTTCGCGCCACACGGGCGGAACGGGCCTGGGCCTGAGCATCGTCAAACACGTGGCCTCCAACCACGGCGGTGAAGTGACACTGTGGTCACGGCCGGGCCAGGGTTCCACATTCACCCTGCGGCTGCCTGAGATGGAAAGCCAGGACGAACCGGATACTGCAGGTGTCAAACAACGAGCCGTACCCGAGCGTGGCAAAGAACGCGGCGTACATGAGCAAGGAGCCAGCGCTTGAGCAGGATTTTGATTGTCGAAGACGAAGAATCTTTCAGTGATCCGTTGTCCTATTTGTTGGGCAAGGAGGGGTTCGAGGTTGAAGTGGTGGACAACGGTTTGGACGCCATCACCGAATTCGACCGGAACGGGGCGGATCTGGTGCTGCTGGATCTGCAGCTCCCCGGCCTGTCAGGCACGGAGGTCTGCCGCCAGCTGCGGCAGCGCTCCAGCGTTCCGGTCATCATGCTGACGGCCAAGGACTCCGAGATAGACAAGGTGGTTGGCCTGGAGCTGGGCGCTGACGACTACGTCACCAAGCCCTACTCCTCCCGCGAGCTGGTGGCCCGCGTCCGGGCCGTGCTCCGCCGGCAGGGTGAACCTGAGGAACTGATCTCGGCCACAGTCCAGGCCGGCCCTGTCCGGATGGACATCGAACGGCATGTGGTCAGCGTGGATGGCCAGCAGGTCCTCTTGCCGCTGAAGGAATTCGAGCTGCTGGAAATGCTGCTGCGCAACTCCGGCCGCGTACTCACCCGCGGCCAGCTGATCGACCGGGTCTGGGGTTCGGACTACGTGGGGGACACCAAAACCCTTGACGTTCACGTCAAGCGGCTGCGCGGCAAGATCGAGCCCGACCCGTCCGTACCGCGCTTCCTGGTAACCGTCCGCGGCCTGGGCTACAAGTTCGAGCCGTAGGCCTCTCCGCCGTAAGGCACACCAGGCATCAGGCGCACCAGACTTCAAGTGCACAAAAAGGAGAGGGGCTCCCCGCGGGGAGCCCCTCTCCTTTTTGTGCTTTGTTGCCGCTTAGTGGGCCGCACCTGTGCCGGCGGTGGCCGACGGCGACGGGCTGGGTGTGGCGGATCCGGTCGGTTCGCTGCCGGCCGGCAGGTACTCCTTGTACTCCGCGAGGGAAGCATCCAGGACAGGGATCCGAACAGTCTTGCTCACGTTGGTACCGTCTTCGGTGATCTTCACATCGACGAGGGAACCGGCGATGCCGCCGCTCGTGCTGAGGATGGCTTCATCCGTGGAGTCGTTGAGCAGAGTGTAGGAGTTGGCTTTCACCGGCACCTGCGTCTGTGAACCCTCGGCCCCGTTGACGGTGAGCTTGACGTCCTGCGAAGAGGAGTTGTAAACGGCACCAAGCAGGCGGCCGGGCTTGTCTTCTCCGGCCGAGACAATCAGCATGTTGCGCAGCTGCAGCGGACCCAGGTCGGCGCGGATACCGTCCGACGCCGCGTACTGGTGAGAAGTCTGCTGGGGGTTGATGTAGCCGCAGCCGGTCATCGTCGCCAGGGCGAGGGCCAGGGATCCTGCCGCCAGTGCCAGTTTGCCGCCCTGGGCCCGGTTCATCGCAGTGAAACGCACGTCACGTACTCCTCGAGAGTCTTGAAACATTATTCAGCCATAGCCTAGCGGCAAACCGGACCAAACAAGGATTCCGCACGGTCATATTGCCCTTGGCAGCAGGCCGCGCATGCACTATTATCTGCATTCGTCAAGGGGTCGAAGGGGGTCTATTCTGCCCATTTTCCGCGTATTTCCGGGGTTTCGGGGCCGGTTCGAGGCCAGTCATATGCCTGAATCGTGATAAACTGGTCTGCGGGAAAGGGGAATGTCCACATGGTATTTGAGGTCGGCGAGACAGTAGTTTACCCTCACCACGGTGCTGCGAAAATTGAAGAAATCAAGATGCGCACTGTCAAGGGCGAAGAGAAAATGTATCTCAAGCTCAAGGTGGCTCAGGGTGATCTGACCATTGAAGTTCCAGCAGAGAACGTTGACCTTGTTGGGGTCCGTGACGTAGTGGGCAAGGAAGGTCTGGAGCACGTATTTGATGTTCTCCGGGCCGAGTTCACTGAAGAACCCACCAACTGGTCGCGCAGATACAAGGCAAATCTGGAGAAGCTTGCTTCCGGTGACGTCATCAAGGTAGCGGAGGTTGTTCGCGACCTCTGGCGCCGTGATCACGATCGGGGCCTTTCCGCAGGTGAGAAGCGCATGCTGGCCAAGGCCCGTCAGATTCTGATTTCAGAACTTGCACTGGCTGAAAAGACCGATGAAGAGAAGGCTGCAAGCGTTCTCGACGAGGTCCTGGCTTCCTAAGAATTGAGCCCCGGGGGTACGCAAGTGCCTCCGGGGTTTCTTTTTGCCCTTTTTCGGTCCAGTCCGCAGCGGCAGGCGCGTCGCGCGGGCGGGATTCGGCACGCCGGGCAAGCGGGCACGTAGGCTGGACCGCATGAACAACGGACTTCCCCGCCCCGTCACCGCCGTCGTCATTGTGGCCGCAGGTTCCGGCGAGCGGCTGGGTTACGGCATGCCCAAGGCACGCGTGCCGCTGGGGAGTGACGCCATCCTCACCCATGCCCTCCGGGGCGTCGCTGCCGCCGGCGTCGCACGCCAGATCTGTGTTGCCCTGCCGCCCGGCGATACGGTCCTGCAGGAATTGTGCGCGGCCTTCGCCGAGGAACTCCGGGCGGGGCACGAGGCCAACCAGGAGAACCCGCTTCCCCTGCTGACAACGGTCGACGGCGGTGCCACCCGTGCCGCTTCCGTCCGGTCAGCGCTGGCCGCCTTGCTGGACGGCACCGAAGCTGTGCTGGTCCACGACGCCGCCAGGGCACTAACACCCGAGTATGTCTTCCACCGTGTCGTCGATTCGCTGGCGGCCGGCGCCGTTGCAGTGATTCCTGCCGTACCGGTGGTGGATACGGTGAAGATGGTTACCCCCACGACCGGTGACGACAGCAGCATCGCCCCGGAACTCGTGACCGGGACCCCGCCGCGGGAGGAGCTCCGTTCGGTCCAGACGCCCCAAGGGTTCCGCCTGTCCACACTGATCCAGGCCCATCAGGCAGCGGCGGACTTTGACGAGAAACAGGCTGCCGCGGTCACCGACGACGCCATGCTGGTGGAACTCCTGGGAGTTCCCGTGCACGCCGTCCATGGCTCCACACAGTCATTAAAAATCACCACGCCGCTGGACCTGATCATTGCCGAGGGGCTGCTGGAAGGCCCGCTGGGCATCCGCTGGGTGGAGGGTTAGGCATGAGTGAAGCCAAGATGATCCTGCCGCGCACGGGTATCGGCCTGGATGTCCATGCCTACGCGTCCCCTGACCTTCCCCGTCCGCTCTGGCTGGGCGGGCTGTTCTGGGAAGGCGAGCGTGGACTGGCCGGGCATTCGGACGGTGACCCGGTGGCCCACGCCGCCGCCGACGCCCTGTTCTCGGCCGCCGGCATCGGGGACCTCGGCACGCATTTCGGCACCGACCGTCCGGAGTTCGCCGGAGCCTCCGGCGTCACGCTCCTGACCGAGGCGGCGAGGATTGTCCGTGCCGCCGGCTTTGAGATCGGCAACGTGGCAGTGCAGTTCGTGGCTACCCGGCCCAAATTCGGCCCGCGGCGGGAAGAGTCCCAACGCGTGCTGAGCGACGCGGCCGGGGCGCCGGTCAGCGTCACGGCCACCACCAGCGACGGACTCGGTTTCACCGGCAGGGGCGAGGGAATTTCCGCCGTCGCCACCGCTTTGGTCTATCCCCGGTGATTCAACCCGGCGCTGCGCAGGCCGGATAACCCGCGGGGGCCGGCACGCAGGCCTTTTCCGCTAATCTGGAGCGGTGACTCTCCGCTTCTATGACACCGCGTCCGCCGAAGTCCGTGACTTCGTTCCCCTCGTCCCGGGAAAAGCGAGCCTGTACTACTGCGGAGCCACCGTGCAGGGCATGCCGCACGTTGGCCACATCCGCTCGGCGATCGCCTTTGACCAGCTGACCCGCTGGCTTGAGTACCGGGGGCTGCGGGTCACCGCGGTCCGCAACGTCACGGACATCGATGACAAGATCCTCGCCAAGTCTGCCGAATCGTTCAGCCCGGACTTCGAAGCCGGACCGGACACTGTCCGCGAGGAGGAATGGTGGGCCCTGGCCTATCGCTACGAGCAGGCGTTCCTGCAGGCCTACGACACGCTCGGCGTTTCCCGCCCCACCTATGAGCCACGGGCAACCGGCCATATCCCCGAAATGCATGCGCTGATCCAGCAGCTGATCGACCGGGGCCACGCCTACCCGGCGCTGGACGATTCCGGCGACGTCTACTTCGACGTACGGTCCTGGGACAAGTACGGGTCCCTGACGCGCCAGAACATTGACGACATGCAGGGCGCCCCGGATGCGGATCCCCGGGGCAAGAAGGACCCCCGAGACTTCGCGCTGTGGAAAGGCTCCAAAGAAGGAGAGCCGACGACGGCGAGCTGGGCCTCGCCCTGGGGCGCCGGCCGCCCGGGCTGGCACCTTGAGTGCTCCGCCATGGTCACCAAGTACCTCGGCACCGAATTTGATATCCACGGCGGCGGACTGGACCTGCGCTTCCCGCACCACGAAAACGAAATGGCCCAGTCCCAGGCCGCAGGGCACGGTTTCGCCAACTTCTGGATGCACAACGGCATGGTCACCTACCAGGGCGAAAAAATGTCCAAGTCCATCGGCAACACCATCAGCCCTTCGGAGATGCTGGACCTCGCGTCACCGCGGGTGGTCCGCTACTACCTCGGGCAGGCCCACTACCGCTCAGTGCTGGACTACCGCCCCACGTCGCTCGACGAGGCCGCCGCCGCCGTCGAACGCATCGACGGCTTCATCAGTCGTGCCGTTCGGGCCCTCGCCGCCGGTGGGAACTACACCTTCGCCACCTATGGCAAGGTTCCCGAGGCGTTCGAGAACGCCATGGATGACGATCTCAACGTGCCGCAGGCCCTCGCCGTGGTCCATGAAACAGTCCGTGCCGGAAATACCGCCTTGACGGAGGGGAAGCTGGAGGACGCACAGGAGTCCCTGCACAGCGTGCATGACATGCTGCGGGTCCTGGGCCTGAATGCGGTGGCTTCCGGCCCGGCGTCGGACGCCCGGGAATCGGCCGCCCTCGAGGTCCTGGTGGAAGCCCAGCTCGCTGCCCGCACCCAGGCCCGGGCCACCAAGGACTGGGCTGCCTCCGACGCCATCCGCGACACGCTGAAGGCGGCCGGCGTCGTCGTCGAAGATGGCCCAAATGGCGCTACCTGGAGCCTGCAACGGGACTGAACCGGCGATTTTACTTGATTCAGTAGACTGGTAAGCAGACTCAGTCAAACAATCAAGGGTGGAAAATCATGGCCAACAACGGTCGCCGGTCGGTCAAAGCAAAGAAGGGGCCAACCATCGGAACCGGTGGTCATGGCCGTAAGGCCCTGGAAGGCAAGGGTCCCACGCCCAAGGCGGAGGACCGCCCGTACCACAAGGCGCACAAGAGCAAGCAGCTTGCCGAGCGTTCGGCTGCCAAGCGCGGCACGGGTGCCCGCAGCGCCGGCGCCTCCCGCACGGGTCCCAAGGGCCGCGCCACCGAGGAAGTCGTCACCGGCCGTAACTCCGTGGTGGAGGCCCTCCGCGCCGGGATCCCCGCGAAGGCCCTGCACATCGCCATCCGGATTGAAATGGATGACCGTGTCAAGGAGTCGCTGAAGATCGCCGCCGAACGCGGTATCCCGCTGCTCGAGACCGGCAAGCCCGAACTTGACCGCATGACGGACGACGCCATCCACCAGGGCCTGGTCCTGCAGATCCCGCCTTACGAGTACCAGGACGCCTATGACCTGGCCGAGGAAACCGTGGACCGCTGGAAGAAGGGCCACGTATCCAACGCCCCGCTGTTCGTTGCTCTGGACGGCATCACGGACCCGCGCAACCTTGGTGCCATCATCCGCTCCGTCTCGGCCTTCAGCGGCCACGGCGTCATCGTCCCGGAACGCCGCTCCGTGGGCGTCACAGCCTCGGCCTGGAAGACCAGCGCCGGCGCTGCCGTGCGTGTTCCCGTGGCACGTGCCGCCAACCTGAACAGTGCCCTGAAGCAGTTCAAGAACATGGGCATCTTTGTCCTGGGGCTCGACGGCGACGGCGACGTTTCGCTGCCTGACCTCACGCTGGCCACCGAGCCCGTCTGCATTGTGGTCGGTTCCGAGGGCAAGGGCCTGAGCCGCCTGGTCCGCGAAAACTGCGACCAGATCGTCTCCATCCCGATCAACTCCGCCATGGAATCGCTCAACGCGTCCATGGCCGTTGGTATCTCGCTGTACGAAATCTCGAGGCAGCGCGCCGTCAAGTAGTAGCTGAGCCGCGGCGCGGGGCGCGGGGCGGCACGGCGGACATCCTCCGCGTGCTGCGCCCCACCGGCCCCCTGGCCTCGCAAGCTCGGCCAGGGAACCCTGCCGGAGTGGGCCCACTTCGTCGCTCTGACGCACGCTTCCGGATGCCCGCCGTTCCGCGAACGCTCTCTCACCTTTGGTGGGTTTAACAGCGTTGGAGCGTGGTGGGTCCGGGTGACGTCATAAAAGCGCCAGTGCAGTTCAACAGCCGCTGGCCGCTACCATGGACGTGATGGTCATGCCGCTTTTCGATACCGCTTCCACCAAGGATGCCTCTTCGGCATATCCGCTCGGTGTCAGCGTCCTGCGCCCGGGATCGGGAGCGGATTACGGCGTGCAGTCCAGCGCCAACGTCGCCGTGTACGCCCCGGCCGTGGAGAACCTTGAGATTGCCTACAAGGCCCCCGGCAGCGAGTGGCATCTGCAGACCCTGCCCAATGTCACGCACGGCGTGCACCATGGAATCGTTGACGATTTCCCGTACGGGTCGCTGTACGGTTTCCGTGCCACGTCCAAGGCGGACCCGTTGCCGCTGGCGGTCCCCATCGTGGACCTGGACGACGACGGCGGGCAGCCTCTTTTGCTCGATCCTTACGGCCGGGCGGTGGACCAGCGGGAAGGATTCCTGACGAGCGTCCGGATGGTCGGCGATTTTGACTGGGGCACCGACGAGCGGCCCCGGACGCAGTGGCGGAACACCATCATCTACGAGGCCCATGTCCGCGGCCAGAGCATGCTGCATCCCGATGTCCCCGAGGAACTGCGCGGCACCTACGCCGGAATGGCCCATCCGGCCATCATCGAGCATTTCAAGAGCCTGGGCATAACCGCTGTCCAGCTGCTCCCGGTGCACTTCCACCTCGATGAGCTGCACCTGCAGAACCTCGGCCTGACCAACTACTGGGGCTACAACACGGCCGCGTTTTTCGCACCGCACGCGGCCTATGCAACGCGGGCTGCGCAGGATGCCGGACCCCACGCCGTCCAGGACGAGTTCAAGGGAATGGTCAAGCTGCTCCACGCGGCGGGGCTGGAAGTGATTCTCGACGTCGTCTACAACCACACTGCCGAGGGCGGCCCGGACGGCCAGGCCATCAGCTTCCGCGGACTCGGTGAGGACACGTACTACCGAACGGATGGCCACGGGAAGTACGTCGACACCACGGGCTGCGGCAACAGCCTGAATTTCGGCCAGCCCAGGGTGGTCCAGTTGGTGCTGGATTCCCTCCGGTACTGGGTGGACGAATTCCACATCGACGGCTTCCGTTTCGACCTGGCCGTGACGCTCTGCCGGAACGCGGACAACGAGTTTGATCCCCGCCACCCGTTCCTGGTGGCGGTGGCAGCCGATCCCGTGCTGTCAGACGTGAAACTGATCGCCGAGCCCTGGGACGTGGGCTACGGCGGCTGGCAGACGGGACGGTTCCCGGGCGGCTGGGTTGACTGGAACGACCACTTCAGGGACGGCGTCCGCTCCTTCTGGCTTGCCGACCGGGCGGCCATCGAGGCCGGCGGGCAGGGCGGGTCCGTGGCGCGGCTGGCTGATGGCCTGTCCGGGTCTGCCGGGCTTTTTGAAGCGTCGGGCCGTTCCAGGCTGGCGTCGGTCAACCTCATCACGGCACACGACGGCTTCACTCTCAACGACCTTGTGTCCTACGACCGTAAACACAACGAGGCCAACGGTGAGCAGAACCGGGACGGGCACGGGGACAACCGCAGCTACAACCACGGCTTCGAAGGCCGGAGCGAGGACGAGAGCATCCTGGCGCGGCGGTCGCAGTCCCGGCGGAACCTCATGGCGTCCCTGATGATTTCGCTCGGTGTGCCCATGATCACTGCCGGCGACGAGCTGGCACGCACGCAGCAGGGAAACAACAACGCCTACTGCCAGGACAACCCCCTGGCCTGGCTCGACTGGACGCGAACGCCGGAATCCGCAGAGATGCTCCGCAGCACCAAGCGCTACGTCCGGCTGCGCAAGGAGTTCCTGGCAAGCCAGCCCCATGATTTTCCGGCCCGGGATGAGCAGTCCTATATTTACTGGTTTGATCACTCCGGACAGCCCATGTCCATGGATCAGTGGAATGATCCCCGGCACCGGGTCATGCAGCTCCTGCTTGGCTCGGATGACGGCACGCTGGCGGGCCTCGTAGTGGTCAACGGCAGCGGCTCCGACGTGAAGATCACGCTTCCGGAACTCAAGAACGACGACGGAACGCCCCACAGGATGTTCGAACTCCGGCTGACAACGTCGCCGCTTCACGAGCTTCGACAGGGCAGCCGGGTGGCGTCCGGCGAGACGGACGTCATCGAGGCGAACTCGATCAACATCTACCGCACGTAGCTGCGGAGGGGACCAAAATTGCGCAACCGCTCCATTGCCCTGCTGCTGACCGGGCTGCTGGTCATAGCGGTGTTCGCTTTCGGCGGCCCAGGGCTCCTTGAGACTCTGACGGGAAGTACGACGCCGGCAGCAAGTTCCAGCGCGGCCCCGGTCCCGGGCGCTCCCGTCCCGGGGCCTGCGGAGGTTCCGGCCCCGGCGGTAGTCCCCGCCAACCCGTCCGGGCTGCCCGCGATCAAGGAATTCCAGCTGCCGGCCGAAGCCCGGACTACCCTCGCCGCGATCCGTGCCGGCGGCCCCTACCGCTACAGCCAGGACAATAAGACGTTCGGCAACTTCGAGCGCATTCTCCCGCGGCAGGATTCAGGCTATTACCGCGAGTACACCGTGCCCACCCCGGGTGAATCCGCCAGGGGAGCCCGCCGCATCGTCACCGGTTCCGAGGGTGAGAAGTACTACACGCAGGACCACTACGACTCGTTCAAATTCATCGCAGAAGGCAGCTGAACACGCTCATGAAAATTTACTCCGCCGATACCTGGACCATCGAAGAACTCCAGGAACAGGTCGCCGACGCCGGCCGCCGCAGCCTGGTGGTCCCCGCCGCCGACAGCAAGAAGGCTGTCCTGGAAACCTTCGGCGAAGTGCTCGCCTTTCCTGAGCATTACGGCGTGAACATGGACGCCCTGAACGACTCCCTGCACGATTTCGCGGACAGCATCGGCGAAAACGGTAGCGCCCCGGTCACGGTCCTTTGGCAGGTGGCCGCAGCGTTCCGTGGGGACCGGTCTTTCGGGATCATCTGCGAGGTCCTCCAGGATGCCGAAAGCTACGCGGGCAGTGACCTCGCGGTCACGGCCGTCCTCCTGTAACTAACGTCGACAACCGCCGCGGCAGTTGCCACAAACGAACGCCGGATGTCTGGAAACGGATCAGGCGTTGACGATCAGCCCCAGCTCGGCCTTGGAAGCCAATGCCTCGTGCCGTGGCAGGACGCGGACGGTGTAGCCAAAGGGACCGGAGCGGTCTATGACCAGCGAGCCGCTGAACAGGTGGCGCCCCTCGCCCAGGTCCTCTTTCGAGTTCAACTCTATAAGGGTGACGTCCGCCAGGGTGTCGCTTTCCTCGGCACGGCCATAAGCCACTTCCACGGACACGTCCTCCGGTGAGAGGGTGTGCAGCGCGATGTAGGCGTTCACCTGCAGGGTGTCCCCGATCTGCGGGTCCTCGGAAACGCCCACGGAGTCCACATGTTCGACGTGTAGCAGAGGCCACGCCGAACGTACCTTGGCAGTCCATGCCGCCAGCACACGGGCCTGGGCGTAGGAGTTGGCAACGGCCCTGCGTCCGGCCTCGGCGGCGGGCCGGTAGAGCACGTTGACGTAGTCGTGCAGCATGCGCTCCGCGGAAACGGCCGGTCCCAGATGGGACAGCGTGTGCTTGATCATTGACACCCAGTGCGTCGGGACTTTCTCGGTGCCCGTGGTGGACGGTCCGGCAGCACCTGCGCTGTCAGACACCGTGTTCCCGTAGAAGCGTGGCGCCACCTGAGTTTCCAGGAGTTCGTACAGCGCCGCGGCCTCGATGTCGTCCCGCTCTTCGGGGGACGCGTCGTTGTTGGCGGTGGGGATCGCCCAGCCGTTCTCGCCGTCGTACATTTCATCCCACCAGCCGTCCATCACCGAAAGGTTCAGCGAACCGTTGATGGCGGCCTTCATGCCCGACGTACCGCACGCCTCCAGGGGGCGGAGCGGGTTGTTGAGCCACACGTCGCAGCCCGGGAAAAGCGTCCTGGCCATCGCAATGTCGTAGTTCGGCAGGAAGGCGATGCGGTGGCGGACCTCGGGGTCGTCGGTGAAGCGGACCAGATCCTGGATCATCTTCTTCCCGGCATCATCTGCCGGGTGGGACTTTCCGGCGATCACCAGTTGGATCGGGTGCTCCGGATGCAGCAGCAGCGCCTTGAGCCGGTCCGGCTCGCGAAGCATCAGCGTCAGGCGCTTGTAGGTGGGGACGCGCCGGGCGAAGCCGATGGTCAGCACGTCGGGGTCCAGGACGCTGTCGGTCCAGCCCAGCTCGGCGTCGGCGGCGCCGCGCTTCTTCCACGCAGCCCGGAGCCGGCGGCGTACGTCCTCCACCAGTGCTGCGCGCATTTCACGGCGTAGCGCCCAGACGTCAGCATCGCTGACGTTGTAGGCAAGGTCCCAGCGGCCCAGGGCTTCGGCCTCGGTGCCGAACCGTTCCCGCGCGAGCCGGGAGATGCGCCCGTCGACCCAGGTGGGCACGTGGACGCCGTTGGTAACGGACGTGATGGGCACCTCGGAGTGGTCGAACCCCGGCCACAGGGCCGAGAACATCCCGCGGGATACCTCGCCATGGAGCTTGGCGACGCCGTTGGCCCGCTGTGCCAGCCGGAGTCCCATCACCGCCATATTAAAGACTGACGGATTCCCGTCGGCGTAGTTTTCCCGGCCCAGCTCCAGGATCCTGTCCACGGGTACCGCGGGCGCCAGCCCGGCCTGGAAGAAGTGGTGGATCTGGGAAATCTCGAAACGGTCGATGCCGGCCGGAACGGGAGTGTGGGTGGTGAAGACCGTGGACGCCCGGCCAGCGGCGAGGGCTTCGTCGAAGCTGAGGGCGGCGTCGCCGGCCATCAGTTCCTGGATGCGCTCAATCCCCAGGAAGCCGGCATGGCCCTCGTTGGTGTGGAACACCTCGGGCGCGGCGGTTCCGGTGAGCTGCTGGTACGCGCGCAGCGCCTTGACTCCGCCCATGCCCAGCAGGAGCTCCTGCTGGAGCCGGTGGTCTCCGCCGCCGCCGTATAGGCGGTCGGTGATGCCGCGCGCGGCGTCGTCGTTGCCGGGAACGTTGGAGTCCAGCAGCAAGAGGGGAACGCGTCCGACGTCGGCACGCCAGATGTGTGCCAGCAGCCGGCGCCCGTTGGGGAGCGGGAGTGAGATCTGCAAAGGCCGGCCGTTGCCGTCGGCGGACGGTTCACGAAGCAGAGTGAGGGGGAGGCCGTCAGGGTCGAGTACCGGGTACGTTTCCTGCTGCCAGGCGTCGCGGGAGAGTGACTGCTTGAAGTAGCCCGCCTGGTACAGCAGGCCAACGCCGATCAGGGGCACACCCAGGTCCGAGGCGGCCTTGAGGTGGTCGCCGGCCAGGATGCCCAGGCCGCCGGAGTACTGCGGCAGGACTTCAGTGATGCCAAATTCGGGGGAGAAGTACGCGATGGCGGCCGGGGCATCCTCGCCCAGGCTCTGGTACCAGCGGGGCTGCTCAAGGTACCGGTCAAGGTCCTCGGCGGCGGCGCGGACCTGGTCCACCACCGAGGGGTCGGCGGCGAGGCGCTGGAACTCTTCGCGGCTGACCCGGCCCAGGAAGCTGGCGGGATCCTGGCCGGATTCCTCCCAGATGCGGCGGTTCAGGCCAGCGAAAAGTTCACGGGTGGGCCGGTGCCAGGACCAGCGGAGGTTGGTGGCCAACAGGGCCAGCGGCCTGATGGGTTCCGGGAGGACTGTTCTGACGGTAAATCTGCGGATTGCCTTCACCTGCGCCACACTAACCGACAACATCAACGTCCGGAACTGCTTTGGCTTTCTTTTAGGTAAATGACAGTTGGCGTGGCGGATAAGTCGAATCGCCGCGACAAAAAGCAGCGCAGGCTTAGCAATCTGGACCATTTCTCGCTAACGTCGAGCCTGTGACGACTAACTCTGTAACCCCTGCCGCCTCAAAGAAAAAGCCGAAAGGCCAAATCACCGACGGGCTAAGAATTGGCCGTTTTCCGATCACTGCAGTGCAGCCTGTGGTGGAGGGTGGGAAGTATCCTGCCAAGGCCCTGCCGGGGGAGGGAATTGTGGTGGGCGCCACGGCCTTCCGGGAGGGGCATGACCAACTGGGTGTCAGCGCGGTCCTCCTGGATCCCCGCGGGAAGGAACGCCAGCGCATCAGGCTGGCGCCGCCCAAGGGGGAACGCGGCCTCGGTACCGACCGCTGGGAGGGCATCCTCACGCCGTCGGCCGTTGGAAACTGGACGTTTTTCATCGAGGCCTGGCACGACCGCTACGGAACCTGGCACCACAACGCCGAGGTCAAGGTGGCGGCAGGCATCGACGTCGAGCTGATGCTCGCCGAAGGATCGGCGCTGCTCTCGGATGCGGCCGCCGATGCCTCCCGCAATGCGTCGGACCGGCGTACCCTGCGCATGGCGTCTTCCATTCTGGGCAACGGGTCCCTCACCGATGAGGAGCGTCTGGCAGCCGGCTTCGGCGCGGACGTCGCCGCCGTGGTGGACCGCCAGCCGATCCGCGAACTGATCACCGTTTCCGAGCAGTTCCCGCTGCTGGTGGAGCGCGATCTCGCAGGCCGCGGAGCCTGGTACGAATTCTTCCCCCGGTCCGAAGGCGCCGTCAGGGACGCCACCACCGGGGCGTGGACGTCCGGGAATTTCCGGACCGCGGCGAAGCGGCTGGACGCGGTGGCGGAAATGGGCTTCGACGTTCTCTATATGCCCCCGATCCACCCCATCGGTATCCAGCACCGCAAGGGCCCCAACAACACCCTGATTGCCGGCCCGCATGATCCCGGCTCGCCCTGGGCCATCGGCGCCAAGGAGGGCGGCCACGACGCCATCCACCCGGAACTGGGCACGTTCGAGGACTTCGACGCCTTTGTTGCCCGCGCCAACGAACTGGGCCTGGAAGTCGCCCTGGACCTGGCGCTGCAGGCCGCGCCGGACCACCCCTGGGTGGAGTCCAACCCGGAATGGTTCACTACCCGGGTTGACGGGAGCATCGCGTACGCGGAAAACCCGCCCAAGAAATACCAGGACATTTTCCCGCTCAATTTCGACAATGATCCGGAAGGGCTTGCGAAGGAAATCCTGCGGGTCGTGTTGCTGTGGGTCAGCCATGGCGTGAAGATCTTCCGGGTGGATAATCCGCACACCAAACCGGTGTGGTTCTGGGAATGGCTCATTGGCCAGGTCAACAAAAAGACCCCTGGCGTGGTGTTCCTCGCGGAAGCGTTCACGCGCCCTGCCATGATGCACGCCCTGGGCCGGGCGGGCTTCCAGCAGTCCTACACCTACTTCACGTGGCGGAACACCAAAAAGGAACTGGAAACCTACTTCACGGAGGTCAGCCACGAGTCGCCGGCGTACTTCCGGCCCAACTTTTTTGTCAACACGCCGGACATCCTCACGGAATACCTGCAGTTCGGCGGTCCGGCGGCGTTCAAGATCCGTGCGGCGTTGGCCGCCACCGCCAGCCCCCTGTGGGGCGTTTATGCCGGCTACGAACTTTATGAGCATGTTGCCCGCCCCGGAGCGGAAGAGTACATCGACAACGAGAAATTCGAATACAAAGCCCGTGACTGGGACGCTGCCGCTGCCTCAGGCCGGACCCTGGCGCCGTACCTGACCAGGCTCAACGCGATCAGGCACCACCACCCGGCGCTGCTGGACCTGCAGAATCTCACGGTCCACCACAGCACCGACGACGCCACGGTGGTGTACTCCAAGCACAAGACCCTGCCGGACGGCACCAAGGACACCATCATTGTGGTGGTCAACGTTGATCCGCACGGCATCAGGGAGAGCACCATTTCACTGGATCTGGCTGCGCTGGAACTGGACCCCGAGGATCTGTCGCCCAACGGCGGGTTCCGGGTGGATGACCTCATTTCCGGCGAATCCTGGGAATGGGGCGAATACAACTACGTCCGCCTGGACGCGCACGTTGAACCCGCCCACATCCTGAGCGTGAGGAGATTGCATCAGTGAGCTTTAACCCGCAGAGTTCCAGCCAGCATTTCACCCCCAAGAGCACGTTTGAGCTGAACGCCCCTGGCCTGGCCCACGATCCGCTCTGGTATCGGAAAGCTGTGTTCTATGAGGTGCTGGTGCGGGCCTTCGCGGATGCGAACGGCGACGGTTCGGGCGACTTTTCCGGCCTGATCGACCGGCTGGACTACCTGCAGTGGCTTGGCGTGGACTGCCTGTGGCTGCCGCCGTTCTTCCAGTCGCCGCTGCGTGACGGCGGCTACGACATTTCGGACTACAACTCCGTCCTGGATGAGTTCGGCACCATCAGCGACTTCAAGCGGCTGGTGGCCGAGTCCCATGCCCGCGGCGTCCGGGTCATCATTGACCTGCCGCTGAACCACACCTCCGACCAGCACCCCTGGTTCCAGGAATCGCGCAAGGACCCGGACGGTCCCTTCGGCGACTTCTACGTGTGGAGCGACACTGACGAGAAGTACCAGGACGCCCGCATCATCTTCGTGGACACGGAGGAGTCCAACTGGACCTTCGACCCCATCCGCCGGCAGTTCTTCTGGCACCGCTTCTTCAGCCACCAGCCTGACCTGAACTTTGAGAACCCCAAGGTCATCGAAGCGCTCTTTGACGTGGTCCGTTTCTGGCTGGACCAGGGCATCGATGGTTTCCGGGCGGATGCCATCCCGTACCTCTTCGAGGAAGAGGGGACCAACTGCGAAAACCTGCCGGCCACCCATGACTTCCTGCGCAAGCTGCGGGCCATGGTGGATGAAGGCTACCCGGGCCGCGTCATCATCGCCGAGGCCAACCAGCCGCCCAACGAGGTGGTGGAGTACTTCGGAACAGCGGAAGAGCCCGAATGCCACATGGCCTTCCACTTCCCGATCATGCCGCGCCTGTACTACGCCCTGCGGGACCAGAAGGCGGCTCCGATCATCGAGACCATGCATGACACCCCGGAGATCCCCGAAGGGGCGCAGTGGGGAACGTTCCTCCGCAACCACGATGAACTGACGCTGGAGATGGTCACGGCCGACGAGCGTGCGGCGATGCTGGGCTGGTATGCCCCGGACCCCCGGATGCGCGCCAACATCGGGATCCGGCGCCGGCTTGCACCGTTGCTGGATAATTCCCGGGCCGAGATCGAACTGATCAATGCGCTGCTGCTGTCGCTGCCCGGCAGCCCGTTCCTGTACTACGGGGACGAGATCGGCATGGGGGACAACATCTGGCTCGATGACCGCGATGCTGTGCGCACCCCCATGCAGTGGAACCCGGACCGGAACGCAGGATTCTCCAACGCTGATCCCGGCAAGCTCTACCTGCCGGTCATCCAGTCGCTGGTGTACAGCTACGGCATGGCCAATGTGGAAGCCGAGGCCGCCCACTCCGGTTCCCTGCTCCGCTGGACCCGGCAGATCCTCAGCGTCCGCAAGAACCACCCTGCCTTCGGGCTGGGCGCGTTCAAACATGTCGAAGCGGACCACGACGCCGTGGTGGCGTATCTCCGGGAACTTTCGGATGACAACACTGCAGGGCTGCCCGGCGAAACCATTCTGTGCGCCTTCAACCTTTCGCAGCACCCCGTCGCGGCAAAACTGCGGATTCCCCAGTTTGCCGGCCGCGGGCTGCGCGATGTGTTCGGCGGGCAGCCGTTCCCCGGAATCGACGACGACGGATCACTGACGCTGACGCTGGGAAGCCATGATTTCTTCTGGCTGCGGGTCCGCTCGGCGACGTCCAATCCAGCCTCCCCGTACACGCAGGCACTGCCCATCCTGTCCATCGAGAACTGACATGGCCCAGCCCACCCTCACAGCCACACTGAGCGCCGTCCTTCGCGAATGGCTTCCGCGCCAGCGGTGGTTCCCCGTGAAGATAGCCGATTTTTCGCTGGCACAGGCGGGCAGCCTGAGCCTTGAAGATGCCGCCGGGCAGGCCCGGCTGGAGATCTTCCTGCTGGCTGTTTCCTCCCGGACGGCCGACGGCGGTCTCCGGACTGACGTGGTCCAGGTCCCGCTGAGTTACCGGGCAAGTCCGCTTGCCGGAGCGGAGCGGGCACTGGTCGGCCAGGCTCCCGAGGCCGGCATGGCCTGGATCTACGACGCCGTGCACGATCCTTCCTTTGTGTCCTCCTGGCTGGAGCTGATCCGGTCCGAAGCAGGCTCGAGCACGGGCTCGGCGACGGGCCACCGCACCCGGTCGGAGCACCGACTGCCAACCGCCCACGGAATGGTCAAAGTCCTGTCCGGCGAGCAGTCCAACAGCTCTGTCATTGTTGACGACGGCGAGTCCGCCGCGATCGTGAAATTCTTCCGCGTCCTCTCCGAAGGGATCAACCCTGAGGTCGAGGTAGGGGCGGCGCTGACGGCCCAGGGCACCCTCGAGGTTCCGGCCACGCTCGGGTGGGTCCGCGGGGAATGGCAAGCGCCGGCATCACCGGGGCACCCTGCACAGGCGCCATCGCAAGGCGAGCTTGCCGTAGCCCACGAATTCCTCGCCGGCGGCCGCGATGCCTGGCGCCTTGCCGTGGATGCCGCGCGCACCGGTGCCGATTTCACCGCCGAGGCGCATGCCCTGGGCGCTGCCACAGCAACAGTCCACCGCCGGCTGGCGGAAGCCCTCGGCACAGCGGTTGAACCGGCGCCGGGTCAGCTCATTGCGCCCGGAGTAGTCCAGCGGGTCCGGCAGGCATGGGCGGAAGCCAGTGCCGCCGTCGGGCCTTACGACGACGCGCTCGGGGCTCTGCTTGGCGAGCTCGACGGCGTGCCGGCAGGGCCGCTGCAGCGGATCCACGGCGATCTCCACCTCGGCCAGATCCTGCAGGTCCCCGGCCACGGCGGCCAGCCCGGCCGGTGGGCCATCCTTGATTTTGAAGGTGAGCCACTGCGGCCCATCGCCGAACGCAACTTCCCCGATGTTCCGCTCCGGGACGTGGTGGGAATGCTGCGTTCCTTCGACTACGCGGCAGGCGCGGCAGAACGCGAATATCAGGGTGCCCGCGTTCCGGCGTCCTGGGTCGATGATTGCGCGGACGCGTTCCTTGCCGGCTATGCCGCAGTCACACCCGGCACCATCGACCGGACTTCACCGCTCTTTGTGGCATTGTGGCTGGACAAGGCCCTTTACGAAGTCGTATATGAATTACGGAACAGACCTGACTGGCTGGCCATTCCAACGAATGCGTCCAGGCGGCTCCTCAGCGTTAAAGGCTCCGGCGATCAGGCCGGGGCAGCATCGGAAGGTATCAAAATGACAGGCTCAGCACGTACAGACCGGCCCCGGGTGCCTCTTCACGTGGACCCGGACATGTTGGCCCGCGTGGCGAACGGCGAACACCACGCGCCGCACTCAGTGCTAGGCGCCCACCTGGACGACCATGGCCATGTGACGGTTCGGACGCTTAAGCACCTCGCGGAGGCAGTGAGCGTGGTGACTGCCGTGGGTGCAGTGCCCATGACCCACGAAAACAACGGTGTATGGGTGGCAGTCCTCGAACCGCTGCAGGCCGGCCACGTGCCCGACTACCGGCTGGAGGTCACCTATCCCGGTGCCGCGACGCTGACCGTGGATGAACCCTACCGCTACCTGCCCACCGTGGGTGAAGTGGACCTGCACCTGATCGGCGAGGGCCGGCACGAGAAGCTCTGGGAAGTCCTGGGCGCGCACGTCCAGCACTACAAGTCCTCCCTCGGCGATGTTGACGGCGTCTCCTTTGCCGTCTGGGCGCCGAACGCGCAGGCGGTCCGCGTCAAAGGCGACTTCAACGCCTGGGACGGCCGCGAAAATTCGCTCCGCTCGCTGGGATCCTCAGGCGTGTGGGAAGTCTTCCTTCCCGGCGTTTTAGCAGGCGCGTGCTACAAATTCGAGATCAAGACCAAGAGCGGCCACTGGGTCGAAAAGGCAGACCCCCTGGCCTTCGGCACCGAAGTCCCGCCGCTGACGGCGTCCCGGGTGGTGGAGCCGTCCTACGCGTTCAAGGACGCCGAATGGATGGAGGCTCGCGCCCAGCGTGACCCGCACAATTCGCCGATGAGCGCCTACGAAGTCCACCTCGGATCCTGGCGCATTGGCCTGGGCTACCGCGAGCTCGCCAAGGAGCTGGTGGACTACGTCAAGTGGCTGGGTTTCACGCACGTTGAGTTCATGCCCGTGGCCGAGCATCCCTTCGGCGGCTCCTGGGGCTACCAGGTGACGTCCTACTTTGCGCCGACGTCGCGCTTTGGCCATCCGGATGAATTCCGGTTCCTGGTGGATTCCCTGCACCAGGCCGGAATCGGCGTGCTGCTGGACTGGGTACCGGCGCACTTCCCCAAGGATGCCTGGGCATTGGCTCAGTTCGACGGCGAACCTCTGTACGAGCACGCCGACCCGAACCTGGGCGAGCACCCCGACTGGGGAACGCTGATCTTCGACTTCGGCCGCACCGAGGTGCGGAACTTCCTGGTGTCCAACGCGCTGTACTGGCTTGATGAGTTCCACATCGACGGACTCCGGGTTGATGCGGTCGCCTCGATGCTGTACCTGGACTATTCGCGCGAAGACGGGCAGTGGTCGCCCAACCGCTTTGGCGGACGCGAGAACCTGGAAGCCATTTCCTTCCTCCAGGAAGTCAACGCCACCGTTTACAAGACCCACCCCGGCGCGGTGATGATCGCCGAAGAGTCCACGGCTTTCCCCGGTGTCACCGCCCCCACAAGCCACGGCGGCCTGGGCTTCGGGCTCAAGTGGAACATGGGCTGGATGCACGACTCCCTCAAGTACGCCTCCGAGGACCCCGTCAACCGGAAGTGGCACCACGGTACGTTGACGTTCTCGATGGTCTACGCCTTCACCGAGAACTTCCTGCTCCCCATCAGCCACGACGAAGTAGTGCACGGCAAGGGCTCCATGCTCCGGAAGATGCCGGGGGACCGCTGGCAGCAGTTGGCCAACCTGCGCGCCTTCTTTGCCTACCAGTGGGCGCACCCGGGCAAGCAGCTCATTTTTATGGGCACCGAATTCGGCCAGGAGGCTGAATGGTCCGAGCAGCACGGACTGGACTGGTACCTGGCCGACATTCCGGCGCACCGCGGATTGCAGCTCCTCACCAAGGACCTCAACGAGCTCTACAGCTCGACGCCGGCCCTCTACGCGCGGGACAACGAGCCCGGTGGTTTCCAGTGGATCAACGGTGGGGACGCCGACCGCAATGTCCTGACGTTTGTCCGCTGGGACAAGGACGGCAATCCTTTGGTGTGCGCCGTCAACTTCTCCGGCGGGCCGCATGTGGGCTATGTCCTCGGCGTTCCGGCTGCCGGGGCCTGGACCGAAGTGCTCAACACTGATGCTGCGGCCTATGGCGGTTCAGGTGTTTTGAATGGTGGTGAGCTGATTGCCCTGGACGAAGGGCTTGATGGCCAGCCGGCATCGTTGACCGTGACGTTGCCGCCCCTGGGTGCGGCGTACTTCAAGCCCGTTCCTTTGGCGGCCAGCTGACCGAATAGTGTGAACCCGCTCTCTTAAGTGCGCGGCGAAAAGCCCGGAATTCCTTGAGATTCCGGGCTTTTTGGTGCCCTCAGGGTGGGGGTGCAGGAGGCTGTTCGGGGCTTGGTTGGCCATCCCGGCAAAGTGGTGGTAGAGTTTATTTCCGCGCTGCTCCACGGAGTCAGACCGAAAAAACCGACACGAAAGCCTCAGGCTAAGAAGGTCGCGGATGCCGGTTTGACAGGAGTGAGACCAGCGGGTAAGTTTGAAAAGTTGCTCCGGAGCGATCCACGGCCGATTGGTTGGTTGTGGTGGTGCCGGGTGTGTCTGTTGTTTGAGAACTCAATAGTGTGCCAAGTTTGTTGATACCAATTTATTGTATTGAATTGGTTGAATTGACTGGATCCGCCACCCCGT
>NZ_JBSRZM010000021.1:0-83511 GCF_054057635.1 Arthrobacter sp. UYNi723
TTCCCCGTAAAGCCGTCTCAACCTCTGCACCAATGGCCATAGCACCACAATAGAACCAAAACGAAGAAACGCTGGCTTATTTACTGACGCGTCCTTAGTAGAAGTGGACCGGGTCCACCAGGTGGGGGAGGTCGCCGCCGTCGAGGAACGTGCGCAGGTTGCTGCTGAAGCGCTCCGCGATCAGGCGGTTCTCCGCGGCACTGAGCGCCGAGGTATGCGGCGACACCATGACCTTGGGGTGGTTCCACAGCGGGCTGTCCTGGGGGAGCGGTTCGACGGCAAAGACATCAAGGCAGGCGTAGGAGACCTGGCCGTTGTCCAGGGCCTCCAGCAGGGCGTCCTCGTCCACCACGGTGCCGCGGCCCACGTTCACAAACACCGTTCCCGGCTTCATTGCGGCAAACACCTCACGGTTGAAGAGCTTCTCCGTGTACGGCGTGCCGGGCAGCGTATTGACGACGGCGTCCGCCGAGGCGAGCAGCCCGGCCAGTCCGTCGTTGCCGGCAACCTGCTCGATTCCTTCGATCGGCTCAACATTCCGCTTGGTGCCGCTGACCGTCATGCCCAGGGCGCGGGCGATCCGGGCGGTCTCCAGACCGATTTCGCCTAGGCCGGTCACTACCAGGGTGGAACCGCTGACCAGACGGGTGGGGGTCCGAAGCTCGGGCCACACCTTGGCGGCCTGGTCCTGGGCCAGCTCGGCGCTGCGCTTGAAGCCGTTGAGGATTCCCAGCGCAGCGAATTCTGCCAGCGGCAGGGCGTGGACGCCGGCGGAGGTGGTCACCTTGAACTTGGGGAGGGTTTCCTGGTCCAGCCCGGACTCCTTGACGGCGCCGCCGGCGCCGGCGGCCATGGCGTGGACCCACTGGAGCCGTGGATTCTCCCGCGCGATGCGGGCCAGGCCCGCGGGGCTCTCATTGGGCAGGCCGTACAGCACCTGCGCCTTGTTGAGCATGGCCCAGTACTGCTCCTCCTGCGCGGGAGCGCGTTTGAAGTCCGGATCCCCGGAGTGGTCGGCCGGAAAACGCTCGGGCGGAAGCAGGTCCGGCTCATAGAGGACGGTTACGGAGGGGTCTACGGCGCGGATGCGGTCCACCAGCTCTGCTTCGAGCGGGACGGCGATCGCGACGGTGGTTAGAGTCGTCATAGTGTTCATCATACTGAATAGCGGCTAGGATATTGGACAGATTTCCCTTCATTAACCACACAACGATGTGAGTCGAGGCCTAGATATGGAAGACAGAACAGCGGGCTTTGTGGGCCTGGGGCTGATGGGGCTGCCCATGGCAGCGAATCTGGTCCGTGCCGGCTGGGCGGTCACCGCCTGGAACAGATCCGAAGGTCCCCTCCAGGAGTTCGTGGCGCAGGGTGGCCACTCCGCGCCCGACGTTGCATCCCTGCGGGACCTGCCAATCATCGCCTTTATGCTCCCGGACCTGTCCTTCATCGAGGAGGCCTCGGCGGGGTTGCTGGCGAGCTGGGATGAGAATCCGCCGCAGGCCGGCACAGCCGTGGTGGTCGCAAGCTCAGTCTCACCGGCGAAGGTCCAGGACTTCGGGCGACGGGTCCACGCGGCAAGCCACGGCCGCGCCACTGTGGTGGACGCCCCGGTCAGCGGCGGGACCAAGGGCGCGACCGACGGGACCCTGGCCATCATGGCCGGCGGTACCGCGGACGACTTCCGGCGGCTCGAGCCCTTCTTCAACGCGATGGGGACCACCGTCAGGCACATGGGCCCACTGGGCGCGGGGTCGCTCGCCAAGGCCTGCAACCAGCTCATTGTTGGAACCACGACGGCGGCGCTCGCCGAAGCGGCCGAGCTCGCCGAGCGCTCCGGGATGGATCCGGCGGCGCTTTTCGACGTCCTGGCCGGCGGCCTTGCGGGCAGCCGTGTGCTGGAGAACGTGGGACCGCGTCTGGCCCGGAAGGACTACACACCAACAGGCCCGGCGAAATTCATGCATAAGGACCTGTCGTTTGTGCTCGAATCAGCCCGGGCGGCCGGCGCTGCCGTGCCGATGGCGGCTGCCGGCGTCGAGCTCTACGCCGAACTCAAGCGCCAGGGCCTTGGCGATCAGGACCTTGCCGTGGTCCGCCAGGCCATTTCGAATCTGAGCGACAACACCAATATCGCGGAACCTCTGGATGCCGCAACGAAAGGGACAGCTGCACCATGAGTGGACTTTTTGATTTGACGGGGCGGGTTGCCCTGGTCACCGGCTCCAGCAGGGGGATTGGTAATGCGTTGGCGCGGGCGTTGGCTGAGGCCGGGGCGACGGTGGTGCTGAACGGTATTAACGCGGAGCGGTTGAAGGCGGCGGAGGCTGCGATGGCCGCGGACTTCGCCCCCGGGCAGGTCCATAGTGTCGCGTTTGATGTCACCAGTGATGCCGAGGCTGCCCGCGGTATTTCGTGGGTGGAGGAGCACGTGGGTCCGCTGCAGATCCTGGTCAACAATGCCGGGATCCAGCACCGGGTGCCGATGCTCGAGCTCGATGTCGCGGACTGGGAGCGGGTGATCAGGACGGATCTGACGAGCGCGTTCCTGGTGGGGCGGGAGGCCGCCCGGCACATGATCCCGCGGGGGCGGGGCAAGATCATCAATATCTGTTCGGTGCAGACGGACCTGGCCCGGCCCACGATCGCCCCGTATGTTGCGGCGAAGGGCGGGCTGCGGAACCTGACCCGGGCGATGACGGCGGAGTGGGCGGGGTCCGGGCTGCAGATCAACGGGATCGCCCCGGGCTACATCCATACCGAGATGACGCAGAACCTGGTGGACGATGAGCAGTTCAACACCTGGATCCTGGGCCGGACCCCGGCGCACCGGTGGGGCACGGTCCAGGATCTCGCCGGACCGGCGGTGTGGCTGGCCTCGGACGGGTCGGACTTTGTGAACGGTCAGACCATCTTTATCGACGGCGGAATGACGGTGGTGGTCTGATGGGCACCTCAGCAGTGGCTCAGGGGACCGAAGCAACTGCCCTGCCTGCGTCGGGTGCGGCGGTGGTGGCGCATGCGGCCGGGGATCTGCGGATCGAGGAGGTCCCGTTGGCGGCACCGGCCCCGGACGAGGCAGTGATCGAGGTCCGTTACGGGGGGATTTGCGGGTCGGACCTGCATTACTGGCTGCACGGCGCGGCGGGCGAATCCACCCTGAAGGCGCCGCTGGTGCTGGAGCATGAGATTTCCGGGACCGTGGTCCTGGCCGCGGCGGACGGGACCGGCCCGGCCGCGGGCACCCCGGTCGCGGTCCATCCCGCCACCCCGGGCCCCGGTGCGGGGGAGGTGCGGTGGCCGGCGGACCGGCCCAACCTCTCCCCGGGCTGCACCTATCTGGGCAGTGCGGCCCGCTTCCCGCACACCGACGGCGCGTTCGCCCGGTACGTGAACCTGCCCGCCCGGATGCTCCGGCCCCTTCCGGCGGGCCTGGATCTGCGGACCGCGGCGCTGATCGAGCCGGCCTCCGTGGCCTGGCACGCCGTCGCCCGTGCCTGGGATGTGGCCGGCAAGAGCGTGCTGGTGATCGGCTGCGGCCCGATCGGCGCCCTGGCCGTCGCGGTCCTCAAACGTGCCGGCGCGGCCCGGATCACCGCCGTCGACGTCCATGCCAAACCGTTGGAGATCGCCACCGCCGTCGGCGCGGATCACACCCTGCAGGCCGGGGACACGGACGCGATCGCCGCGGTGCAGGCCGACGTCGTCATCGAATCCTCCGGCAGCCACCACGGCCTGGCCTCAGCCATTCAGGGCGCGGGGCGCGGCGGGACCGTGGTCATGGTCGGGCTGCTGCCCACCGGGCCCCAGCCTGTCCTGATCTCCCTGGCCATCACCCGGGAACTGGACCTGCGCGGGTCCTTCCGCTTCAACGACGAGATCGACGACGTCATCACCGCCCTCGCCGACGGCACCCTGAACATCGGCCCCGTCATCACCCACGAATACCCCCTCAGCCAAGGCCTGGAAGCCTTCGAAACCGCCAGGAACTCCGCCTTATCAGGAAAAGTCCTCCTCAACTTCCAACCCGAGTAACGCGATCCGCGGACGGGCGGGTTTGGGTGGGTCTGGGCGCGGTCAGTTCCGGCGGACCGGAATGAACACCCGGGGCTGGTCCGTCCAGGTTCCGGACAGCCGGGACGTGGTGCGGCGCATGATCTGCTCGGACGCGTCCCGGGCCGTGGCGGCGTCCCCGGCGGCGACCGCTTCGGCCAGGTCGACGTGCCATTGGAGCGCTCCCTCGTGGGGGTGGTCCGGCATTAGTCCGTGGACCGTGCGCCCCGTCAGGGTCTCCGCCACCTGCCCCATCAGGTTGGCGAACATTTCGTTGCCCGATCCGGAGAGCAGGACCGAGTGAAAAGCAATGTCCAGCTCCAGGAACTTCTGCGCGTCCCCGGTGTGGCCGGCGTCGCGCAGGGCATGGGCAATGTCCACCAGCTCCCGCCGCAGCTGCGCCGGTGCATTGTTCGCGGCCAGCTCGGCCGCGGCGGGCTCGACGGCGGAACGCAGTTCGATCAATGACCGCAGCTGGGCGCCGCGGGCGTCGCTGGACAGCCGCCAGCGGATCACCTGGGGATCGAAGGGGTTCCAGCGGCTCGGCGGCAGGACTCGGATCCCCACCCGCTTGGTGGTTTCCACGAGGCCCAGGGACTGAAGGACCCGCACAGCCTCGCGGACCACGGAGCGCGAAACCTTCAGTTCTTCCTCAAGATGCTCGGCCAGCATGATGTGTCCGGTGGGCAGCTCGCCCGTGATGATCCGGGTGCCAAGGTTCTCAATGGCACGGTGGTGCAGGCTGGTCGACATGGACTCAAGCCTAAGCTGGGATTGAGTGGCACCGTTCCACAAAGTGGGCACCGCTTCCCTCAAGCCGATTGAATATATATGCTTTATTAGGATCCATCGGTTCGTGACAGCGTGCTTCGCAGCGAACGCGGAGCCATCTGCACATCCATTGCACAACGAAATTGGAGTTTTGATGTCTGCACACATCGGTGTCACCGGCCTTGCGGTGATGGGCGCCAACCTGGCCCGCAACCTGGCCCGCAACGGCTTCACCGTTGCCCTGCACAACAGGTCTGTCGAAAAGACTGACGCGCTGCTCGAAAAGCACGGCACGGACGGCGACTTCGTCCGCACCGAAACGCTGCAGGAACTTGTTGACTCCCTGGAGAAGCCCCGCCGTGTCCTGATCATGGTCAAGGCCGGCAAGCCGGTTGACTCGGTCATCGAGCAGCTTGAGCCCCTGCTGGAAGCCGGCGACATCATCATCGACGCCGGAAACTCCCACTACGAGGACACCCGCCGCCGCGAAGCCGCGCTGGCGAAGAAGGACCTGCACTTCGTCGGCATCGGCGTCTCCGGCGGTGAGGAAGGTGCCCTGAACGGCCCGTCCATCATGCCCGGTGGTTCCAAGGAGTCCTACGACGCCCTCGGCCCGCTGCTGGAAAAGATCGCCGCGCACGTCGACGGCAAGCCCTGCTGCGCCTGGATCGGCACCGACGGCGCCGGCCACTTCGTCAAGATGGTCCACAACGGCATCGAATACGCCGACATGCAGGTCATCGGCGAAGCCTTCGACCTCCTCCGCTCCGGCGCCGGCATCGAGCCGGCTGACCAGGCCAAGATCTTCGAAGAATGGAACAAGGGCGAGCTCGCCTCCTTCCTGATCGAAATCTCCGCCGAGGTCCTGGGCCACGTTGACACCCGCACCGGCAAGCCGTTCGTCGATGTTGTGGTGGATGCCGCAGGCCAGAAGGGCACCGGACGCTGGACCGTCATCTCCGCACTGGAGCTTGGCTCCCCGACGTCGGGCATCGCCGAGTCCGTCTTCGCCCGCGCCCTGTCATCACAGGCCGAGCAGCGCAAGATCGCCCAGGAGCTCCTCGCCGGCGAGGAAATCGCCGTCGACGTTCCGGACACCTTTGTGGAGGACGTCCGCCAGGCACTGTACGCGTCCAAGCTGGTTTCCTACGCCCAGGGCCTGGACATGCTGACCTCCGCAGCCAAGGAATACGGCTGGGACCTCAAGCTGGACGAGATCGCTTCGCTGTGGCGCGGCGGCTGCATCATCCGTGCCGAGCTGCTCAAGGAAATCACCAAGGCCTACGCCGCCGACGACAAGCCGGCCAACCTGCTGTTCGCCCCGGCGTTCACCAAGGCCATCGCCGAGGTCCTGCCGGCATGGCGCCGCGTGGTCTCCACCGCCGTCCAGCTCGGCATCCCCGTGCCGGTCTTCTCCTCTTCACTGGCCTACTACGACGGCCTGCGCCGCAAGCGCCTGCCGGCCGCAGTGATCCAGGGCCAGCGTGACCTCTTCGGCGCGCACACCTACGGCCGCGTCGACGCCGAGGGCACGTTCCACACCCTGTGGGGCGAGGACAAGTCCGAAATCGAAGCAGTGGACACGCACTAATCACCACGCTCTGATTGCATCAAGCTGCAAACCCTGCGGCCGGCACTTCCCGGATATTCTGGGAGCTGCCGGCCGTTGGCGTTTCCGGCAGTTGTGGTGTCCGTCCATCCAAGGAGTCAGAATGCCCAATCCAGTCGCATTAGTTACGGGAGCCTCCACGGGTATCGGCTTCGAGGCGGCGAAGAAGCTCAGCAGCCACGGCTTCATCGTCTATGCCGGCGCCCGCCGGGTGGACAGAATGGAGCCGCTGAAAGCGCTTGGCATCCAGGTCCTGGCGCTGGACGTGACGGACGACGATTCGATGCGTGCCGCCGTCGGCCGTGTCCTGGAAGAGCGCGGGCGGATAGACGTCCTGGTGAACAACGCGGGCTACGGGTCCTACGGGGCGCTGGAAGACGTGGACCTGGCCGAAGGCCGGCGCCAATTCGATGTGAACGTCTTTGGCCTTGCCAGGATGGCCCAGCTGGTCCTGCCGGCCATGCGGAGCGCTGGGCGGGGCAGGATCATCAACATCTCGTCCATCGGCGGAAAATTCTACGAGCCCCTCGGTGCCTGGTACCACGCCACGAAGTTCGCCGTTGAGGGCATGAGTGATTCACTGCGGCTGGAACTCAAGCCGCACGGCATCGAGGTAGCCATCATTGAACCGGCAGGCACGCTGAGCGAATGGGGCAGGATTTCCGCGGACGGGCTGCTTGCCAGCAGCGGTGAGGGGCCGTATGCTGCCCAGGCCCGGCAGATGGCGGACGTCCTGGCCACGACCGATAGGCCCGAAACGTCAACGCCCCCGGCGGTGATTGCGGCGGCTGTACTGCACGCGGCCACGGCTGCGCGTCCCCGGACCCGGTATCCGGTGGGCAGGGGAGCGGCAGCCATTCTGGGCCTTCGGCGGGTCCTGCCGGACCGGATCTATGATGCGGTGGTCATGGCAGTGCTCAAGCGTGTTGCCGGGTAGAGGCTGCAGCGAACGATCAGATCCGGTATTCGATGTCGTACTCGGCCGGATCCACTGCGGGCTTTGTTTCGCGCTGGGCATCCCGGTGGCGCCACTTGGCGGGCACTCCGGTCACAATCGATTCCGGCGGCGCGTCCTTGACCACCACGGCGTTGGCGCCCACGGCGCTGTCCCGGCCGATGGTAATGGGTCCCAGGATCTTGGCTCCGGCACCGATGGTGACCCGGTCCTCAATGGTGGGGTGGCGCTTGATCTTGGCCAGGGAGCGGCCGCCCAGCGTGACGCCGTGGTAGATCATCACGTCTTCGCCGATTTCGGCGGTCTCGCCGATGACCACACCCATGCCGTGGTCGATGAAGAAGCGCCGGCCGATCGTGGCGCCGGGATGGATCTCGATTCCGGTCAGGAAGCGGCCCAGCTGCGACACCAGCCGCGCCGGGAACCGCAGCCCCGGGGTTTGCCACATACGGTGCGTCAGCCGGTGGATCCAGATGGCGTGCAGCCCCGAATAGGCGAAAAAGTTCTCAAAAGAACCTCGAGCCGCCGGGTCGTGTGACCGGGCGGCGTCGAGGTCTTCCTTCAGTCTTGCGAAAAAGCCCACAAAGTTCTTTCTACAGGAAACGGGGCGACAACGGACTGATCAGCCGCGGATGTCGTCATAGAGCACGGTGGAGATGTAACGCTCACCGAAGTCGCAGACAACCGCCACGATCAGCTTGCCGGCATTCTCCGGACGCTTGGCAAGTTCCAGGGCACCCCAGACGATGGCCCCGGAAGAGATGCCGCCGAGGATGCCTTCCTTGACGCCGAGTTCACGGGCGACGCGGACGGAATCCTCCAGGGTGGCGTCCAGGACTTCGTCGTAGACGTTGGTGTCCAGGATTTCCGGGATGAAGTTCGCACCGATGCCCTGGATCTTGTGCGGCCCGGGAGCACCGCCGTTCAGGATGGCGGAGTCCTTGGGTTCGATGGCCACAATCTGTACCTCAGGATTGCGTTCCTTCAGGACCTGGCCGACGCCGGTGACGGTTCCGCCGGTGCCGATGCCGGCGACGAAGATGTCCACCTTGCCGTCGGTGTCGGACCAGATTTCCTCGGCGGTGGTGGTGCGGTGGATCTCAGGGTTGGCCTCGTTGGCGAACTGCTGGGCCCAGACGGAGTTCTCCGTGTTGGCGACGATTTCCTGGGCCTTTTCCACGGCGCCGCGCATGCCCTCGGAACCCGGGGTCAGCACAATTTCAGCACCGAACGCCCGCAGCATAACGCGGCGTTCGGTGGACATGGTCTCGGGCATGGTCAGGATGACCTTGTAGCCGCGGGCAGCGCCCACCATGGCCAGGGCGATGCCGGTGTTGCCGGAGGTGCCTTCAACGATGGTGCCGCCGGGCTTGAGGGCGCCGGACTTCTCGGCGGCGTCAACGATGGCCACGCCGATGCGGTCCTTGACGCTGTTTGCCGGGTTGTAGAACTCCAGCTTGACGGCCACAGTGGCGCCCAGGCCCTCGGTGAGCCGGTTCAGGCGGACCAGCGGAGTGCCGCCGACCAACTGCGTTACATCGTCATAGATCCGTGCCATGTAGATATGCCTATCTCTCAAGAGTGAATGCTGAGGTCAGCCTAACGATGGCTGAGCGGCCGCTGCTAAGCATTAAGCCATGCAGAGTAATATTTCCTGGCCTTGGCGAGCTTGGGATTGATGATCACCTGGCAGTAGCCCTGCTCGGGATACTTGGCGTAGTAGTCCTGATGGACCTCCTCCGCGGCATGGAACCGCGGCAGCCGGCTGACCTCGGTCACAATCGGGTGCGACCACAGCGCCTGGTTCCGTTCGATGGCTTCTTCGAAGAGAATCTTCTCCTCGGTGGTCTCATAGAACATGGACGAGCGGTACTGGGTGCCGACGTCGTACCCCTGGCGGTTGAGCGTGGTGGGGTCGTGCAGGGCAAAGAACATGTCCAGGATGACCTCGGCCGGAATGACGGCCTCGTCAAAGGTGACGGCCACAACTTCGGCATGGCCGGTGGTCCCGCCGCAGACGGAGTAGTAGTCGGGGTACGGGTCATGGCCGCCCGTATAGCCGGAAACCACCGAGCTGACGCCTTTGGTTATCTGGTAAACGGCGTCAAGGCACCAGAAGCAGCCTCCACCAAGAACAAAAGTTTTCATGACCTCTTCAATGGTTGAGTGCCCCGGATGATTCCCTGACCACCTTACGAGACTGTGACACATGCGGGCCAGATGGCTCCATGGGGTAAAAATGAGACTATGGAACCTGTGAACACCGGCGTTACAGATGCGGACAAGCACGACGACGGCACCCTTACCGGGGAGGACGCTGCAGCGGCTGGTCCGGCTGCTCCCACGCTGGGCCAGGTGCTGCTGGCGGTAGAGGAACTCTGGCCCGAGTCCTTGGCCGAAAACTGGGACGAAGTAGGGCTCGTGGCCGGCCACCCGTCAGCGCCCGTTAGCAGGGTGATGTTCGCCGTTGATCCCACGCTCACGGTGATCGAGGAAGCCGTGGAATGGGGTGCCGAGCTCCTGATCACCCACCACCCCTTGCTCCTCAAAGGCGTCACGTCGGTGGCCGCCACCACCGCCAAAGGGCAGGCCATCCACCGGCTCATCGAGTCTGGCACCGCGCTCCTGACCGTCCACACCAACGGTGATTCCGCCGTCGGGGGCGTTTCCGACGTCCTGGCTGACGCGCTGGGACTCGAAGGCGTTGTCCCGCTGACGGTGGCCGCGAACGGACTGCCCGAGGAGGGCATAGGACGCGTTGGCGACCTGGCTGATGTAATGAGCCTGGGCGATTTCGCTGCCCGGGTGTTCGGCATCCTGCCGTCGGTGGCCGGGGGAGTCCGCGTGTCCGGGGATAAGGACGGGCTGGTGCGGCGTATTGCGGTTTGCGGCGGGGCGGGGGATTCCCTGTTCAACGAGGTGCGGGCCAACAACGCCGATGTCTATGTCACTGCCGACCTCCGGCACCATCCGGCGTCCGAAGCCCGCGAAGCGGCAGTGAACGGCCGGCCGTACCTGATTGACGTTTCGCACTTCGCCAGCGAATGGCTGTGGCTGCCCGCCGCGGCGTCGGCACTGGGCAATGTGCTCGCCGATCAGGGCCACGACGTCGAGATCCAGGTAAGCACCACCAACAGCGATCCGTGGGACTTCATTCTGACTCCGGGCTAAGCCTGGCGTGCGAAGTCCGTCGCCGGGCCCACACCGGCGAGGGACCCACACCGAGCGCAGCGAGGTTTGGGAGCCGGTGGGGACGTAGCGAGGCAGGGGAGCAGGCCAGGCGCTAGAGTCTATACAGCGCCGATACGGTGCCCGGCTTCGGCCGGATTGGATTTAGCGGAGGTAAATAGTGGCCAAGGCAGCACCGGCGGAACAGTTGAAGTTGCTCGAACTGCAGGGGCTGGACGCAAAGCTCAAGTCCCTGTCCAACCGCCGCCGCGCCCTGGAAACCGATCCCCGGATCGAGGACCTGCAATCTGCCCTGTCCGTCGCCAACGGTGAACTCGGCTCCGCCAAGATGGCCGTCCATGACGCCGAATCCGAGCTGAAGCGCGCCGAGGCCGACGTCGAACAGGTCGCCTCCCGCATCGAACGCGACGAAGCCCGGCTCAACAGCGGAACGGGGCTGTCAAAGGACCTCGTGGCCCTGCAGAAGGACATCGCGTCACTGAACAGGCGCCGCTCCGACCTTGAGGACGTGGAGCTGGAAGTTCTGGAACGCCTGGATTCCCTGCGCGAACGTCAGGCTGCCCAGCAGCTGATCGTGGACAACGTCCAGGGCTCGTTCGGCGGCATCCGCGCCGAACTCGATGAAGCCCTGGCCGAAGTGGCCGCTGAAGCGACCGTTGTCCGCGGCAAGCGCGCCGAATTCGCTGCAGGACTCGACGCCGGGATGCTGGCTGTCTACGAAAAGACGCTGGCAAAGCGGGGAGTGGGCGCCGCCCGGTTGTTCCACGGAACCTCTGAAGCCTCCGGCATGAAGTTGAGCCCCGGAGACCTCGCAGAGATCAAGGCCGCCGCCGAAGACGACATTGTGTTCTGCCCGGACTCCGGCGCCATCCTGGTGCGCTCCGCCGAGTGGAACACCCCCGCCCCAACTGCCTAGCAGACCATGTAAGTAGCGCTAACTGTCGTTTTGAACGTTCAAAACGACAGTTAGCGCTACCTAGTTGGGAAGGATGATGTTCAGCGCGTGCGGTTTCCGCGCTGAACCGTCAACCAACTCCGCGTCCCATTTTTCGCGAGTGGCCTTCAGCAGCTGTACCGGGGTCTGCGGGGCGTTGCCGCGGCGGGCCAGCAGGTGCCGTGCCAGCTCGCCGCGCGTGTGTTTCGCGAAGTGGCTGACCACCTTGCGTACACCGCTGACCTCGGTGAATACGTTGACGGCCACCGTCTGAGCCGGCGGCGGTGCCCATGCCGCGGCATACGTGCTGGAGCGGCAGTCCACGAGCAGATGCCCGGACACGGACTCCGCGAGGGCTTCCGAAAGCTGCGGCTTCCAGAACGAGGCGAGCCGGCCGACGTCGGGCAGTGCCGTTCCCATCGACAGCCGGTAGGCGGGCACACTGTCGGCGAAGCGGATGGCACCCCACAGTGCCGAGATCACCAGCACCGAAACATCGGCCTTCCGGCGCTGCGCAGGCGTCAAGGTTTTGTAGCCGAGGGCGTCGTACAGAACGCCCGAATAGATCTGGTGCGCAGGAGCCGCCGGTTCGGCGTGGAGCCGGGTGTTGCGTTCGACGTCGTCCTGCAGCGAGGCGCCGACCCCCAGCAGCGCGAGGGCATCCTCATGCGCACTCACCGTCCCCAGCGCTTCCAGGACCTTGGCCCGGTAGGAGTTGAGTTCGGGAAAACTCAGTGACGGCCAGTCGACGGCGGACCCGCGGACTGCGGGGGTCTTGCCTTCGGAGGGGGGAAGCAGAATCAGCACCGTACGATCCTACCGGCGACGGAGGGGCCTCCTTCCGGCGGTAGACTGGCTGCGGATGGGTTGACCAGGCGGCCGCGCGTCACGCAAGTGGCTCGAGGAACGTCCGGGCTCCGCAGGGCAGGGTGGTGGGTAACGCCCACTCGGGGTAACCCGCAGGCCAGTGCCACAGAGAACAGACCGCCTGCGTCTTCCGGCAACGGAAGCTCAGCAGGTAAGGGTGAAACGGTGGTGTAAGAGACCACCAGCTTCCCGGGTGACCGGGAAGGCTAGGTAAACCCCACCCGGAGCAAGGCCAGACAGGACACGTTTGAGGGCTGCCCGCCCGAGTGTCCGGGTAGGCCGCTGGAGGGCGTCGGCAACGGCGTCCGTAGATGGATGGCCGCTACTCCCGCGCTGGTAACGGCACGGGAGCACAGAACCCGGCGTATCGGTCAACCCATCCAACCACCACCCCGGGCACCGACCCGCCCCGCATGTGAGTGATTTCACGCCGGTTGCGGCGGTCCGTGGTGTCGCTCCAGCCTAGAATAGAGAGCGAACGTAGAAGTTCTGCCGCCGGGTCTGCGTTCGCAGCCGGTGGCTTTTCTTTACGCTTCTCCACGGCACCCGGGATGGACCGCATCCTGCCGGTGCTAGAGCCCCTGGACAACATCAGGTGGCCGCCAACCGCGTACGACGACGTATGCGGCTGAACCGAGGAAGGTAGTTCTGTGAGCCAGACGTCAGATTCTTGTCTTGATACGTGGATGGGCCGGGAGGCTCTCGCCGAGGCCATGATTCCGGTGATTGGCCGGCTGTACCGCGAAAACAACGTGGTGACCAGCATTCACGGCCGCAGCCTGATCAACAAGTCCACCATGAACATCCTCAAGGCGCACCGTTTCGCCCGCCGCATGAGCAACACCGAGCTCCTGCTCGAAGAGACCGCACCGCTGCTGAACATCCTGGCTCAGCTGGAACTTGGTGCGGCGGCCATCGACGTCGCCCGCCTGGCAGAGAAGTTCAAGGCAGAAGGCGACGGCGCCACCCTGGAAGAGTTCCTCCGCGCCGAGCTTGCCGAGGTAGTCGGCAAGCGTGGCGGCGATGACCGCACCAGCACCGACGTCGTGCTGTACGGCTTTGGCCGGATCGGCCGGCTGCTGGCGCGCCTGCTCATCGAAAAGGCAGGCGGCGGCCACGGCCTGCGCCTGCGCGCCATCGTGGTGCGCCGCGGCTCGGACAAGGACCTCACCAAGCGCGCCAGCCTTCTGCGCCGCGACTCGGTCCACGGCTCCTTCGAGGGAACCATCCGTGTGGACGAAGCCGCCAACACCATCACCGCGAACGGTGTCCAGGTCCAGGTCATCTACTCGGAGAACCCCGCCACGATCGACTACACCGCCTACGGCATCCACAACGCCCTGGTGGTGGACAACACGGGCCGCTGGCGCGACGCTGAGGGCCTGTCGCAGCACCTGCAGAGCAAGGGCGTTGCCCGTGTCCTCCTGACAGCGCCGGGCAAGGGCGAACTGAAGAACATTGTGCACGGCATCAACCACGGCACCATCGAGGACTCGGACCAGATTGTGTCCGCAGCCTCCTGCACCACCAACGCCATCACGCCGGTCCTGAAGGCCATCAACGACAAGTTCGGTGTGATCCACGGCCACGTGGAGACGGTCCACTCCTTCACCAACGACCAGAACCTGATCGATAACTTCCACAAGGGCGACCGCCGGGGCCGCTCCGCCGCGCTGAACATGGTCATCACGGAAACCGGAGCGGCCACCGCTGTGGCGAAGGCGCTTCCCGAGCTGCTGGGCAAGCTCACGGGAAGTTCCATCCGGGTCCCCACGCCGGACGTCTCGCTGGCGATCCTGAACCTGAGCCTGGAGAACGGAACCACCAAGGATGAGGTGAACGATTACCTGCGCCAGATGTCCCTGCATTCGGACCTGCGCAAGCAGATTGATTACATCGATTCACCCGAGGTTGTTTCCACGGACTTCGTTGGCTCGCGCCGTGCCGGCATCGTGGACGGTCTCGCCACGATCTCCAATGACAAGAACGTCATCCTCTACGTCTGGTACGACAACGAGTTCGGCTACAGCTGCCAGGTAGTCCGGGTCATGGAAGAGATGGCCGGCGTCAACCCGCCGTCCTTCCCCGCCAAGGAAGCCGCTGCTGCCTTGGCCGCAATCGCCGTCTAGGCCGTTTGCGGGCTGGCTGCCCTACATTCCCGGCTGATTCGCTGGAATCAGCCGGGAATCGGGACCACACTGGTGGCATGGATAACGAAACTCTCCACGAGACCACCCTTGAACACGCCCTCGACGTCGCCAAAGCCAACCACAAAGAAGCCATCAGGCTCCTGGAGCAGGCCCGCGCGTCCCGGGCTTCCGGCGACGTCGGCGACGACCGCGTGCGCCAGCTCGAAGGGCTCCTCCAGGTTGCCGAAGAAGACCTGCGCCGCGTAGCCCGGGAGCAGTAGCCGGCCATAGCAGTAGGCGGATCACCCGGGCCACTCGTCCTCCCCATTGTGGATAACCGCATGGGTGTCAGTGGGGTGGCCTAGGCTCTTCTGGTGCATTACATTTCCGGAAGAGCCGGTTGCCCATGACCGTCAGCTGGCGTGCCTACCGCCGTGCCCGCCGCCGCTCGAGGCAGGCCTGGGCTCTGCTGGCGGTGCTGACCCTGTCTGCAGTGGGCTCCGCGGGGTGGTTTTTCACCGCGGGCCAGTTCGCTGCGGCAGAACCGGCAATCGCCGGGCCCCGCGAGGCGCCTGTTTTCGACGGGACCTGGATGAAGCCCGTGATCCCGGTGCACGCTGTACCGCAGGGGAGTGCCCTGACCGCCCTCGAGCGGCTTTCCGTCAAGGGACGGGCTCCCAAGGACAATTACCAGCGGGAGGCCTTCGGGCAGGCCTGGCTGGACGTGGACCGGAACGGCTGCGACACCCGCAATGACATCCTCCGCAGGGACCTCACCGCTGTGGGCTTCACGGAGGGTTCCAAATGCAAGGTAGTGTCAGGGTCCATCCATGAGCCGTACACGGGCAAAGCCATGGAGTTCCGGCGTGGCCCGGAAAGCAGCAAGGAAATCCAGATCGATCACGTCGTGGCGCTCAGTGACGCGTGGCAGAAAGGCGCACAGGGACTGACCCCGCAGCAGCGCCAGAGCCTGGCCAACGATCCGATAAACCTCATCGCCGCGGACGGTCCTGCAAATCAGCAGAAGAGCGCAAGCGACGCCGCCACCTGGCTGCCGAAGAACAAGAACATCCGCTGCCATTACGTGGCCCGCCAGATCTCGGTGAAGGCATCCTATGGACTGTGGGTCACGCAGCCGGAGAAGGATGCGATGAAGCGCGTCCTGGACTCCTGCCCGGACCAGCCAACCATTACCGCGAGGTAATGCGTCGGCTCAGTGGCCGAACGGGTCCGGATCCACGCCGGGCGTCCAGGTCAGGCCGGGCACACCCCAGCCGCTCTTCTTGGCCAATTTCATGGCCTTCCGTGCATAGCGGTCAATCAGCCGGTTGACGTAGAGCTTTCCGTCGAGGTGGTCGTATTCATGCTGGATGACCCGTGCGAACCATCCGGTCGCTTCGAACTCCACCGGCTGCCCATGGCCGTCAAATCCTTCCACCCGCGCCCACTCCGCACGCTTGAGCGGGTATGCGCCGCCGGGGAAGGAGAGGCAGCCCTCTTCCTCTTCCTCGGGGTCCGGCAGCGCGCCAGAGATCTTGGACAGGGTCAGTACCGGGTTTACCAGGACCCCGATGGGCGGAGCGCCGTCGTCATTGGCGTACTTGTACACAAAGATTCTTTTGCCCACACCAACCTGCGGCGCCGCCAGGCCCACGCCGTTGGCGGCGTCGTTGGTTTCAAACATGTCCGCGATCAGGGTGCGCAGTTCGTCGTCGAAAACCTCCACCTCGGCGGCGCGGCGGTGCAGCACCGGTTCACCCCAGACGGTAATTGGCAGAACTGTCATGTCAGGCGGCCCTTCGTGCGTGCGGCGTGGCGCCGGCGGTTATGCAAAAAAATGGAGGCCGTACCGGATA
Organism: Arthrobacter sp. UYNi723; assembly: GCF_054057635.1. Classification (NCBI taxonomy): domain Bacteria; kingdom Bacillati; phylum Actinomycetota; class Actinomycetes; order Micrococcales; family Micrococcaceae; genus Arthrobacter; species Arthrobacter sp. UYNi723. The sequence continues at coordinate 16,361 of NZ_JBSRZM010000021.1, forward strand.
TCCGGTACGGCCTCCAAATGGACGGCTTTTACTGCCGCCCTATGAGGGTGAGCTACGGGGGTTGAACCCGCGACCTCCTGGACCACAACCAGGCGCTCTGCCAACTGAGCTAAGCCCACCATGTGCCCCACAGATTTCCCGGTGGTCCGGTGCTCTGGAAAGGCAACTCAAATAGCTTACCTGCTGTTTGAGGGTGCTTGCGCCACTTTTGCGGTTTTTGCGAAAATTTCCGCCAAACGTGGCGCAAATTACTCTTTCGGAATACCTGCTGTGCCCGGCGAGGCAGTGATGCGCTGGGCGACTTCGCGGGCCGTGGCGCTGTCAGGCCCCGGAGCCGGAACAAAAACCGCCTCGCGGTAGTAGCGGAGCTCGTCGATGGAATCCTGGATGTCACCCAGGGCGCGGTGGCCGCCCTTCTTGGCGGGGGACTGGAAGTAAGCCCGGGCGAACCAGCGGCGGGAGAGTTCCTTAATGGTGCTCACGTCGATCACGCGGTAATGCAGGTGCTCCACAACGGCCGGCATGTCGCGGGATAGGAAGACGCGGTCGGTCCCCACGGAGTTGCCGCCCAGCGGTGCCTTGCGCGGGTCCGGCACCCACTTTTCGATGTATTCCATCACGGCGGCTTCGGCCTCGGCCATGGTCTTGCCGTGCGGCAGCTCCTTGAGCAGCCCGGACCGGGTATGCATGTCCCTGACGAAGTCGTTCATCTGGGCGAGGGCAGCATCCTCGGGCTTGATCACCACGTCCACACCGTCGCCGAGAATGTTGAGCTCTGAGTCCGTCACCAGCGCCGCCACCTCGATCAGGGCGTCGTTCTTGATGTCCAGGCCGGTCATTTCGCAGTCGATCCAGACGATGCGTTCGTTAGATATAGGCACCGGACCAGCCTACCGTTTAGCTCCGGCGCAACCGTCCGATGCTAGGATTTCGGGTACACGGGGGCGAGGATTTTGCCGCTGTGCTGTGCCTGCGCGACCCGGGCGGCCACTGCCGCCCGCGGGGTTGAAGCGCCGAGTGTAAAGAGATTGGACGATCCTGAGATGACGGCGCCTGTGCCTGCAACGGGGGAGATGGCCACCAGCGTGATCCCGGAGCCCGCTGCGGCAGACGTGGATAACGCCAGGTCCTCCATCCTTGCCGGCTTTGTCGGCTCGGTCCTGATGGTGTTCGGATCCCTCGGCGTCGGCTGGCTGGCCCCCGTTTCGGAACTCCGCAGGGTACCGATCTTTATCTGGATGCGGACGGAGGCCATCGGCGTTGCCCTGGCCATCGTGCTGGTTGCGGTGGGCGGCATGCTCCTGGTCCGCTCCTGGCTGAGGCTTGGCCAGCGGGTCCGCGTATGGGGGCCGGCGGCGCGAAAGGCAACGCTGCAGGCCATCGCAGCATGGGGCCTGCCGTTGATGTTCACCGTCCCGCTCTTCAGCCGCGACGTGTATGCCTACATTGGTCAGGGCAGGCTGATGGTGGAGGGGTTCAACCCCTACGAGAACGGCATCTCGGCGCTGTCCAACTATTTCCAGCTTGGCGCCGACAAACAGTGGACTGAAGCTCCCGTGCCGTACGGCCAGCTGTTTCTGTGGATCGAGCAGTTTGTGGTCTGGTCCACCAACGTCCAGCCCGAGGCCAGCGTGATGCTTTTCAGGCTCGTTGCGCTGTTTGGTGTGGTCCTCTGCGTCATCTACGTGCCCAAGTTGGCCGAGCTTCACGGCGTCAATCCGCACCGCGCCTTGTGGCTCACCGCGGCCAACCCCCTGTTCCTCACCAACTTCATCGCCAGCGTCCACAACGATGCCCTCATGATCGGGTTGGCCCTTGCCGGACTGTACTACGCGGCCACCAGGCGCGTGGTGCTGGGCATAGTCCTCGTTACCCTTTCCATCGCCGTCAAGCCCATCACCATCGTTTTCCTGCCGTTCATCGGCCTGATCTGGGCAGGCAAGAACGCCGGCTGGCCGCGGAAATTCCTGTTCTGGGGACTGACCGGAGGGCTGAGCCTGACCATTCTGTACGGCCTGAGCCTCGTCAACGGGTTCGGCTTCGGCTGGATCAATGGGCTGTCCGCCCCTGGCAGCCTCTTCATTTGGTACGCGCCGGTGGGCTTGGTGGGGCTGGTGGTCGCTTCCGTTTCGAACGCCTTCGGCCTCGACGGGTGGACGCTCGCCGACTGGGTGTTCGACGCCGGCAAAATACTTGCCGTAGGCATCGTCGCCTTCCAGATATTCAGGGGTGAGCATGAGCGGCTGATCCGCCGCCTCACCTTGGGCTTTGCGGCCATCGTGGTGCTGGCGCCGATGATCCAGGCCTGGTACGTGGTGTGGCTCATCCCGCTGTTCGCGGTGACAGGCATCCGCAATGACTGGCAGGTCAAGGCCCTGTATTTCATCGTGTCGTTCTTCATGATCTACGCCATTTCTGACCAGCTGGAGGTATTTCCCTACCTCCAGACCGAAGACCTGGGACTTGCCCTGGTCCTGGCCCGCATCGCGGCAGCGATTACCGGCCTGCTTTTTGCCATGTACCTGATCTTCATGGATCCAGACACCAAAAGGCTTTTCCGGAAGTCGGCCGAACCGGTGACCGAACGCCCCGTTATCTAGTCTCCGCAGGCGCGGTTATCCGGCGCCGGTGATTCCCGCCGTCGTGCCCTGTTCCAGATGCCGCAAGGCTTCCTTCCGGGACAGCGGACTCAACCGCGTGCCCTTTTCCACTACGAAATCGTGTACCCACTCCGGGTCCGTTTTGGCGTACTCACGAAGCGCCCAGCCAATGGCCTTCCGGATGAAAAACTCCGGGTCCGCCAGGTTCGGCTCAATGACAGCCCGCAGCAGGTCCTGATCCGTGCTGGCCTTGGCCTTCAACTGCGAGGTGATGGCCGACCGCCTGATCCAGAAATCCTGGTCCGTGCTCCAGGCCAGCAGGAGTTCGGTCATCATGGGCCGGTGGGCCTGAAGAAGCCCGCCGATACGATGCGACACCCCGTCCACGAAATCCCACCACGCGCCGGTGCGGATGATCTCCTCATAGACAGGGAGCATCAGCTGGTCACGGGCCACCAACCGGAGGCTTGTCAGGTCAATGGCTGCATAGCGTTCCTCGCGTACTGTGGAGCCGCGCCAGAGTACAAGCACCGTGGCCCGCAACTGGCCCGCCGACGTAACGGGATGGACGGAAGCAGCGGCCAGCGCCAGCCGCCTGACTTCCGGGACCCTGACGCCCAGTGACGGCAGAGTGGACTTCATATACGCCTGCGCGCCAGTGGCCCGCACCGGGTCCGTCCGCTCCCGCAGCGCCGCGCGCACGGCATCCAGCAACTCGCGGTTCGGAGTCTCCGTGGCCGGAGCTTCCGTGACCGGTGCGTCCGTGTCCAGCGATTCGTCATTCGGCGGCATTCGGTCCATGGTGCAACTTTAGCGAGGTGCCGGCGGCTGGATGTCGGCCGGTCCATCCTCAGCGGGACGGCTCTAGAGTGGGACCAGACAAACTGCACGTTCCCGTGAACCGTGCCACCCGACGTCGGAGGTTCCCTGCATGTCCATGATCAAGACTCCCGAGCAGATTGCCCTCATGCGCGAAGCCGGGCGGGTGGTGGCCAATACGCTGGCGGCGGTGCGTGAGGCCGCCGGAGTGGGTGTCACCCTGCGTGACCTCGATGCGCTGGCCGCCGAGACGATTGCCGCCGCGGGAGCCACACCGGCCTTCCTGGATTACCACCCGCGCTGGGCCGCAGTTCCGTTTCCCGGCGTGATCTGCACAAGTGTGAACGACGCCGTGGTCCACGGAATCCCCGACGGCTACAAACTCCAGGACGGTGACCTGCTCAGCGTGGATTGCGGGGCATTCCTGGAGGGCTGGTGCGGCGATGCGGCCGTCAGTTTCATTGTGGGAACACCCGATCCTGTGGACCAGGCCCTCATTGATGCCACGGATGCTGCCTTGGCCCGTGGGATCGAGGCAGCCCGGATCGGCAACAAAATGGGCGATCTTGCCTACGCGATCGGCGGCGCCGCGCTGCGGGCGGGCTACGGTCTGCTGGCTGACCACGGCGGCCACGGGATCGGCCGCACCATGCACGCCGAACCGCCGGTGCCCAACGACGGCAGGCCGGGACGGGGGATCAAGCTCACCGAGGGGCTGGTCATCGCCATCGAGCCCATGCTGATCCTGGGCCGCAAGGACGACTACTACCAGGACGACGACGGATGGACGCTGCGTTCCGCCAACGGCCGCCGGGCTGCCCACAGCGAACACACAGTGGCCATCACTGCCGATGGCCCGCTGATCCTTACGCTCCCTTAAGTCCGGTGAGGCTCAGGCGCACCACGGCCCGCCCTGGGACGGCGCTGCTGACCACGGTGAACCCGGCGCGCAGGAAGAGGTTCAGCGTGCCGTGGTAAAGGTCTGCGGGTCCCGCTTTGGGCCGCTGCTCGCGGTCCACCGGGTAGCCTTCCACAACGTCGGCACCATTGAGCCGGGCATGCTCGACGGCGGCGCGCAGCAGCGCGGCTGCCACACCGCTCCGGCGGTGGCCGGCGGCGACCACGAAGCAGGTCACTGACCACACCCCGCCGGACGCATCCGGTGATGCTGTTTCGGAATCGGGCGGCCCTGGTTCCTCAGCCAGCCGCAGCATGCGGGAGCGAAGCACTCGGGGATAACAGGTCCGTGGCTCCACGGCACACCAACCCACGGGCTGACCGTCGACGAAGGCGAGGACGCCGGGGGCGGGGGAGCCGCCGTCGAACTTTTCCTTCAACTGTGCCTTGCGGGCGGCCGGCTCCAGCGCGGAGTACTCCGGACCGGTGAGGGCAAAGAAGCGGCACCAGCAGCGGGACGGTTCGCCGGGGCGGCTGAACAAGCGCTCGACGCCGTTCCACTGCGCCGCGGCCGTCGTCAGGCCGGGGACGGGCCCGTCAGCCATCTGGTCAGGCCACCGACTCGGCGCTGCTCGGGTGTGCCACTTCGGTGCTGCGCCGGAGTATGACCTGGCCGGTTATCGGGGGCGATCCGGCATCGTCGGCGGACGGGCCGGCTGCCCTGCTGGCGGCTTGCCGTCCGATCTCCTCCAGGGGAAGGTGCACCGTGGAGAGGGCCGGCCGGAAATCGCGCAGAGTCTTAATATCGTCGAAACCGGCAACGGCGGCGTCGCGCGGGATCCGCAGTCCCTGGGAGCGCAGCGCGGCGGCGGCCCCGATGGCCATAACATCGTTGACGGCAAAGATGCAGAGCCGTTTTGTCTCGGTCCCGGGTTGGGACGCTGTGATCCGTGCAGCAAGGGCGAGGCCGGCCTCGAAGCCGCCCGCACGGGTGAAGTCCGTGCGGATGACGTCCGCGGCCGGCAGGCCGGTGCTGGCAAGGCCGCGCTGGAACCCACGGATCCGGTCGTCGGAGGTGAACAGCCCTTCCGGGCCGCCGACGACGACGAAGTCTTCTTCCCGCGACGCGGCCAGCTCAGTTGCGAGCTGCGCGGCCAGCTCCTCATTGGGCACACTCACCACGTGGTAGCCGTCCGCTGCCGCGGCCCCCACAATCCCGTGGCCGATCACGCCCACGTGGCCGCCGTTGCGGCAGTATCGGTCCAGTTCCGCAGCGAGTTCGGTGTTGCCTTCCAGGTCCTCGGTGCGGGAGGTCCGTGATCCTGCGATCACGATGGAATCGGCGCGGCGTGCGGCGAAGGCAGCCACGGCCTCCTTCTCACTGTCCGGAGCGCCCTCGGTGGTGGCCAGCAGCACCATCTTGTGCTGTTCCCTCGCGGCATCCTGGACGCCGCGGGCGATGGCTGCGAAGTACGGATCGGCAATGTCATGCACGATCAGCCCGATCAGCCCGGAGCTGGACTTGGCCAGCCCCTGCGCCTGGGCGTTGGGAATGTAGCCGAGGGATTCGGCGGCCTGGCGCACCCGGTCCGCAATATCCTTGCCGGGTATCCGGGCGGAGCCGTTCAGCACGCGGGAGGCGGTGGCCGGCGACACGCCCGCCAGCCGGGCCACCTCGGTGAGGGTACTTGCAGCCACAACTTCTCCCGTTCGTACAGACTCTAAGCGCCGTTAGCGCCGCTTTCAGTATGGCAGTTTGAGGATGCTTTGGGAAAGCGCTTGCCAACCTGAATGGGCGCGGTGCATGATGGATGCAGTGGGAATGCGCTTTCCCAATATTGCTTGAGTAACACTGCTCACTCACCGTGGAGGACACATGGGCTTCGAAACAAAGACGATCCGTATCGCCATGAACGGCATTACCGGCCGGATGGGTTACCGCCAGCACCTGCTGCGTTCCATCCTTCCCATCCGCGACGCCGGGGGCTTCACGCTGGAGGACGGCACCAAGGTTCAGGTGGAGCCGATCCTGGTGGGCCGCAACGAGGCTAAGATCCGTGAGCTGGCAGAGCTCCACAAGGTGGCCGAATGGACCACGGACCTGGATTCCGTGATCAACGATCCTTCGGTTGATATCATCTTTGATGCCTCCATGACCAGCCTCCGTGCCGCCACCCTGAAGAAGGCCATGCTTGCCGGCAAGCACATCTTCACCGAGAAGCCCACGGCGGAATCCCTCGAAGAAGCCATCGAGCTGGCCCGCATCGGCAAGGAAGCCGGCGTCACCGCCGGTGTTGTTCACGACAAGCTCTACCTTCCAGGCCTGGTCAAGCTCCGCCGCCTGGTGGACGAAGGCTTCTTCGGCCGCATCCACTCCATCCGCGGCGAATTCGGCTACTGGGTTTTCGAAGGCGACGTCCAGGCAGCGCAGCGCCCGTCCTGGAACTACCGCAAGGAAGACGGCGGCGGCATGACCACGGACATGTTCTGCCACTGGAACTACGTCCTCGAAGGCATCATCGGCAAGGTCAAGAGCGTCAACGCCAAGACCGCCACGCACATCCCGGCCCGCTGGGACGAAGCAGGCAAGGAGTACAAGGCCACGGCCGACGACGCTTCCTACGGCATCTTTGAACTCGAAACGCCGGCGGGCGAGCCGGTCATCGGCCAGATCAACTCCTCCTGGGCTGTCCGCGTCTACCGCGACGAGCTTGTGGAATTCCAGATCGACGGCACGCACGGTTCGGCCGTTGCCGGACTCAACAAGTGCGTAGCCCAGCAGCGTGCCCACACCCCCAAGCCCATCTGGAACCCGGACCTGCCCGTCACGGAATCCTTCCGCAGCCAGTGGCAGGAAGTCCCTGCCACCGCCGAGCTGGATAACGGCTTCAAGCTGCAGTGGGAAGAGTTCCTGCGCGATGTCGTGGCCGGCCGCGAGCACCGCTTCGGCCTGCTGTCCGCCGCCCGCGGCGTCCAGCTCGCCGAGCTTGGCCTGCAGTCCAACGACGAACGCCGCACCATCGACATCCCGGAGATCACGCTCTGATGACTTCCCTGATCCTTCCCACCCACGACGGCGGCACCCGCGAGTACCGCCTCCAAGGCGGCGTGTCGTGGGCCCGCCCCGCCGCCCCGCTCACGTCGCGCCGCGCGTACGCTGCAGCGCACGTCATTCCCGAGGTCCTGGCGGACAACAGGCCCGGTGCCCCGGCCAGCCTCGACTGGGACGCCACCATGGCGTACCGGCACGAACTCTGGTCCTACGGCCTGGGTGTTGCGGACGCCATGGACACGGCCCAGCGCGGCATGGGCCTGGACTGGGCCGCAACCCAGCAGCTCATCAAGCGCACCGGTGTGGAGGCCGCTTCGGTGGTCGCTGCCGGTGGCCCCGCTACCGCCGGGAAGACTGTGCGCGACCTCGTCTCGTGCGGCGCCGGCACCGACCAGTTGGACCTCGCCGCATTGCCCACCGGCAACGCGGGTCTTACCGCCGTCCTTGACGCCTACCGCGAGCAGATCGCCGTCGTCAGTGAAGCCGGACCCAAGATCATCCTGATGGCTTCCAGGGCGCTGGCCCGCGTGGCCAACGGTCCGGACGACTACCTGCACGTCTACTCGACGCTGCTGCAGGAAGTGGACCAGCCCGTCATCCTGCACTGGCTCGGGACCATGTTCGATCCCGCGCTGGCCGGATACTGGGGTTCGGACGACGTCGCTGCCGCGACCGAGACGTTCCTCTCCCTCATCCGTGACAACGCGGACAAGGTGGACGGCGTCAAGGTATCGCTACTGGACGCTTCGCATGAGGTAGCCCTGCGCGCTGCCCTTCCGGAAGGCGTCCGCCTCTACACCGGCGACGACTTCAACTACCCGGAACTGATCGACGGCGACGGCAGCCACCACTCGGACGCGCTGCTGGGCATCTTCGCTGCGATCTACCCTGCGGCATCGGTTGCGCTGCAGAAGTACGACGCCGGCAAGGCTGAGGAAGCGCGCGCCATCCTGGACTCCACCCGCGAGCTCGGCAAGCACATCTTCAGCGCCCCCACGTTCTACTACAAGACCGGGATCGCCTTTATGTCCTGGCTCAACGGCAGGCAGCCCGGCTTCCAGATGGTGGGCGGCCTGCACTCCGGCCGCTCCGTCTGCCACCTGGCCAAGACCTTCGAACTGGCCGACCAGGCAGGGCTGCTGAAGGACCCGGCGCTCGCCGCGTTCCGAATGTCCGACTACCTGCGCATCAACGGAGTGGGAGTATGAGGGACTTTTCACGGCTTTCCCGGAACAGTGCCACCACGAAGAATCTGACGCTTGCCGAAGTGGTCGATGGCTGTGTCCGCGCCGGGATCCCCGCGATCGCCCCGTGGCGCGACCGGGTTGAGGAAGCGGGGCTGGACAAGGCCGCGAAGCTGATCAAGGACGAGGGCCTCCGGGTCTCCTCCCTGTGCCGCGGCGGGTTCCTGACTGCGGCTGACGCTGAGGGCCAGGCCGCCGCACTGGCGGACAACCGGGCGGCCGTCGTCGAAGCCGCTGCGTTGGACACCAGGGAACTCTTCCTGGTGGTCGGCGGACTGGCGCCGGGGGAGAAGGACGTGGTGGCAGCCCGCCAGCGCGTTGCCGACCGCCTCGCCGATCTTGTCCCGTTCGCTTCGGAGAACGGCATCCGGCTGGTGCTGGAGCCGCTGCACCCCATGTACGCAGCGGACCGTGCCGTCGTTTCGACCCTGGGCCAGGCCCTGGATCTTGCAACCCCGTTTGATGCTCAGGCGGTGGGCGTCGCCGTCGACACCTTCCATGTCTGGTGGGACCCGGAACTGAAGGCACAGATCGAACGCGCCGGCTGGGAAGGGCGCATCGCCTCCTACCAGGTGTGTGACTTCAACATGCCCATCGCAGCCGATCCGCTGCTGTCCCGGGGCTTTATGGGCGACGGCGTGATCGACTTCGCCACCATCAGCACCTGGGTCAGGGACGCCGGGTACACCGGGGACATCGAGGTTGAAATCTTCAACCAGGAGATCTGGGACGCCGACGGAGATGCTGTCATGGAGACCGTCAAGGCGCGTTACGCGGAACTCGTCCTGCCATACGCCTGATTCATACCGCAGGTTCGTAACACTCACACAACAAAGAACACCCCCGGTCCGAAGACCGGGGGTGTTCTTCGCTGACCGGCTCATCCGTCAAGGACGTGCCGACTCGTCACGTTGTGCCCCAGGAGGGAATCGAACCCCCGACCGGCGGATTACAAGGTTGGCGTTTCGGCAGATGTTTTGCAGTTCACCCCCCGTCATAAGCAGTACACCGAAGAGATCCCGCTGGAGATCGCCGCGTGAGCCCGCTCCGCGCCGTCCAGCCACCAATCCCAGAACCAGACAGCGAAGCCCTCAGCAGCTTCCGTGAGTGGCGCGTGGCCGTCGATGCCGCCGCCGCCCTCCGGGACGCCATGAAGGGCCGCCGCGTCCGATTCGTTGGCATGTTCCGCAACGCCTCCGTCCAACCGGAAGGGCGTATCAAAGACGTTACGTCCGCCGGCTTCAAGATCGAGTGGGACGGCGGAACTCAATCCCAGTGGATCGACCCCGACAGCGTGGTCTTCATCTAACCGCGAACTTAAAAATGAATGCCGGCCGGATGCGTCAACATCCGGGCCGGCAGGCAATCAGTCCCCGGCTACGGACCCTGATCGCGGAACCAGTCTAACCACTGCACCCTGCACCAGTCCATAGCTTGTGACGCCTTCATACCGAGGCGGTACGGCTACCCCGCCTGGTGCTTTTGTCGCGCCGCAAAACACGCTAAGCCTTCAATCACGGGCTGCTTACTGGGTTAGAGCCAGTTCCAATGTCGCGTGTGCAGGCAGGGTGTTCACCCGGAGGAGCAATCCCGTGGAATCGAAGAAGTGCCAGCGCCTACAGTGGGCCCAGCCGGGCCGCCAGATCTGCACACATACCGCCCTCCAGCCCCCAGGCAGGAGGATGCCGCCACTGCCCAGGAGTAATGCCCCGGGCCAGATGCGAAACGACCGACGACCGACGTGACCGACGCGGTGTCCAAGTAACAGCTTCTGTCCTTCAGTCCGTAATCCCACCAGCACACCTCGTGTTTTTGGACCGGACCAGAAGGGCAGAAGTCTCTCCTCCCAAGCTTCCCTCTGTTCCCTCTGCGGTGGTGGCAGAACAAAAGAAAAGGACCTGCAACGCAGGTCCTTGAAGCTAAAACCTTCCAGAATATCGGCCAGTAATCAAGCCCAATTCGGTGTACAAAAGTACCGGAATCACACACTAAAGCAGGGGGCAACCAATGGAGACAACCGACACGCTGAACTACTGGACGGCCTGCATGAAAGCAGCAGACCTCACGGAAAAGACCATCCGCGAGCGCCTCATCTTCATCCGCCAGCTGGCCCGCGATATCGACAGCCTGGAGACCGTGACCAGGAAGGAGCTCATCATGTGGACCGCCAAACGGAACTGGTCCAACTCCACCCGGGTCCATCGCCGGTCGGGCCTGCATACGTTCTTCGCCTGGATGCAGGACGAAGGCCTTCGCCTGGACAATCCCGCGTACCGGCTGCCGAGAGTGGCCACCAGGAAACGCGAGCCGAACCCCTTCAGCATCGACGAGATCAACGCGCTGCTTCAGTCCGGGATCTACCGGCGGACCAGGGTCATGGTCGCCCTGCATTATTACCTCGGGTTACGGGTCTCCGAGATTGCGGCCGTGAACGGCGATGACATCGACTGGGAAGCCCGCACCCTCAAGACCATAGGCAAGGGCCGCAAGGAAGCCACGCTGCCCGTCCCAGCCGCCGTCTGGCCACTGTTCCACCAGATGCCCCGGACCGGATATTGGTTCCCGAACCGGACAGCCAACAAACTGCACGCTGCGGGGGAAGGGCACATCATGGGCAACTCTGTCTCCGGCCTGATCGGCGAAGCGATCAAACGCATCGGCCTCAAGCACCGGCCCCACGACCTCCGCGCTTCCCTGGCCACCGAGATGCACGAAGCCGGCGTCAGTGACTTCATCGTCCAGCGCAGCATGCGGCACTCCAACATGGACACCACCACAAAGTACCTGCTGCTCCGCCCCGAAGGCATCCGTCACGGTTTCGACGCACTGCCATCCATCACCATGCCCGAACGCTCCGGCCGGCGACGTGTCCAGCCCCTGGCCGACGGCGGGCGCATGGCCGCCTAACCAGCAAACCGTCACAATCAAACCCCAGCACGTAATCTGCTAGGCCTAGCACGCCTGTCAATATCTATACTGCAACCTAGCAAAAGCCGAAACCGGGGACGCCGCGGATAAGCCCCACCGCCACACCGATTCCAGGGCCAACGACAAAAGGCCGGACACCATGGGGGATGGTGTCCGGCCTGCGTGCCCCAGAAGGGAATCGAACCCCCGACCCGAGGATTAGAAAGCCTCTGCTCTATCCACTGAGCTACTGGGGCGGGCGCAATCCAGTCTAGCGCCGCTCTGACTCGCCCGACAAAAACCCCGGCTGCGCCTCCAACAGTTGTTTCAGCTCGGCTATGTCGCTGCGTAGTTCGTTGATGTGCTCTTCTGTCGCGGATGCTGCTTCCTGATCGTCGGCGCTGATCTTTTGGATCAACCATGACGCCAGTGTGGCGGTGATAATGCCCAGCAGGGCTATGCCGCACGTCATGAGGCCGATTGCGATGAACCGGCCCGTCGTGGTGGTCGGGTAAAGATCTCCGTAACCGACTGTGGTGATAGTCGTGACAGCCCACCACAGCCCGTCGCCGATGTCGGTGATGTTCGCTTCCGGGTTCTCCCGCTCCGCGTCCAGGGCGGCCAGACCAGCGATCAGGACAAGCATGCCAGCCGCTCCAACGACGTAGGCAACAACTTTCCCGCGCAGCCTTGCGCCGGCGAACCTTTGAAGAACGCTGATTAGGGTGATGAGCCGGAGGAGACGCAGGGGCCGGAGGGCGGGGAGCACGACGACAAAGAGGTCGGGTAGGTGGTGCAGGAACCAATGGGGCTTGTTGGTGGCCAAGACGAGGCTGACGACGTAATCGACGGCGAAGAGCGCCCAGGTGATGGTGATGATGTTCTGGGTGATCTCGTCTTCGGGATGTTGGAGATTGCCTATGACTTGCCACCCGTAGGCGACGAGGAAGAGCAGGGCTGCTGCAGTGAGGGGCCATTCCGTGAGGCGCCGCCATCGTTCCAGCTTCATGCCCGCAAACCAACGATGGTGAGAACGGCTCCCCCAAGTTGGAGGGTTGTCCCGATGACCACCAAGGCAGCGACACCTCGCTGGTCCTTTAGCAGTTGCGGAAGGACCTGGGACCGCTGCACGCCCGGATAGAGCATCCCGTCATCCACGTATTTTGGATTGTTCGGGCTGAATCCAACGAGTAGCCACACAGCCCCCACTGCGCTTACCGCACATCCTGCCACGGCCAACCATAACCCGATGATTTCCACTGCTACCCCCATCACCAAAGGTGAGGGGCTAATCCCCTCACCACGAGACCAAACCTTACATGCGGACTACCGGGGTAACGACGAAATGTCCCGCCCTCCGGAGAGAGCGGGACATAGTTGGGTTACTCGCTAGGATTCGAGGTGTCCAAACCAGCGCAAAACGGGCGCATGAAATAGGGGGTAACCAAATGACTCAAGAGTCGACGGAATCACTGCAGGCCCAGATTAAAGTCCTTGAGGACCGGGTCAAGGTGCTGGAGGAAGCGGTCAAGCCAGCGAACCTCTTGGCTGCAATCCAGAAGCGGCAGCAGAGCCTGGCAGTCTGATTTACGGAGGGGCGGTCCTGAGCGGTGCAGCGGATCCGCGGCACTGATCAGGACGGCCTTTTCCGGAGGGGCACTTAACCGGATTTATCTGGCCCCTATACTTGGCGCATGGGGATCATTAGAGACTTCTTTGCCAGCTTCCGTCAGACCAACTGCGACGGGTGCGGCAAGCCGCTGACCGAGTGCGCCCGGTCGTGCCGAGCCGCTGCTGCCGTTGATGCCGAATGGCAGGCATCCATCAAGTAGCAGCGGCCCACGGTCATGCCTTGCGGTACGCGAGTGCGGACCCAAGCAACCGAACATCCCCGGCGCTGGTATCCGTGCCGTGCTGTGCTGTGCGTGTCACGGTTATCTGCACGATCCGCGCTTCCGGTATTTATCCGACCCCTAAGATAAGGGTCATGACTATTGACGTAGCGCGCCACGAGAGCAAGCCGCAGCCTCCAGCTGCATCGAAGCGGCTCACATGGAAGCACCTCACCGCGCTGGCCGGGTTCGGCTTCGTCACATGCATTTTTGTCATCACCCAAACGGTGGGCAGCGGTATGGGCAGGGAGTTCTGGGCCGTCATGGCCGTACTGGGCGTTAACTGGCTGGTGTTCGGGGCAACGTTTTGGCTGTCCCGGAGCAAGCCGCGCCGCCGTAAGGAATCGTCCCCTAAACTGACGGCATGAATATCACCGCGCTTGCCGCCGTCGCATTGTCCCTCGGAGCCACCATTGAAGACGCCTGGTCCATGGCCGAAGCAGCCGCGACTCAGCCTGACGAGAAGTCCGCCTACCTGCATGTCGCAAAAGCGGCTGGCGGCAGCACAGTTAAGAGCATGGGCCTGTGAGCCTGAAGGACCTCGTCAAGGCTTCCCCTTACGCGCCCAAGATGCGCCAGGCGCTGTCGGGCGCCCAGTTCCTTTTCTCTGACACCCTCGGCAGCCTGCCAATCCGGGCTGTGCGGAATGCGCTGGCCAAGAAGGTCCTTGGCATTACGTTGGCGGACTCGGCGCAGCTCTACCGCTGGCGTGAAATCCGGGCGGGCCGGAATATCAGCATCGGAGACAATACTGTTGTCGGCCTCTGGTCCTCTCTCGATGGCCGCAGCGGCATCACTATCGGTGACCATGTGAACATTTCCAGCGAGGTCGCTATCTGGACTTTGCAGCATGATCACCGCGACCCGGAGTTCGGTAACGTCGGCGCGCCTGTGGTTGTTGGCGACCGTGCATGGCTCAGCTTCCGTTCCACGATCCTGCCCGGCGTGACCATCGGTGAAGGAGCGGTCGTTGCCGCCGGTTCGGTCGTCACCAAGGACGTTGCTCCGTACATGATCGTCGGCGGCATCCCCGCCAAGGTCATCGGCCAGCGCAACCAGGAACTGACCTATGACTGGAGCGCCGCTAAGAGCGGCGCCCCCTGGTTCATCTAGAGCGTCACGCCGAGTGGTGCGGCCAATGTTCCCATGCGCTGGTAGCCGGATCGGAGCGGATGCACGCCGTCACCTGACATGGTGCGCGGGTCCGGCTTGGATGAGCCGATGCCGAACGCCATGGCAAGGTCGAAGTCCAGGCATCCGAGCACGTCACCGGGGACCTGGCGCAACCAGTCATTGATACCCTGCCGGCTCATCTCCAGACCGCTGATGACCTGATCCCCGGACTTGTGCGCGATGGCCGTGGCGGGGAGCGGGATGGTGTACGGTCCGGCGCCAGTTGGCACGCCGTTGGTGGTGAGCCTTTCCAGTGTCCGGCCCCAACCCATCTGGATTGGCGTTCCGCTGGGGATGCTGATGCTTGATGTGATTGACGTTGCACCGACGTTGGCGTCGGCAGTCAGCGTCCCTGCCAGCGCGGCACCGTCCGTGCGTGGTATCAACGTAGACACGAATATCCGCTTGATGCCCATGCTCTTGATGAGTTGGAAAAGCGCCACATAGGCGGCGATGTTGCCGGTGTACGGTCCACCCGTGTTGTTAGTGCCCAGGGCGATAACGGCGAAGTCGGGGACGGTGGTGGCTAGGTCTGCCCGCGCCCATGGCCGTTTAGCCGCAGAATCGAACGACGCGAGGTTCGCGGAAGCGGTGCCCAGGTTGATGGTGGCATAATTCCCCTGCATCCCCGCCGCGCCCGGCCACGCCTCATGCATGAGGGAGGCCTTATGGGTTCCGCCATAGTCCCCGTCGCTGGTGCCTTCAGTGACGGAGTCGCCAGCGAACACGCCGATGGGGGTGGTGCCGACAAACTCATACTCAACGCGCACATCAAAGTACGCCCCACCCTTCGGGGCGAAGTATCCCGCCACGCCGCTAATGGCTGTATCGCCAGCATGGGATGACCCTGACGTTGCCACGCCTGCGACCTGGCAACCTGACCCGGTTGCAACGCCGGTACCCGTAGCGGGAGTGGTGAACCCCCACGAGAGGACCAAGGGGGTCTTGGCTGCGAGCGGTGTACTCACCCAGGGGCTGACGTAGTCGGTGCCGTCAGTGGGCACCGAGAACGCGCCGACAACCTGTGTGGGTGCTGCGGCGAAGTCGCCGTTCCAGCGGTTCGTTGTGCCGGTCGTAGGGATGGCGGCGGGGGCGCCGTAGTAGATGCCTGTACCGCTGACCGGGGTTGTCAGAGCGGTGTTGGTGAGGACGTTCCAGTTGGCGATCTTGACCCTCCAACGGGTGACCGGCACGGGGAGCATGATCATTGTCCGCTGGCACCAGTCAAGTGCGGACGCGGCCGCCGTTGTGGTCGTTGAGCCTAATGGAGCAGTTACCCGGCGCGTCAGAGGGTTGGCAGCGCCCGCAACAAAGCTCATGCCCTGAGGCACAGGTGCGACAGCGAAGCTATCGAGCCTGTGGCCCATCGAATCTTTCATGTACACCATTGTTTAGACCTCCGCAATAATGTCGGCGATTTCCCACGTAGACGTGTCCACCTTGATGGTCACTCGGCGGGCTGAAATAGGGGCTCCGGCTAAGTCAACGAACCGGACATAAGTGGCAGTAAGTGCCACCTGCGTGGCGGTTCCGGGCGTCTTGATCAGAGTCTCGACAGCGGTGTCCGCGGGTGCACCGACGAGGGCTGCAGATGCCGCTGCTTCCGACGCTGATGCTTCCGCTGCGGCGCGGGCCGCGAGCGCTTCGTTCTTCATCCCGTCATAGGAGGTGAAGAATCCGGAGAACCCGCCACCGGACCAGGCGACCCGGTCAAGGGTCGCGTGCATGAACGCGCTGCCGAACCCGTTCCCGTTCACCGGAACAGGGTTCGCGAGCGCTAGGCCGGCCGGGGTGGTCAGCGTCAACGGGGTATTGGCGGCGTCGCCGGGGGCGAAAATGAGTACCGTCGCGTTCCTTGCGACGTTGGACGGGTTGGCCTCGTCAACGGCGAAGATCTGGTCAAATGTGTAGCTCACGTGCTTCTCCCTCTTTCTGGATGTTCTTCGGTGTCACCTTGAGGCGGAGGAGGTAGGAGCCCAGCGCCGTCAGGAGCGACTTGGTGACCAGGATCAGGAACGCGATCCAGAACGCCTCAGTCGTCACCTCGTGGGTGCTGAGCAGGTTGGCGATTCCTCCGCCGATCAGGACGAGGGCGTCGAGGATGAATCCGGTGTACAGGGTGCGCCATGCCCTGGTGAGCGCGTCGATATGCAGCGCCCACCACGGCGTCTCGTTGGCAGCTGGCAGGGCTTCGTGGTCGCCCATGGTAGTGGTCCTCTCTCTGCTGGTGAACTGGGTGCTAGACGAGGTTGAGGACCTGGCCGGGGTGGATGAGGTCCGGGTCGATGCCGGGGTTGGCGCGGATGATCTGGACCAGCGGCACGCCGAACTGTGCCGCGATCCCGGAGAGGGTGTCACCGGGATCGACGATGCACTGGGTGACCGGCGGTGCGACGTCGGGCGCGGACGGGAGGTTCAGGACCTGCCCGACTTCGATGGCATCCGGGTTGGCCAGCTGCGGGTTGACCGCGATCAGCGCGCCCAGGTCCACCCCGAACTGTGCCGCGATCCCGGAGAGGGTGTCGCCCGGGTCAACGATGCACTCTGCATAGCCCGAGGGGCGCTCCACGGCGGCCGGTGCGGACGCCGGCGCGGACTGCGGTGTGACCGTTTCAGCCGGGGCTTCCCCGCCGGTGAGGACGGCGTTGATGGAAGCGCGGAGGCCGTCCATGTCGCCGGGCCAGCCTGCGGGGTCGATCTTGCCTTCAGAGGAGTATTCCTTGTGGCTGATCTGCAGGCGGGCGCCTTCCGGGAGATGGGAGAGATAGGCGCGTTCAAGGGCGGCGCCGAGGTGGGGTGCGATACGGATCTGGTCTTCGGTCCAGTCCCACGGCGCGACGCCGGAGGATTCCATCTCGATGCCAATGAGGTAGTAGTTGCCCATGTCTACTGGCACGCCAGCAGCGGACCCGGCTCCGGCGTGGTTTGAGAGGCCGGCGGCGGTGAGGTAGACGGTTCCGGAGCGGCCGAACACGATCTGGCAGAGGGGACCTGCGACGTCGGCGCGCCCGTAGGTGCAGATGTTCAGCGATGGCGCGTCCATGGTGGCGAGGGAGTTTCGGCTGGCCACGGTGTGGTGCCAGACGATGCCTCGGATTTCGGCGAGGTCCCGGCCGAGGTAGCCGCGGTTCTGCCATCCGTCAACTTCCACGACGGTTAGGCCTGCGTCGCGGAGGACGTTTGCGAGATTGGAGAGGATCATGACGGGCCCCTTTCGGGCATAAAAAAGGCCCCAACATGGGGGCCTATCGATGGATTTGTTTAGAGGGTCAGGCTCGGAGGTAATGCAGGTGGTCCGGGGATCGCGTCAGCGCGGCAGCGTCCGGCGTCAGTGTCCACCGCCCCATCGGTGTAGGTGATCTGCCACAGACCGTTGTCCTGGCAGTAGGAATCAGCAATGCCGCGGCCCGGTTGTCCCGGCTTTCCCTCGGGCCCAGGGACGGTTGAGTCCGCGCCGGCCGGTCCGCGGCATGCATCGTTTGCGCAGACCTGCTGCACCGCGGCGAGGACCATCTCTGTGGACGGGCCGGGGCCCGGTGAGCCGATGCAGGCGCCGGTGGAGCAGTAGTCGGTCACAGCGGCCAGAACAGTCTCGTATTCGGGCGCCAGCGGCTTTGCGTCTTTGCCGTTTTCCCCGGCTGGTCCGACGCAGCGTCCGTCCGAGCAGAAGCGAACGAACGCTGCGGCGATGTCATCGGCTGTAGGCTCGGCGCCGTCGGCGCCCCGGCAGTTGTTTCCTTCCTCGCAGTAGGCGCGGAATGCCTGCACAAGATCGGCGCGGGACGGTCCAAGGATGACCGGTGGCTCTGCGGGCTGGGCGATGGGTTCCTGCGCTGCCGTGGCCAGCTTCTCGCAGAGCTGCGCGTCAAAGATCTCCGTCTCATTGGTTCCGCACAAGGCCCGCTGCGCTTCCTTGGCGATCTCTTTCTTTTCTGCCTGCTCGGTGACGACCTGCGCGCCGGAAACATCCGCCTGGTGAAGGGCGATGTTCAGCAGCGGAACGATGACGGCGACGGCCACGAGCAGCAACATGGCAAGGACGAAGAGTCCCCACTTCTGGCGCCGGTCGTTCCGGCGCCTGCGGTTGACCTCGTCCTCCAAGATCCCCATCTGGTTCTCAAGTTCAGTACTCACTGATCATCTCTCTCATCCGGTAACGGTGACCACTCTGCGGGTTCAGGCTCAATGTCATTGCGTAGCAACTGATCCCGCCAGGCGTTGCCGTCACGCGTGCGAATGGCGAGCGCCCGGTGCGCTTTGCGGAGCTCGGCCTTCAGGTGCTCAAGCATGATGGCCTCCCCGGTTTCGCGCTTCTTGTCTGCCCGCCGGATGAGGAATGCCAGACCCCCGCCGAGTGCGCCGAGCAGCGCCACAACCGAACCGATAAATCCCGTTGTGGCGGTGATGAATCCAGCATCCACACGTCTAGTCCTCCCTCATGGGCTGGCCGGCGGTTACCACCCAATTGCTATCCAGTCGACACGGTGCCGCTGACTTGCAAGCTGCCCAGTGGGGACCGCTACCGTGTAAACCACATCGTCCTTCGTCCCGGTGTTCCACGGCAGCCCGGTGACGCTCAATGTGATGGTGCCCCTGTTGACTGCCCGGTCCACGGATTGGTCACCGTTGGTCAGTACGACCGACAGGAGACCATTTGGGAAGGGCTTGGGAAAGGTAAGCCGCGCATACCCCGAGCCGTCGCTATCGTTGACCTGGCTCCCTGCCTGAACCAAGAACTGTGTGCCGGCGTCCGGGGTACTCGCCAGAGCCCCCCCATAACCGAATAACGGGATCTTGCCGATCTCGGATGCCTTTACCCACTCCTGGATCCCGTTCGCACCCACCTGCGAACGCCAGACGGTCCCGTTGACGCAAACCTCAGTGCCAGCCCTGTCCAGATAGGTCCTGGCCAGTTCATCCTTGGCGAACAACCCTCCGTTGGAAGCCCAACAGCGCAGATCAACCCGCTGCCCCAACAGTGTCCCGTTGACCTCCTGCAGGTAGAGCGGCTGGTCATCCAGGATCCCCGGCCGGCGGTTCCAGTTCGTCGCCGCGGTCCCGACCGGCGGGTAACCCTTCGCTGGACCTCCCTGCACAATGGTGATGGAGCTGGCGCCGCCCGGGGGCTGCCAGTCTCGCTGGAGCACCACCAGGTCCCAGCGTGTACCCGAGGCCGCGGCGAACTGGATATTCGGGATGGCCGTGGCGACGTCCCTGGTTCCCGGGCCAAGCGCGACGCCGTCGCTGATGGCGACGATACGGTCACCCGCCTGGGTAGTCGCCTTGAAATCATCAGGGCCCACCACGGAATAGCGGTGCAGAATCTCGGCGAACTGCACCTCGTCGACGGTGCCGTCATATCCTGCGGTAATGAAGCCCATGGGTTATCTCACTTTCAGGTTGGTTAATCCCCGCCACAGGGTTTTGATGGCGCCCGCGATCTTCGCGTCCGAGGAATTCTCGGTCTTCCCGACGACAGGCTGCACTTTAAGGCCGCCGGCGCGGGTCCATGTGATCGTTGCCGTACGGATCATGTCGGCGATTTCCAGGGCGCCGGCACGGATGGTGACCTGGTCACCGACGATGACGGTCCCGTACCGGAAATAGGGTGTCTCTGACAGTTCCAACTCGAGGCCGCTCTTGGGTTTCCCCTCGAACAGGGTCTCGCTGTTGGACTGGTCCAGTTCCGCATCGGTATCGCCGTTGCGGGCGTCCGTGAACACTTCGATCTGCCGCCCGTATGCGGCGGCGAGCGCGGCGTCTGAGGCTGTGCGGAAGTTCCGCAGCGTCCCCTCTCCTGACCCGCCTCCCACGACGTGCGTGGCGGCTGGGTTGGACCGGTTCCACTTCCAGGACCGCAACGTGCCGGCTGCTTCGCTGATGACCTTGGAGTAGACGCGCGGTTCGTAGACGTCCAGGACCAGACCCGCTCCGGATTGATAGACCCGGACACCAAGGCCCGCTTGCTCCACGGCTGGGTAGAGGCGTTCGGCGAGCGCGTGCATCCTGATCTTCACGCCGCCTGGGATGACGGCGCCACGGTTCAGGTTCGGCGTGACGGTCAGGGGGTGGCCGAAGCGGGTGATTGCCTGCTCCTGGACCATGGTCTTGACGATGGTTTCCGCGTTTCCGGTGTAGGTGCGGTATTCGGCGGTGCCCTGGGCGCTGATCGCCGCTGTTGGCACTTGCCAACCGAGGGTCTCCCAGAGGAGACTCAGGTCGTCGGTGACCGTCACGGTGACGGTGCTTTGACCCTCCGGACCCTGCCCCTGCACGTCGGTGACAGGGCCGGTGATAAGGGGCAGGTCAAGGCCCGGATATTCGATGACGAGACGGGCGCCCTCGGTGAGGATGTCCGACGCCCGATTATGGTCCGAGGGGAAGGTCACGTCAGCCTTGCCGACGATGTTGTAGCCGACCGTGACCGTGACTGACTCTGGGTTGCCGAGCCAGCCCTTCCGAAGGAAGTTCTTGTCGTAGACGGTGATCCGCAGGCCGTCCATGGTCACCACGCCCGGTAGTAGCGCGGCGTGATGGTGGCCTCAACGGATCCGGTACCCGCCATAGTCAGGGACAGCGGCAGCTCCACGCCGGCGGGGATCGGCGCGAAATCCGCGACGCCCAACTGGTCGGTTACGTCCACGCCGTTCAGCCAGGCTGACTGGACGGTCGGGTCCGTGTCGATCACCAGGATGTCCCCGCCGGCGAGCGCGACGTTCCACTGGATGGTTGATCCGTCCACGCCCACGGTGACGGATGTCAGAGGTCCCCTGACCGTCCACACCGGCCATGCCTCAAGGTCGCCCTCGTTGGTCATTTTCGCGGTGGACAGTTGCGATCCGCTGCTGATGTGGAACACCGGAGCCTTGGAGGCGCCGCCGTAGAAATCAGTGGCGGTGGACTGTGCCCAGGTTCGTCGTACCGGCTCACCCGTCCAGAACGGGTTATCGGCGATAAGACTCACGCCGTAGACGGCCCAGCCCCTGAACAAAGGGTCGCGGTCGAACGAATGGCGGCCGTCATCGACGAACCTGCAGGACAACGAGCGGGTCCCGCCCCGGGGTGTGGTGACAGACCAGGTACCGTGCTTGCCCGGCTGCAAGGACCGCCAGAACGCCCGGTCCAGGTCCAGCCACTCATCCGTTCCCGCGTCGGAATAGAGGTAGACAGGCCAGAACACGGGCCGTGGGTCCACGACGTGGCCCCGGTAAGACTGGCCATGCACGGCCGGCGACTCGCCTATCCATACCTGATGGGTGGGCATGCCCAGCCCCTCGATGCCCTTGCCGGTGAGGAAGACGCCGGCATCGGGTTTTGACAGTTCCCACCCGCTGCCGTCCCACCCGGTCCAGACCATCACCCCTCTGGCCCACGGCGAGGCGGGCGCCTGCGGCGCGGTGAGTGTGGTGCCATAAGCAAAGTTCACTGAAACACCACCCCTCCCATGCCGGCCATTGTCTGCGTCCTTCGCTTCTGCGCTTCAATCTCCTGGGCTACCTGGTGCGGGTCCCACCCGACGTTGCCCTTGAAGATCACGTCGCCGCCCGTCTGCTGTCCGCCGTCTGTGGCGAGCCGGTGGATATCGGCCCACTGCTGCGGGTTCAGGATCGCTTCGGGCTTGCGGGTCCGGTTGATGACCTGGGACAGGCCCGGGGGTAGGACGCCGCCCTGATCATGCAGGTAGGGCAGCCCGGTGGAACCGAGACCGGAGTCCTTCCCTCCGTTGCCGGTGATGAAGCCCACGGCCCCGTCCAGGAGCTTCTTGCCCACGCCGATGGCCAGGTCAGCCATGAACCCGGCGCCCGGGAACGCTTCCTTGAACTTGCCCATCAGCCCGTCGATGATCCCGGCAATGGGGTTCCAACCCTTGCCCGCCTCGCCCCCGCCATCAAGGTACGGGGCCGGGTTGACGTAGTTCGGCCAGCCACCGTTCATCACCATGTAGTGCAGGTGCGGCCCGGTGCTGTTGCCGGTTGACCCGACTTGGCCGATCGTTGTCCCTGCCCGGACCATGTCGCCCAGCTTCACCGCGAAGGATGAGAGGTGCGCGTACCAGGTCTGGAGCCCGTTGGGGTGGTCGATGTGGATCTCGTTGCCGCCGCCGTAGGAGGACCGGCCAGCGGAGGACACACGGCCCGGCCCTGCGGCTCCGATCGGCGTACCGGTCGGTGCCGCGAAGTCGATGCCGTTGTGGCTTCCGCTGAACGGCTGGGACACCGTACTGGCCCGCAGCGGGTGCACGAGCCCGCCCCTCGCGTAGCCGGCGAGCGCCCGTGCCATCGCGTAGAGGTTCCCGACACCGGCACGGCGGGTCTGTTCCTTCGTGAACACGAACTCGCCCGCGTGCACGACACCTGCCGGCTGGTACTTCCCGCCGTCGCCGGTGTACCCGCCGCCGGCGAACCCGGCAGGCAGCGCCAGCCGCGGGATCTTGCCCAGACCAAGGAACCCGCCGATGTTGTTCAGCCCGTTGATCAGCCCGTCATTGATGACCGTGTCGACAACGAACCGGACCGGTGCCTTGGCGATGTCCTGGAGCTTCTCCCACGCCGTCTTGATGAAGCCGACGCCCTTCTCGAACGCCGCCGGAACATCCTTAGTGATGAAGTTCCCGAGCGCATCGAATACCGGCTTGACGTTCTTCTCCCACATCTGGCGGGTGAAGGAGCTGATCGTGTCCCAGTTGGCGATTACGATCGCGACCAGACCGATCACCGCAGCGATCACCCAGCCGATCGGGCCCAGCGCGATGAACCACGCCGCGGCCATCCGGCCAGCCTGAAGGAGCGACTGGACACCCATCATCACCCAGCCGCCGACAACCTGGCCGGCGCTGATCAGGAAGCTGACCGTGCCGGACGCGGCCGACGCGACGACACTGCCCGTCCATACTGCCGCCGTCTTGATGCCAGAGGCGACAGCAGCAGCGGACATGACACCCCACGCCACGGCAACGCGCGCGGACTGAACACCATAAGCGATAGCGCCCTTGATGGCCTCCAGCGTGTAGAGGCCCCATACGTAGACAGTCTGAGCGCCCGAAACGAGCGCCGCGGCGCCCATCGCAACCCAGCTGCCGATAATCATGAAGGACTGCGCAAGGTAGACGATGCCCGTCTTGATCGCCCCGCCCTGGGCCATGGTCCACGCGATCACTTGCTGGGCGCCCGAGATGAGCGCGGTCACGCCCAGGCGGACAAGCGCGGGCAGGAGCAGCACAGTGATGCCGGTAGCTACGTTGATCAGCATGTCTTTGTTGTCCAGCAGCCATGTCGACAAGTTCCCAAGCGCCGGAATCAGGTCGGTCACGAGGAAGCTGCCAGCGTTCTGCATGGCTGTGAGGGAGCCTCCGCCGAGCTCGCCACCGAAGCCTTTGAGCCCCGGCACGAGGGTGTCGCGCACAAAGTTGCCGACGCGTTCGATGGACGGGCCGAAGGTCTCAGCGAGGAGCCCACCAAAGTCCCGCACGGCAGGGATCGCCGTGTTCTGGACGTAGTCGAACGCCTGCCGGCCCCAGTACGCGAGCTGCTCCATCATTCCCGGGATACCCGATGACGTAATGTCGCCGTCGTTCGCCGCCCAAGCCGCACCAAATGCGGTGACGCCTGCCGTGACTTCGCCCATGATGGTCCCGAGGGCGCCAAACACGCGGGCGCCCATGGGTTCCAGCCAGACCAGGACTTTGTTCTTGAACATCATCCACTGCTCGGCGAAGTCCATGGTCTCGGACCCGACACCTAGAATGCTGTCCTCGGTCTGGCCTGCGACCTTGGACATGTCTTCAAGGTTCAGGGCGCCAGACTTCAACGCACCGATGAACTGCGTCGCTCCCCTGGTGCCGAATACTTTCGATGCCAGGTTCAGCGCGCCGGCCTCGTCCCCTTTGGCAACAAAGCCGGAGATCTCGCCCTGCACCCGCTTGAACGCTTCTGCAGGCTTCTCGCCCTCTTTAGCCAGGGTCACGAGGCCCTTGGACATGGACGCCATGATCGCGGAGCTGTTCAGCCCGGCCTTGTCGAAGGACCCCACCATCGCCGTTGTCTCCTCGAACGAGAAGCCGAGGGTCTGCATGGCCGGGGCGTTCCGGGCCGCCGCGTCCGCGAGTTCATTCATGCCCAGACCGGTGGCCTGGGACACCTGGAAGAGGTGGTCCAAAGCCCCCGACACGTCCTCGCCCTCAATTTTGAAGGCATTGAACGCGGCCGAGGTCTTGTTGACGTCCACTTCTTCGCCGAGGACCCGGCCGGCTTCGAGGTACTGGCTCGCTACCTTCTCCAGAGTTTCCCCCGAGAGGCCCATACGGGTGTTTACGTCGGCGACGACGGTGCCGATTTTGGCGAAGTCGGCGGGGACTTTCGTGCCTACGTTCTTCGCCGCGCTCACCAGGCCATCAAGTGCTTCACCTGTGGCGCCAGTCCCGGTCCGGATGGTGTCCGCTACTTCATCGAACACTTCCCCGACTTTGTACAGGGCCATCCCTGCCGCTGCAGCGCCGGCCCCGACGACGGCGACGCCGCCGACCAGGGCTGTCCCGAAGCGCTGACCGATGCCCTTGCCGGCCTTGTCAGCTTCGGAGCCCGCCCCCTTGACGAGGGCGGGCCCGAAGCCCTTCATGGACGGGAGTACCGGGAGCCAAACAGCGTCCTGTGCCTGTGCCAAAATGGGCCTCCCGTTTTCAATTTTTAGGTAGTTGAAGCCCTTTGCTGGGCGGCTTCAACCTCTGCGATAAGTGAACCGATGCGCTGCTCGCTGCGGCGCTTCTGAGCCCGGGAGAACGCCGTCTCCGGCCGCTTGACCGGGCGCACACGCGGGGCCTTGCCGCCCGCAACCTGGATGGACACTGCAATCAATTCGCTGATCCGGTCCACGAGGACATCCAGGCGGGCAGCCTCGGGACTGTACTCGGACACCCGCGGGCCGCTGTCACCCTTAGTGGGCTGGTCCACGAGCATCTCCGCGAGCTCGTCATCGTTGGCCATCGCCTCCGTGGTCCGGGACGACGACGGAAGCTGCCGAACCAGGTTCGCCAGCTTCCGCCATGAATGCCGGCCACGGAAGAAATCAAGCAGATCAAGCCCCATCTGGTGCAGGTCGTACTCAATCTCGTCCCCGTACCTGTCAACGACCCTGACTAGGTACGGGAAACGGCTTCCCCCTCCGGGCGGTATCCCTGCTTCAGCATGATCCGGATCTTGCGGGGATCCCGTTCGGTGACCTTCCCCCCGCCCGGGCCGACCAGGGTGATGTCTTCGGAGAGGTCGAAGAACAGCATCATGTCCGTGATGAGGTTCTCCATCGCGGAGTGCCCGGCCTTGGCGAGCAGCTGCTCCACCCTGGACCACTGATCACCGCAGAGGGTGATCAGCATGGCCTCGATGTCGTTGGACCGGTACGCGCGCGCCCACTGGATCAGTGACGCGCCCGTGGGCGCTTCGATGACGAGGGTCTCATCGTCAGATACCGGGAGCTGGAAAGCCTCATGCCGGGCTTCCTCGACGTACTGATCCCAGCGCTTGAACTGCTGTGTCATGGTGGTGGGCCTTTCGGTTGTTATGTGGATTCGTGCTACTTGGTGGTGGTCTTGGGCGCGGCCGCGTCGGCCTTGTCGGCCTCCGGGTCCTCTTCGACTTTCGGGGTCCAGCCACGGGCGCGGAGGTTGGTCGCCTGGGCAGCGTCCTCCGGAGTCCATTCGCGGTTGCCTTCGGGGGACACAAGGACATCGAGCTTCTGCTTAGCCATGGCTGGCACCTTTCAAAAGGGGTTGAGTGGTTCGGTGGTGGGCCTACGGTGAAGGTGGCCCCGGCTGGCCCACCAAGGAGCCGGGGCCACCAGTTAGTTAGACCGGTACGGGGAAGCCCATATCGGCGTGCTTCAGACCCGGGCCGCCCCAGATCTCACGGAAGCTGGTACCGAACGCGCTGTCGGTGTAGGCCGTGAACGTGGCGGGGTACTTGACCTCGTCCCCTTCGGACCATGCCTGCTCGCCGTTCTCGGTGATCTGGGCGTTCGGCAGCCATCGGGCCACATAGATGGCGTCGGGTCCGTCGCCGTCCTTGCCAAGGGCGAGCACACGGTACTTCCGCTGGGCCGGGCGGGATGCCTTGTCGAAGTAGAAGCTGCCGCCGTTGAGGGCGGTGTCCGTCGTGACGGCGGAAAGGTCCAGACCGTGGAAGAGTTCCATGGTGGTTTTCTTGGATTCCTGCATGGTGAACGACAGGCCGGTCACGTCCGAGAGGATGTCGCGGCGGACAGGCTCGGCGTAACCGTAGGACGTGACGTCGCTGGACTCCTGATCGCGGGTCCAGGTCGCGCCGTCATCCTTGGTTGTCATGCCGACCGGCAGGTAGCCGGCGGGGATTGTCAGGCCTGCGGTGTTCCCGCCCCAGACCTTGGTGATCGCGGTGTCCGCGTCGGCCACCGGCTTGATGAAGATCGCCATTTCGAGGATCTTCCGGATGTTTGAGCCTTTGTGGCCCTTGGCTTCGGTGAAAGTTGCCACGTCGGCAACCCCCTTTCAGATAGTCAGTACAGTTGGCGAAATTCGAGCCGGTAAGAGGCCACGAATCGGTTCGTTGCAGGGTTGCGGTAGTCAACCCAGGAAGGGGCGACTACGGTGCGGACCTTGTCCACGAGCACGCCCTCGACCTTGCGGCCGGCGAGTGCGTGGAACCATTGGCGAACGTCCTCGGCGAGGTCGGCCGCAGTGCCGTAGACGTTGGAGAAGCACTCCACGTCGACGGCGGGGGAATCGGTAATCATGTCGTCGCTGCCCGGGCCGCGGGCCATACGAACGAACTTCGCGAGGGTCTCGACGTCGTCCGGGACTTTCGTTCCGGTCTGGACCCCGCTCTCGGCCCGGTGGGCAGCGGTCAAGACCTTTTCGATGTTGGGCCAACTCATCCGCCCTCACCGGCCCGCCCGAGGATCCGGTGCCGCTTGTGCAGTGCGGTGCCGAACTCCTGCCCCGGGTTATCGGTGATGACGTTCACGAACGGGCGCCCACCGGGGCGGAGGCCCGACGTCGTGCTGACGGTCATCTCCACCTCTTCCTGCTTCGCCAGACCCTCAGCCCGGGCTCTCACCCGGTCCGCCACAACCTGAAGCTGCTCGATCACGCCGGGCTGTTGCGCTGCCTGCTGGATCAACTCGTAGCTGATTTCGACCTCAGCCATTACCCGGTCACCCGTTCGACCGCTGCTTTGATGAAGCCGGGCACCAAGAACCCTGCCGGCTGCCGGCCGGGCTGGCCAACGACCTGGTAATCCTCGCCGCCGACCAGCTGGCCGGCGGCGTCCACCGTGCCGAACAGCACGACCGCGTCAGCACCGGACAGTGGCGCGTCCAAGGGCAGGCTCACCCAATAGCCATAAACCTGCTGTTCCCGGGCTGCAGTGTCCTCCCCGGAAGACCGGGGCTCGTACCAGCCGTAGTGCACAGCCACGGTGGCCGGCCCGGTCTTCTGGTTGCCGTATTCATCGAACTGTCCCGGCAGTGGGGCGCCGCGCAAGCGCAGACCCACCGGCTCAGTCATGAGATTCATCAGGCACCACCGCTCAACCGGTAGGCATTCAGAACCCTCGACGTCACGGGGTCCTCGCCGCCTTCAAGGGAAACCGACCGCCCCGCCAGAGCCTCGGATTTGATGCGGCCGGCCGAGCGTGCCGCGGCCCGTTCCGCCACAACAGCGAACAAGGACCGCGGGCAAACCCGGTAACCGTGGACGAAGGTCACTTCCACGTACGGAGGGAACCCTGCGGCGCGCTCCAGGATGCCGCTCTCCAGCCAGTCCACGCCGTCAACCGGGCGTCCTTCACGGTCAGTGATGGACGTGACGGTGATCAGCCGCAGCGTGGGCAGAAGGATCACGGAACCGGTCCCGCGGAACTTCATCGTGGTAGCGACCTCAGGTGCGATGTGCCACCCGCATTCGTCCCGGATGGAGTCCCCAGCCGAAGCAACAACGGGGTCCGTGAACGGACCGCCGTTGAACCCGGCAAGATCGCTCACGGTCGCCAACTGCTGCAGCGGGTAGGACGGAGTGGCGTAAGCGACCATCATGGGAAGGCTCCTCTACTTGTTGCCTGCGGGTCGGGCCTGCTTGTTCTGCGGGGTCTGTGCTTCCTTCGCGGCAGCATCAGCAGCAGCCTTATCCGCTGCTTCCTTCGCGGCAGCATCAGCAGCAGCCTTATCCGCTGCTTCCTTCGCGGCAGCCTCGGCAGCTTGGGCTGCCTGCTGGGCGACGGCTTCGGTGTCCTCGCCGAGTAGTCCGCGGGTCTTCGCGTCTTCGTCGGACAGCAGCAGCGTTGTGGTGTAGCCGGTTTCGGTGGTGATGTCGTACTTCTTCAGTTCAGACATGGAACTACCTTCCTCAAGGTGTTGCGGGCGTCGGCCCCGATATGGGGGTCAGGGGCCGACGCCCGTGTTGGTTGTCCGTTGGTTAGGCGACGGCGGTCGAAACGAACGCGGTCGGACGGGTCACGCCGAACGCGACGCGTTCCTCGGCGAGGATCGCGACCAGGTTGCGGATGAAGAAGTCCGCGTGGGAGTCCGTGATGCTGACCGTGGTCTGCTCGCGGTCCCACAGGACGGCCTTGGAGAAGTCGCCCACCAGTCCGGTGCCGGCGGCCACGCCTTCGGTTTCGAGGATCGGTGTTCCCCAGAGGGTGCGGGGGCCCATGGCGAACGGGCCGCCGCTGATGAACTTGCCCGTGGTACCTGACTCACGCGCCAGGTCCACCCTTTCGACGTCCACCGGGTTCAGGGCGATCGCGTTCGGTACCACGCGGCCCACCGTGCGGGCCTTGGTCAGCGCCTTGCGGGTGGAGACGAAGATGTCCGTGTCGAACGCCTGGGTCTGGATGCCCGACGTCGACAGGATGCCGGTCAGGTTCTCGCCCGTGCCGTTGCCGGTGAGGATCTGGTTTTCCTCGGTCTCGGCGATGTCCTTACGGAGCTCATCGTTGATGAGTCCTTCGAGCTGGGCGGCGTCGGCCAGGGCACGCTTAGTAGCGGGCACCCACTCGGCGATGGTCTTGACGTTGGCCGTTTTCTTCTCGAAAGCCCAGGAGCCTTCGGGCTTGTACCCGCCACCTGCGGCATTCGTGAACGTAACGGCGCCCGTTGTGGTGTTCGCCGTCGCGGTCGGTGCCGCCGTGCTGGTGGCTTCCGCGACGGGTGCGGCCGCGTTGGTGTGGGACACCTGGCGGACGTACTCGACGGTGTCTGATCCGGTGCGGCGGACGGAGATGAAGTCACGGATGGTCAGCGGACGCCGGCCCAGCATCTCGATGATGCCGGTCTGTTCGGGCGTGACGAACGCGCCTGCGGACGTGGTGCTGCCACCGACGAACAGGCTCTTGACGGAGACCGGGTCGGTGGAGAACTTTGCCCGCTCCGGCACGCCGGACTCACGGCCCGCGAACGGGGCCATGGCGGACTTGAACTGCTGGGAGTTCACAACCTCCAACCCGAGGTTCTTCACGCGCTGGAGGGAGCCTGCGGCGTCCTTCTGCGCGTCGACGTCGTCAGCAGCAGGGCCGCCGATTTCGTCGGCCAGTGCCTTGGCCCCGGCGAGGATCTCCTCGTCGGCCTTGGCGGTCTTGATCTGCTCCAGCAGATCCCGCCCCTTGGCCATCGCCGCGGTGTAGTCGGAACGCTCGTCGTCGGTCAGGGACCGGCCCTCGGCGTCGGCTTTGGCAGCGATGTCCGTAGCGGACTTGGCAGCCGCCCGAGCTGCGTCCTGCAGCATTTTCAGCTTGCTCATGATCAAACCTTTCGTGGCATGAAAAAAGCCCCGGACTTCCCAGGGCTTCGGTGTGTTTCGGGTGGTTAGACGCTGACTTCGATTTCGAGGTCAAGCGCTTCTGCCAGAGTCCGTGCGGACGGTACAGCTACCGGCTTCGACTTGGCCCGGCCGGGCTCCTCGTCGTTGCCCGCAGGTTTCCCGCTGGCCTTCTCCTGGTCATTGATTGCCTCGGCTGCGTCGATGACGACGCCGATGGCATCCTGCGCGGAACGCAGGGAATCTATATGCTTCTGAGCCAGCACCCGGCCGGCTTTGAACTCGCCGGCGACCGCGTCAGCCAGGGCCTTCACCGCGACGACGGACGTGTCCTGGTTCGCGCCGATCGGCACGAACGAGAACTCGTAGACCTTCAGCCGTTGCAGCTCGTTGGCTTTCCGGCCGTCCTCCAGCGTCACCGACTTTTCGTCGAGGGTGTCGTACGCGAACGAGAGCTGGTTCAGCCGGCGGCCCTTGACCAGCCGGTACACCTGCGGGCCTTTGGGGGACTCCAGGTCAAACTCGCCCTTTACCCACCAGCCGTGGTCGTCCTCGCCCATGTCCAGGGCGCCGGCGACGAAGTAGTCAGGGTCGTCCATGCGGTGCCCGTACAGGCCCGGCAGGACGTTCCCCGATTCCTTCCATTCCGCGATGTCTTCCAGGAACGCGCCCTTGGCAACGATGTCGCCGTAGGAGTCTGGCTCCTTGATGAACGTGGAGGGGTAGACGATGAACTGGCCCTCTTCGAGCCCGTCATCGGGTCCGGCCTTCACCCGGCCGATGGGCACACTTTTGACGTGCATGATGTTCCTTCCATTGGTCAGGTGATGATGACGACGGAGCATTGACAGTTGGCGACTTCGTCCACGTCGCCGTCGAAAGATCCCGGCCACTTCATGCCGTTGCTGAAATCGTCTTCGATGGGGACTTCCTCACCGTTGACAGCGGAATGGGATGACCGGGGGTTGCCGGAGTTGACCTGCCAGCGCTTCCGCGCCTGCGGTTTCGTCTGCCGTGCAGCTTCGACTAGGCCAAAGCCCACGAACGTAGCCGCAGCCGTCATGCCCGATTGCTCGGCACGTGACTCCTCGGCGATGTCGAAGACGTGCGCCATGGCGTCCGGGTCATCGTCATCCATAGCGGACTCGAGGGCGGATTCCGTGGCTGCGTTGACCTGGCCGGCGATGCGCTGGGCCACCTTCTTCAGGAAAGCCTTGGTGCGCTCCGTACTGTACTCCGAAGGGTCAACGCCCATGCCGTCCAGCGCGGACAGTGCCGCAGCCTTACTGACGCCCAGTGAGGCGGCGAGAATGTCACCGGCGAGTTCACGGTCCCACCGGCCCGCGTCCCACCATTCAGCCGCTTTCGCGCCGGCCGCCGACAGCACCACTTGGCGCTGCCTGGCGAAGAACTTGGCGAACAGTGCAGCCATCGCCTTCTGGTGTTCCTCCGGGATCTCCTCCGGAGTCGGCGCCTTGATCTCGTACTCGGTCGGGGACTTGCTCGCCTTGCGGCGGCGGACGGCCGCTAACGCCTTGAGTGCCTCCTCGATTTCCAGATCCGGGTTCTCCGGTTCAACCGGTTTCTGCACAGTGACGGGCAAGAGCCCGAGGTGCTCAACCGGGTCGAGGCCGACAGCTTGGAGTGCCGCCGCCGGCGAGAAGCCGGAGCGGATCAGGGCAGAGACCGCGTTCACGAGCACGGCGATTTCTTCGACCGTGAAGCCGGAGCCTGACGGTGTTCCCTCTTCCAGGATCTCGCCGTCGACGGTCGAGCCGATGCTCACGTTGAGCGGGATGATCAGGTCGTCGCCGCCCTCGATGCTTGGCCGGTTCAGGATGGCGCGTGCCTCGTTGCGGGTGAGGTACGGGCCGCCCGTTGCGGACTGCAGCTGGTCGGCCTGGTCCTCGAACGATCCGCGCATCTTCTCCTCAAGGTTGAACTCAAGGTACAGGCGGTCGGTTCCCTCGAAGTCGGGGAACAGTTGCAGCATGAGTTCCTGCTGGATTCGCTGAAGCCACGGGCCCAGCGTGTCCTGGTACAGGTGCTTGTGCTGTTCCTTGATGTTGGAGAACGTCGCGTGGTCCAACAGCCCGATCATGGGCGGCGGGATGAAGTACGCCGACGCGACCTCTTCGCGGGTAAGCTTCCGGGACTCGATGTACTGGAGATCGCGGGACGTCTGCGTGGCCGCCACAAACTTCATGCCGTCCTCAAGGATGGGGGTGCCGTAGGCGTCCGTTCCCCCGCCGCCGCCATACTGCGACCGCCAGCCTGCACGGAAGCGATCCCGTGCCGGCTGTGACCAGGCGGGTGCGTCCTTCGGGCGCTCCAGATAACCGTTCACCCGGGCGCCGTTCCGGAATGCCTGCGTCCGCTGCCGCGCCGCCTCGTACTCCTCAGCCAAGACAGAGCGCAGGGACTCGATCGGGGACACCCCGCCGATGTTTCCATCGGGGGAGTACCCGAGAACGTGGAACGTGTCTTCAGCCGGGATGATCTTCTTGCCCTTGGTGCCCTTGACTTCGAACGCTTCCGGGTACATCCAGTCTCCGCCGACCGGTGAGAACATCGTTGGCGGGATGCGGATCAGGCCTCGCGTCGTGCCGTCAGCGAGCTTGGCCTTCACCGCGAGGTAGCGCTCGAAGATTGCGACGTCACGAACAAGGGTGTCAAAGAACGAATACCGGGTGACCCTAGGGTGAGGCCGGGACATCATCCGGGCCAGCGGGTGGTCCGTGATCCTTTGCCGGTCGGTGTCGCCAACACGCTCGTACAGGTGGATCCCGAGGCTTCCGATATTGCGGCCCAGGAAGTTGACCACCGTCTGGACGCTCCCGTGGGATTCCCAGATTTTCGCGTATGCCGCGTTGTAGTCAGCAGTGACGGCAAGGCTGGTGCGGATGTCCACGTTCTGGCGGGACAGGTCGGCCAGTTGGCCTTGAGAGACGACGAACGCCACAGGTCACCGCCCCTCTAAAGTATCTGGATGAAGTCAACGGTTTGACGCTCAACCACGGCTTGCCCGTCAATGAGGACGGGATTCTCGGAGCCCTCATGCAGCCGGGCCTCGGCAATAAACAGCAGCGACCCTGCCTGCCTGACCAGCAGGCCTTCAATGGCCTGACCGGACCGGAGGTTCACCACGACTCTGCGGGCCTTCACAAGGCGCCACGGGCGGGTAACTGTCCACCATCCGGCTACTGCCCCCAAGGGGAAAAGCAGCGTGAGTGCAATCCACTCCATGGATGCCACCTTTCCTATACGACCATCAGGTCTTCGTCTTCGTATGCGCTTGTTTCCGGCTCTGCTGAGCCGTGGACCAGGAAGCAGCCGGCGGCGCCGGTCACTGCCACGAGCGGGCCGGCGTCGTTGGGTGACTTGGCACGGTCCCAGAAGAACGCGTCCCCGGACGGTTTGGCGACAGCGGTTGCTGCTGCGATGTTCAGGAGAGGCTGGCCTCGGTGGCGGATCAGGGGCTGGACGTCTTCGGGCGGGATGGGCTTGCCGTCGTCGTCTTCTTCGATTCCCCGGACCCTGTCGTAGAACATGCCCGTCCAGCGTGAGAGGTCAGCGCCGGCCCATGGGATGACGTTCAGTTCGTCCACGGCTTCGAGCTCGGCCAGCAGCGAGGACACCGGGGCACCGTTCGCCTGGAGGGTCACGCCGATCATCTCCGGGTTGTCCTTCGGGGCAACCGTCTGCCCCTCGGGAACGGTGAGGAACCAGTCCTTGACCCACGCCGTGCCTGCACGCGAGGCGACTACGGCGACAGTTAGGATCCCGTCAGGCCCGAAACCGGCGATGCCGATATGGGCTGTCGTCCGGTCGTGGGACACATCCACGCAGAACGCGAACCTGCCCTCGATCCGGGATGCCTTGTCCGTGCCCTTCTCCCACCGCCCTGGCGGGAAAGGCCCGTCCGCCGTTGTGTCCAGCCACTGGCAGAACACTTCCGTGCGGACGATACCTTCCGGCTCGCCCTTCACCGCGGCCGCGATCGACTTCTCAGTGATCGTGTGGCCAAGGGACGGGTTCGCCTGAGCCCACCCTTGCCGGTCCCAGACCGACATGCCCGGTGCCATCGACCACTCGAACAGTCCCAGAGAGTCGCCGTCGCTCTCGTCGTCCTCATCCAGAGCCGGCATGACGGCATCTTCCAGACCATCCGGGTTTCCCAAGGCCATGTGCGCCATGTTGCGGAGAAACCGAAGCACGATCGAGGAAGCATCCCCGGCGTTCGACACTGCCCAGACCTGGGCGAACAGGCGGGCCATGGTCGTCTTGGAGATCGCCGCCCAGGCATCCCAGCTGGAATGCTCGCGCAACTCGTCAAGGATCACGAAGTCAGCAGAGAGCCCTCGGCCGCCGCGGCGGTTTGCCGCCTGGACCTTGTACCGTTCCCCGCTGGTCAGCTCCAGCGCCTTCTTGCCGTTGGTCTTGTCTATCCGCTCGATCTCCGCGTGGAGATCCGGGACACCCTCCGCGAGTTCGACAGCGCCGCGCCATACTTCCTCCGCGATGTCCAGATTCTGGGCCGTGCCGATAGTCAGCTTCGCGGCGTCCATGTACATCCGCCAGAGAGCGAGCACCTGCATCAGTGTTGACTTGCCGTTCTGCCGGGCAACCAGCAGCACAACCGTGCGGAAGCGGAACGATCCATCCTCGTTCAACTCAAGGGCATGGATCAGCAGCCACTTCTGCCATGGGAACAACTGGATATCGAGGACGTCCTGGGCAAAGTCGATGCACTCAAAGCCCTTGGACGTCTCCCGCGTCAGCTCCCTGCGCTCGGGCGTGTAGATTCGTGGTGTCTCGCAGCCGTACAGTTTGGCCCTGCCAGCTGTCTGCACCATGGGTTACCCGGTCTCCCGTCCTCCGCGCAATAGCTCCAGCCGGCTCTTCTTCTTCTCGGCCGGCTTGCCGGCCCCGGCACGCTGCATCGGTGTCCCGCCCAGCTCCCGGAGCATGTTGAAAAGGTGAGGCCCGAGGTACATCACCGAGACCGCTTCACGGCCGCCGGCCTTCGCCACCTCGGTAATCATGTGGGCGTAGCGCTCGGCGAGCGCAATCAGGCCCTTGTCCTGGTCGAGGGTTTCCATCTTTGCGATGGCCTCGCGGACTTCCTCGAGCAGTGACGGTCCGTCGAAAGCAGCGAAGGCGATCGGGTCCGGCGGGGGAGCGGTCTTGAAGTTCACCTGCCTGGGCGCCCGGGGGTCTTCGCCCGCTTCCTCGCGTGCGTCGAATACCCAGCGTCCGAGCGTCTGCTCTGGAATGTCCAACTCACGGCCGACGTCGGCGATAGCCCTGCCGGTGTTGAGGACCAACATGGCGGCTTCCTGTTTGTATTCCGCGGAGTAGCTGCGGCGTTTGCGTGCCATGGTCACCTCCGCTTTTGTTTCATTGGTGGGCTGGCGTGGAATCGAACCACGCGGCTTCCGGGCGACTTGACCGGTACTGCTACCACTGAGTTACAGCCCTGCGGCCTCCGGACTTTCACCGGTATGCAGGCGCCCGAGGGCTCTTCTCGCTCCCACCGTTCATGTCCGGCGGGCTATTCAGTTATGGGGACTTGTGCCAGTGACCGTTGCAACGCTGGACCCCGGTACGGTGCACCATGCCGGGGCCTCCCGCCGTTGCGCGGGTAAATCTCAGTAGCCGGTCAGAACGCCCTCCGGGCTGGTGACCAGGCACGGAACAATATCCTCAAGGAACTTCCGGTCGATTCCCACCGGGACGAAGACGCGGTCCAGCGAAAGGCCTCTGGCGCTTTGCCTGGTGGATATGAACCGGATGATGCCGCCGCCGTTGAGTTCGATGAACTGCCGGCCGTTCTCGCGGGACAGCCTGGCAACGTTCTCGCCCTGCAGTGCTGCTTCGACTTCGCGGGCCAGCTGCTGCGCTCTCTGGATGTTCTCAGCGAAGATGGCGACGGCGCTACCCTCGGCAGCGGCAAGAATGGCCGTTTGGATGTGCTCGCGGTGCATACTCGCTCGCTCCTCTGTGGTTCGGGAATTCATAAGGGGGGTGGGGGGTACGGGGAGGGGGAGGGCACTACCGGGCGAAGTAGACCAGGCCGAAAACACCCAGCGATTCTGACCCCCCTACCCGGCAGGGCAGTTACCAAACCCCGGCGGTATCACCAAGGTCAGGCTGTGAATCCCTGTCCCCGCGGGACTTGTTGCACCCGAGGTGCGCGCTGCGCAGGTTCTCCGGTTCCTCAGCCAGATGAGGATGAGTCGAACGATGCTTGAAGTGATCCACACTGAACGAATCAGGGTCCGGCGCCTTCGCCGCGTAGTTGATCGGCTGCGTGCAGATCCAGCAGGGCAAGCGCTTGGCCCGCTGGTTTGACTTGAGCGTCCGCCACCTGCCGCCTGACCGGCCGGCATTCTTACTCACACCGCTCTCGCCTCCCGCTGCCTGGACACATGGGAAGAGCCTCGCCGGCTAACCGGCGAGGCCCTGCGTTTGTGGCTGGGTGCGAAACACCAGCTCACCCCATAATTTAGACCACTAAGTCAAGCACCCTCTGCATTCGCCACGCGTCGGCGCGTCGCATACTTCTTCTTGAGCGTGTCCATTGCCCTGCTCGGGCGGGGCGCACGGCGCCCAGCCGTGGCGAACCACTGATCCGCCGGCACGCGGTGGGTGACGTCCAGGCTGCACCGGATGACGATCCGGCCATCGCCCTGGGTCCAGCCCATGACCTTGCCCGGGCAGGGGACCCGGACACCCTGGGCGTTGAGCATGTGTTGGTGGCAGTCGCCGTCGATGTCTACTTCCACTGGTGGGGACTGGTAGGCGGCATCCTTCATCTTCTGCACCACGCGGGCCAGATCCAGTCCGACCAGCCCAAGGTGATCGGCTGACGGGTGGGTTGCCAGATAGTCGACGTGCCATCGGGCCAGCCAGTCAGCGAGGACGCCTGTGCCGTGATCCTTCGGCAAGCGCTGGTCCGGGCGGTCCTGCACCAGTTGGCCGACTGCCAACCAGATGGACCGCCGCGCGTCGCGCATGATGTCGGATACGTCGCCGTTGATAGGCAGCGGCGGGTACAAGTCGCCCGTCCCGCTCACACGTTCCGAGGACACCGCACGTCCACCGGCAGGGGCAAGCGCGTCCTCCAGATCCGGCCAGTACTTGGAGATGTCAGCAAGGGATGTCCGCAGCCACTCGATGCAGCGCAGGCACAAGTGCTTTCCGGGCGTGGCCTTCGCCGGATCTTCCGGGTGGAAGATGCACCACTCCGGATACCGGGTCTGCTTCTTCGCCAGGGTGAACGGCAGCAGCACGACGCCGCCGGCCACGGGCACACGGTACTTTTCTTCGAGGTCCAGAGTGGAGGTCATTTGCTTTCTTCCTGGCAGTAGCGGCAGGGCTGTTCCTGGTGGTGCTCATTGCAGGTGGTCTCGGTGACGGTCGAAGGCTTACCGCTCCAGCCATGCCAAGGTGAGCCGAAGCGTCCTGGTGCGTTGACGGTGGGTGCTTCCCCTGCGTCGTGCTTGCTGGGTGTGGGGTGCTGCTGCCCAGGGGCAGCAGCTGGTTTGGATTTGCCCCGGCCTCGTCTTCTTCTGCGTGAGGGTTGGGTAGCGGGTTCAGTTGGCGTAACCCCTTCTCTTAACCCATCAGTTACCCTGCCCTGCCCTGCCCTACCCGGGCGCGTGCCCGTACGCGCGCCCACGGGGATAGCTTTTTCGTCTGATATCAGGTCTGATTCGGTTTGCAGATCAGTCTGATCCTCCGGCCTGATCTGTCCCTGCGGCGCTTCAGCGGGTCCTGCTGCTGCCTGGATCGTGTCAGCGGCCGCAGATGCGGGCGATACGTTCTCGGAGGCTTCAGCGGACTCCAGCGAGCGCGGAGCGGGGTGGAGGGTCATGCCAGCTTGTTCGGGTGTGCGGGCGCCTTTCTTGCGGTTGCAAGCGAGGCAGGCCAGGACGATGTTGCGGGGGCCGCAGTAGAGCCGGGGATCGACGTGGTCCATCTCGGGGCGGATCTCGGACCGGCGGTCTTGACGGCGCACTTCCTTCTGGCAGTAACGGCAGAGACCGACGGCGGGGTTTGCCGGGTCATCGGTGCAGTCACGCGCCCAGACGGCGGCGATCACGTTCGGGTCCTTGAGTTCCTTGCGCTTACCCCGGGTGATTTTGACCTGGGCAGCGGTGTCGTATCCCAGCGCGAACCAGTCATGGTAGAGGTAATTCCCAGCTTCGACGGCGGGGCAGCGATCGCATTCATGGCCATGCGCGTGCCAGAGTCCAGCGGAGACCAGGTGGTCTGCGAGCTCAACAGCTACGGCATGGTTCAGAGTGATCGACACCAGGTCTTCGACGGTGCTCACACCGTCGGTGCCCACCGCTTGGCACATCGAACCGGCCATGGTCCACAGCCCCAACGCGGCGAGGCCCCGAATATCGCCCATCAGCGCTTTACGTGCAAGGGTCTTCGCTTTCTGGTTGACGTGGAATTGGTCGTCGATCTGGAAGAACAAGAGTTAGGCACCTCCAGCGTTCGCCAGCTCCAGCAGGACGTCAGCGTGGCACGGCTGATCCAGCGGGCACCAGCACGCCAGGTTCTTCCCTCTGATCGGTTCCAAGCAGTCCGGGTGCGTCTCCATCTTGCGGGCCAGAGTCGTGCGGAACAGCTTGGCGGCATCCTCACCATTGATCTTCTCGCCGGTGCGCTTGCCGGTCAGGATGATGGCCTTGCCCACGACCCACGGGTTGCCCCACTTCGAGCCGCGGCCCACATAGACGGCGCCCTCGGGCATCCGCCAGCCCTTAGTTCGTTTGCGCTGGATTCGTTCGGGCATGTTCGCCTCCTTCTGCTTTGCGGTCGTGGATTGCCTGCACCAGGGCGATGCCCTCCGGATCAGCGAGCGCCGGGTGGTCTGGTTCGTCAGGGAGGTAGATGTCCCTCGTGGTGGTGGGCACGACGGTCATGATTCGGCCAGCTCCCACGGGCCTACCTGACGCTTAATCAGGAAGGTCTTCAGCTTGTGTTTGCGCTGCCGCTGGAGCGTTTCGCGTGCCGCCGCTTCGGACCAGATGGCGGAATCGGCATCCCGGCGAACTCCCCACTCCGTGGTTGTCGTTGCCTTAGTTTCGAGGCCGTCAGCTACGGCACGGAGGATTGCCATCAGCATGCGCATCTCGCCTGACTGGACGTTACCCGCTTCCTGGTCGGGCTTCACGAACGTGTCCCAAACCTCTTGCACGAGCTTGACGTCGTCGATTTCCCAGCCGATGGGGGCGACGAGCGGGATGGGGATGATCAGGGACTTTTCTGCGGTCGAGTCGCTCATGCGTTGGCTCCTAGTGATTCGATTGCGGCCTGCAGCTGTTCGGGACTGAAGAGGACTGCGCGGGCTTTGGACCCGTCTGCGGGCCCGACGATGCCGGCTACTTCCAGCCGGTCGAGGAGGTAGCCTGCCTTCGCGAAACCGATCCGGAGCTTGCGCTGCAGCATGGACACGGAGCCGAACTGGGTTGTGATGATCAGTTCGGCGGCCTGTTCGAGCAGGCCGGCGTCTTCTACGGCCTGGAGGATGCGCTCGGGCACTGCGCCGGTGTCCGGGTCGAGGTCAGCCGGGGTTATGGTGATGGTGCCGCCGTGGAATCCGGTCCCGTTGCGGAGGAAGTTGGCGACGGGTGTCGGCTCGTCCTGTTTGATGGTGCCGCCGGCGTGGGCGATCTCGGGGAGGCGTCTCATCCAGCCTTCCCGCCAGGCGTTCAGGTTGCCGGCCACCTCTTCGTCGCGGATGGGCATCAGTAGCCCAAGGAACGATTCCCCACAGCTGATCAGGATCCGGCGGGCGTCTTCGGTCGGTTCGATGACCAGAGGCTCGCCGTAGGCTGCTGCTGCGGTAGCGAAGAGTTTGACCAGGCGGCCGGAGGCGGTGAGCCGCTTCGGCATGACCGGCTCGGACAGGACTGCGCTCATGAGCATGCGCCCGAACGTCACTGGGTAGTCGTTGCCATCCTCCCGCGGGATAGTCAGCTCCTTGCCGGGGAAGAGGCCGGAGACGTCCAGGACGGTGATGGTCTTGTTCTTGATGGTCAGCCGCAGCGCCTCCCCGATCTCGCCCTCCTTCTGCTTGCCGCTGGATTTGAAGAGCGCGAGGAGTTCCTTGGCGACATCGACGGGGAGGTTGAAAGCGTCGGTGTCGGGATCTCCGGTCAGGCCATCCGCTTCCCAGACTGAAGCGACGGAGTGACCGAGGGTCTGCATATTGCAGGCGGTCAGGTAAAGGTTGCTGTCCGTGGCGGTGAAGTGCACGACGGCGTGGGCCGGGCTGTCCTTCACGTCGGCCGCATGCGGGATGACCGACTGGAGCGCCTGGCGGACGTCCAAGGTGTTGACGGTGAGGATCATGTGCCGCTCGTTTCTCCGTGGGTGGGGCAGTCTGGGTTGGTGGGTCGCCTGTGGACGTGGCTGGGGTTGTAGCGCCACGGTGGGCAGCTGCATTCTGGGTAGTGGTTCGGTTCGCGGGCCCAGCACGATGCCGCTCCCACGCCGACGACGCGGTCCCTGGCCATGGCTTTGGTTACGAGGCCCTTGCGTATGCCTGGCGCTCGGTCATGGTCTTTGCCCGGCGGATCAGATCGGCACGGTCGAGCCTGCGCAGGTTCTTGTCCAGCGACTTGGGGACGATTCCTAGCCGGTCGGTGATGGCCTCCCATGTGAGACCTTCACTAAGCAGGAACTCGACGTCTTCCAGCAAGGTGTCCGCCTTGGACACGGTTCCCTCGGCCGCCGGTCCCCGCCCGGGTGCCTTGGCGCCGAAATCCGGAACCGCGTTGGGATCGTCAATGGTCTCGTCGTCCCAGGCGAGCGGTGGTGCGTACCCTGCTTTGATGATCCGGTTGATGCTCAGCGTGCCGGCCGGGCCGCGCTTGTCCCAGAGCCGGTCGTACAACTCTTTGATGGCATCGTGCTTCCGCTTGGTGAACCACTCGCCCTGCTGGTGGACGATGTTGGCGGTGTTCAGGCCGAGCATGGGTTTGAGATCCTGGTGACGCCAACCCATGGCCATCAGCGCTTGGATGCGGCGCCGGCCACCGATGTTCGGAACGAAACCCTCTGCGTTCGGACGGGCGAGCACAGCCTCGGCGGTGACCGCAAGAATGGCCTTCTCGGTGTCCCGGTGGATGGCCTGCTTGATGTTGCGGTTCAGGTCGCTGATGATGAATGCGCTGACCCCAGCTGCTTCGGCGATACCGCGGAGGCTTACGCCGTGGTCCCTAACCATCGCCTGGACGTGGTCCTGTGCTTTGTCTGGATCCACAATCCGTTTGAGGCCGCGCTCGTTCTCAATCCTCCACCGCTTGCGCCACGCCGGGTTATCGGATGCCTTGATGCTCATGCCGCCCATCCGTTCAGGTTCGTTCCGGACTCTCGGCAGGCGCCGATGGTCAGCCATCCGTAATCGAAGGCGGTAACACGGTCATCGAAGACCGGCTCATCAATCACGTGGATGATCTGGTCACCGTCCCAGCAGGACAGAAGCCACCGGCCGTCCCCGGTCTGCCGGACACCGGCCCGTGGGTACAGCGCATCCCGGACCGTGAACGGGGCATCCGGCGAGCGCAGCGGGGTAGGTTCGGGCAGGGCGACCGGCGCCCACGCGAGCGCTTCGACGCGGGCTTCGTAGTCGTTGAGGGCTTCGGCGTGGTCGAGGACGTCCTTCTTGGCTCGCCAGAGCCGCCCGCCGACCCAAGGGCGGTAGTCGTCAAGGACTTCGGGGGAGTATCCGCAGGTGCAGACGGGTTCGTTGTCGGGGTTGCGGGTGAGTCCGTGGTTACTCATGCCGATACTTCCTCATGGTCAGCGCCAGCGGCGTAGCACTCATGGCACATCGTCTTGCCACCTGAGCAGATGTCTTCGTCGTGGTCCGTTAGTGGTTCGCCCTGCTCCTGGTCTTCTGCGGCGATCTCGGCGAGGCGGGCGTCGTGGGCCTGTTGGAAGTGGTCGAGGACTTCCTGTTCGACGGCGGACAGTTCGTAGTGGTAGACGGTGCCGAGGTCTTCAATCCAGCCCTTGGTGCCCCAGCTGAAGCGGTAGTCGCCGGCGTCCCAGCCGGAGAGCTTCAGCAGGTCGTCTTCGCGGGTCTTGTCGGCGAGGTGCAGGAGTAGGGCCATCTGTTCGACGCCGAGGTTGGCAAGCGCAGCTTTGATCTCTGCGTGTCCGTCGTCGGGGGTTGCCGGGCGGCCGGTGATCTCGGCGAACAGTGCGGTCCGTGAGTGCAGGTGGTCGAGCAGGAGCCGGTACAGGGCTTCGTCTGCTGCGCCTTCGGGCGGGGACTTGATGACCGTCTTGAAGTGCTCGGCGCGGACGGCGTGCGCGATGTCGAGGGCTGCGGTCAGGGCGGCGTCGCGGCGCTTGGCTTCCAGCTCTTCCTCGGTCAGCTCAACCTTGGCCTGCGCCGTCCGGGTCGGCTTCGAATACCATTCGAGCCTGCCCCAGTTCTTATCAACCAGCGCGAGGTGGCCGGCGGCGACGTGCTCCGCCGGCGTGAGTTCGTTGTCTTCGGTCTCGCGGACCATGAGGTACTTGCCGGTGTAGCGGTCGCTCTCCGGCAGGTACGCTGCGCCGGCTTCTTTCAGTTCCGCCTTGAGAGCTGCGACCTTGGCCGGGGTATCCCGCTTCCGGATCTCCGACGTGACGGTGAAGTTCCAGTCGCGTCCGTTTTCCGCTGCGGCCAGCAGCCGCTCCGTTGCTTCCTCATCAGCGGCGAAGTCCACCAGCACGAGCGCCTGGTCAACGTTCAGGGTCTGGTCCTCCAGTCTGCCCTTAGCCTCCTCCGACAGCTTGGTCAGCAGGAGCCGCTTACGGACAGTCGACTGCGAGCGCCCGGTGGCTTTGGCTACGGTCTTCACGGTGTAGCCGGGGAACTCGAGCAGCGCCTGGTAGGCGTCCGCTTCTTCGGTGACGGTCAGGTCGGTGCGCTGGGTGTTTTCGACCAGCATGGCGACGAGCTGCTTCGGTTCGGTGTCCAGGTCTTCGCGGATGACGCAGGGGAGTGAATCAACGTTGGCGAGCTTCGCGGCGGCGTGGCGGCGGTGCCCGGCAATGATGACGTACTGGAGCGCTTCGCCGTAGTCCTGGTCGATGAGGTACGGGGCGACTACCAAGGGCTGGAGGATGCCCTGCTCCGTGATGCTGTTCGCCAGCTCCACTACGTTGCCGACATCGCGGCGGACGTTCTTCGGGTGGACCGCGAGCTGGTCCATGTGGAGTTCCTCAAGCGTGGTGTTCATCGGGCAACTTCCTCG
Source organism: Arthrobacter sp. UYNi723 (assembly GCF_054057635.1). Classification (NCBI taxonomy): domain Bacteria; kingdom Bacillati; phylum Actinomycetota; class Actinomycetes; order Micrococcales; family Micrococcaceae; genus Arthrobacter; species Arthrobacter sp. UYNi723. The sequence goes on from NZ_JBSRZM010000021.1 coordinate 60,000, forward strand.
GTCAGTGAGTGGCGGTAGTTCTGGGCGAAGGCGAGCGCGGCCTGCAGGCAGGCGATGCCGGCGTTGATGTTGCCGTCCTGGATCTCCGCGAGCGCCCGCGTGGCCTGCTCCTCGGCATCAAGCCAGAGGTCCGCCTGCTTTGCCCTGGTAATGAACGTGGCGTCAGCGGCCGGAAGCTCGGCGGCAGCCACGGTGCTGTACAGCTTGTACGGGGTCCGGTGGGCGTTTGGCGCGTAGTGCTGGAGCGTTGCCTGGTCGGTGAGGTAGAACTCTGCTTGTCTGCGGAAGCTGGCGCACTCATCACACTGCAAGATGTGGCGGGCCAGGATCCCGTCCACGTGATCGCCTGCAAGCGCGTGGCGTTGCGCAGGGGCGTTGCCGAGGAACTGCTCTTCGGTTTCGACTGGCTGTTCAGTCATTGTCTTGTCCTGTCTCGCGGATGAATCCGGCAGCGCCGGCTATAAGGAAGATGACGCCGGCGAGGTAGCCGGAGTTGATGATCGGGAAGGTAGCCAGGGACGCGGCGAACATGAGCGAACCGAGGACAAGGAGAGGGAGGTATAGGAATGTGCGGCGGCGATTCCGGCCGACCCGCACGGTGGGGGCCCTCACTGGACTACTCCGGCGGTTGCGGCTTGGTTCCACTCGGGTGTTCCGCGGTGGATGTGCAGCGAGTAGTTTGCCCAGATCTCGCCGTTGAGGAGGATCTGCCCCTCGGTCTTGGACTTCACTGACACGTCCACGCGGTAAGCGTCGATGTCGACGTCGGCTTTGGACCTGTTCTGCCAGAACCACTTGAGCCATGTAGTCATCCCGTCAGAGAGTTCCCTGGCGTCGCGGAATTCCAGATCGGGGTAGTCCTTGAGCGGGCGGTGCCCGACCGGCTGGACCACGGCGAAGCGCTTCATCCGCGCCTTCACCGGGAGACCCTGTCGAGAGCGCGGGTGAGGTTGGCCTTGACTTGGGCGACGTCGGCCGGGTTGTGGACGTGCACGACGGCGATCGGGCTAGGTCCAGGTTTGGGGCCGGCAGCCGTCTGGGCCTGGGGGGTTGGTTCGACGGCTGCCGGGGTATTGAGGGCGGAGCGGGTTTCTTCCGCGTCGCGGTGGGCAAGGAGGTCCAGTCCGTCGCCGTAACGATCGACTGACTGCTCTACCTCGGCAGTGAGGTTGCGCGTGTGCTTGATCAGATCATCGAGTGAGGCGGTCAGGTGGTCGAGTGCCTGGTCGGCGTTGCCGGTCCGGTCGAAGGTCCGCAGCGTGCGGACGGCGTTGGCCACCTGGATGGCCGAGCTGATCACGTGCTCAGCGAGCTGGTGCCGGCGGCCCTTCTCCATGCCGAGGTACTTATCAGCCAGCCCGGCACGGCCACCGAGGCGGCGGTCCTCGACACCGAAGAACAGGTGCCGGGGCGGTTCCGTGATCTTTTCCTGTGAACTCGAAGCGTCCATTGATAGACTCGATTCTGATTCGAGAGCCAGGAGACCCCATGCAAAGGGCCTGGCTCTTGGGTTATCAAATGGCGGTCCAGTGAGATTCTTTGGCGAGATGCACTGGGCCGCTTCTTTTTGCCTGGGATGAACCCGGAGGCTATTAGGGGGATTCGGCAGCAGGGGTAGTGACGGCCGGCTTCAGTGCCTCGATGTCGCTGACTTCAAAGAGGTATGCACCACGGAGGCCTGGGAGCTTTTGCGCGGGGCTTAGCTGGCCGCGCTCCACTAGCCGGATGATGGTTCGCCAGTTCTTACCTGAGACCTTGGACGCTTGTGCCGTGGTGATCAGGCGAGGTGCAGTTGTTGGCATGTGTCAAAGATAGGCGCACCTTTGACATATGTCAAAGACTTGCCACAAGAAAGATATGGGTCACGTGTTTTGAATTACACGCAAGTTTGTAGTTTGAAATGTAGACAAAGCTTTGTCTGTGACATAGCTTTGACTCATGAGCACCCAACCGATGCACACTCGAACCCCGGAATTTCAGTTGAAAGACCGGCTGCGTTTAGCACGAGAACTGAAGAACTTTGAGCAGGCAGACATTGCTGCTGAGCTCGGAATCAGCCGAGCTACGGTTTCCAACTACGAGCGAGGCGCCACAATGCCGGGCAAGCTTGTTATCAATGCTTGGGCGGTCGTCTGCGACGTCGACGTTGAATGGCTAAAGACGGGTAAGGCCGATTCGGCTATGCATCCGTCTGATCCGGGAGGCAATCTTCACTCCCCAAAACTTGAGCCGGTCTCAGATCGCGGGCCTTTGGATTAGAAGGCCGCTGCTCTATCCCCTGAGCTACTGGGGCACGTGGCGCCACGACCATAAATCCGGCGCATAAAAAGTCTACATTGCCCCGACGTGCAGCCGCGTCAGCGTCACCCGCTGCAAGCTCTTGTCCTCAACAGGGCGGTTTCAGGCAGGGTTGTGCACATACGCGAAGTTGTCCCTCGCGGCCCGGTGCCGTCCGCGCGAAGCTGGTTCTGCCGCTAAGGCACTACCTTTCGAGACAGGACAAGACGATGAGCGACTACCAAACATTCCGGGGCTTCGTTGCCACGGATATCAAGACCTCCACAACTCCGGGCGGCGTTGGCACCGCCTCGTTCCGCCTGGGCTCAACGGCGCGGCGCTTTGACCGCGCTACCAGTACCTGGGTGGACACCCACACCAACTGGTTCAACGTCCAGGGCTACCGTCAGCTTGCCGGGAACATGGCCTGCAGCATCAAGAAGGGCCAATGCGTCATCGTCGTGGGCCGGCTTAAGCTCCGCAGCTGGGAGAAAGACGGCAGGGTCTACCATTCGGCCGAAATCGATGCGGATTCCGTGGGGCACGACCTCAAGCGGGGTTCGGCCAACTACATCCGTACCAGCGACACCGGACTGCACCTCGTCTCAGACAACGGCGCGGCAGGGCAGGATGCGGCAGCGGAGGGCAGCGGCATCGGCCCCGCGGATCCTGACGACGACGGAGGAGACCCGGAGGAAGGGGAGCACGCGGACGACGACGCTGCAGCATTGGCAGTCTTCCACGAGGATGCAGACGGCAACCACATCCCGGTGGACGCTGAAACAGGCGAGCTCGCCGGATCCACCGTCTGAAAGTGCTGGCGTTGGATACCGCACGGAACGCGGGCGGACCCGGTGCCGGCAGTCCGCCCGCGCCGGGACCGTTCCGTCCCAGGCTTGGCCGCGTGGCAGAATGGCGGCATGAATCGCGCGACGGACAACCGGCAGGCAACCCCAATCACCAGCCGGACCACCCGTTCCCGGCGGTTTGGGGCACGTGCGGGACGGGCGCCCGCGGCGCTCGCCGGAAGCCTCCTGATGGTTCTTGCGCTTGCAGCCTGCACCGGCGGCTCCCCAACGGAGACCGGCACGGGCGCTGCCACGCCCGGCGGAGTGGCAACCCCCTCGGAGCTGGCCACCACGGGCTCCACCCAGCCGGCCTCCACGTCCCCGGCGGAGGATCCGGCCATCGCGGTCATGAAACAGACAGTAACGGATGCGCTGGGCCGGCTGGCGGCGGGGACACCAAAGCCAGCCACAGCCCAGGTGACCGATGCCCTCACCGGCGCCGGGATTGCCCCCGCGGCCCTTGAAGTGTCGGCCAGCCGGACGCCCACCGGGCTGGAAGCGGACGCCGTTGAAGCCGCAGTGTTGCAGGGCACCAAATGCGTGGTGGGACAGGTCCGCGACGGCAACGTCACCGTCATCGTTCTGCCGGTTCTGGCCACCGGCAAGTGCTTCGTGGGAGCGGCGGCCTGACGCCTCGAATGTGAGTTAAGCCCGCCAACCCACTAGATTTGGAACCATGGCGGAATTTATCTACACAATGACCAATGCCCGCAAGGCAGTTGGCGAAAAACTCATTCTTGACAACGTAAGCATGTCGTTCTTCCCGGGCGCCAAAATCGGTGTTGTTGGCCCGAACGGTGCCGGTAAGTCCACCATCCTGAAGATCATGGCCGGACTGGACATCCCCTCCAACGGTGAGGCCCGGCTCAGCCCCGGCTACACCGTGGGGATCCTGTTGCAGGAACCGCCACTGAACGAGGAAAAGACTGTCCTGGGCAACGTCCAGGAAGGTGTTGGCGAGATCTACGGCAAGATCCAGCGCTTCAACGAGATCTCCGAGGAAATGGCCAGCCCCGACGCTGACTTCGACGTGCTGCTCGAAGAAATGGGTCAGCTGCAGGAGGCCATTGACGCCGCGGAGGCTTGGGATCTCGACTCCCAGCTTGAGCAGGCCATGGACGCACTCCGCTGCCCGCCCGCGGACGCGGACGTGACACTGCTCTCCGGCGGTGAGCGCCGCCGCGTTGCCCTCTGCAAGCTCCTGCTGCAGAAGCCTGACCTCCTGCTCCTGGACGAGCCCACCAACCACCTGGACGCCGAGAGCGTGCTGTGGCTGGAACAGCACCTCTCCAGCTACGCCGGCGCAGTCCTGGCCGTCACCCACGACCGGTACTTCCTCGACCACGTCGCGGAATGGATCGCAGAGGTTGACCGCGGCCACCTGTACCCCTACGAAGGCAACTACTCCACGTACCTGGAGAAGAAGCGTGCCCGCCTGGAAGTCCAGGGCAAGAAGGACGCCAAGCAGGCCAAGCGCCTCACCGAGGAACTCGAGTGGGTACGCTCCAACGCCAAGGGCCGCCAGACCAAGTCCAAGGCCCGTCTGGCCCGCTACGAGGAGATGGCTGCCGAGGCTGACCGCACCCGCAAGCTTGACTTCGAAGAGATCCAGATCCCGCCGGGCCCGCGCCTGGGCGGGCTGGTACTGGAAGCCAGGAACCTGCAGAAGGGCTTCGACGACCGCACCCTGATCGACGGCCTGTCCTTCACGCTTCCCCGCAACGGCATCGTCGGCGTCATCGGCCCCAACGGCGTGGGCAAGTCCACGCTGTTCAAAACCATCATTGGCCTGGAGCCGCTCGACGGCGGCGAGCTGAAGATCGGCGATTCGGTCAAGATCTCCTACGCTGACCAGAGCCGCGGCGGCATCGACCCGAACAAGACCCTGTGGGAAGTTGTTTCCGACGGCCTCGATTACATCCAGGTGGGCCAGGTCGAAATGCCCTCCCGCGCCTACGTTGCCGCTTTCGGCTTCAAGGGTCCGGACCAGCAGAAGAAGGCCGGGGTGCTCTCCGGTGGTGAGCGCAACCGCCTCAACCTTGCACTGACCCTCAAGCAGGGCGGTAACCTGCTGCTCCTTGACGAACCCACTAACGACCTCGACGTCGAAACCCTCAGCAGCCTTGAAAACGCGCTGCTGGAGTTCCCCGGCTGCGCCGTAGTGGTATCGCACGACCGCTGGTTCCTGGACCGGGTGGCCACACACATCCTGGCCTACGAAGGCGACGAGGAAAACCCCGCCAAGTGGTACTGGTTCGAGGGCAACTTCGAATCCTACGAGGAGAACAAGGTAGAGCGGCTCGGACCCGATGCGGCCAAGCCGCACCGCGTGACCCACCGCCGCCTCACCCGCGACTGATCGCAAAGAAAGGCCGGCACCCCGTCAAGGGTGCCGGCCTTTCTGCTGCCTGCCGAAGCCAGTCAGCCCGCTCTGCCAGCCGGCTCAGTCAGCCCGCTCAGCCTCAGTTCCGCCCGGCCTTGCGGATCTGGTGCTCCAAGACTTTGGACTGGAACGCGCCAACTACTTTGTTTTTCAGGTCGGTGGGAACCCGGACCATGCCCTCCTGTGCCACCGAGGCAACGTGCTGCCCGGCCCGGTTGAAGATTTTGCCCGTGGCGAGTCCGCGGGCTCCCTGGGCGCTGGGGGATTCCTGGACGTAGAGCAGCCATTCGTCCACGCGGGCGGGACGGTGCCACCACATGGCGTGGTCGAGGCTGGCGACACTCATGCCGGGGGTGATCCAGCTCAGCCCGTGGCGGCGCAGGATGGATTCCAGCAGCGTGTAGTCGCTGGCGTAGGCCAGGGCGGCCCGGTGCAGGTTTGAATCATCGGGCATGGGCCCAAACGTCTTCATCCAGACGGCGTTCCGGGCCTCCTTCTTGCCTTTGGCCGAAACGTAGAGCGGCGGGTCGACGTGCCGGATATCAAAGGGCCGCTCGTAAGCCCAATGCTGGGCGATGGGGTGGTCGAACTTGCCCAGCAGGTCGGCCGTGCTCGGCAGCGACTCAGGATCGGGAATGCCGGCGGGCATCTTGGATTCGTGGTCGAGGCCTTCGTCCAGGTCCTGGAAGGACGCGATCATCGAAAGGATGGGCACCCCTTCCTGGTAGGCATGGACACGCCTCGCCGAAAAGGACCGGCCGTCACGCAGGCGCTGGACACCGAACGTGATGGGCTTGTTGGCGTCGCCGGGCCGGAGGAAATAGCCATGCATGGAATGGACAAACCGTTCCGGGTCCACCGTCCTCATGGAAGCGACCAGCGACTGGGCCAGCACCTGGCCGCCGAACACACGCTGCCGGGGCTGCTGCTGCGATGGGCCAAGGAAGATGTCCTCATCCGTCCGGGCGCCCTCAAGCTCACCAAGGTCAAGGAGCTGGATGAGCGTTTCGGTGGGGTCGCCGCTGGGCGGCGCCAGCAGTCCGGTTTCGGCTTCAGTCATGGATTGACTCTAGACGTCGCCCCGCCGCTGCTCAACCAAGCTTCAGCCGGTAGTGTTCTTAATGTGTCTGACCTACTTACGAAGTCCTTCCGGTTCGCCGATCCGCGTGATCTCGCCGATCTGCGAACATTCACCACCCGTGCCAAGACGGTCGACGACGGCGCCATCCGGCTTCAGGCCGCAGGTTCCGTTCTCGCGGCCTACGTGTGCATTCTGCGGCCCCGCCTGCTGGGCGAATCCACCCCCACCATCCTGGGCCTGCGCACCATGGCGCTGGCGGAACCTTCCGCGATTGACGTGACGGTACCGCTCTCAGCCGTCCTTGACCGGCTTGCCAGGGCAGGGGAGGACGACGTCGAGCTGCCGGTTCCGCCGTCCACCGTCACCGAATCGTGGACAGGCGTCGGCGCACCGCGCACCGGCTGGGAACTGGTGGGTGCGTTGTCGGATGCTGAACTCCGGCGCGCGGCCGAAGCCGGCATCACCGAAGTGGCGGGCATCATGCCCGCCCAGCCGGGGGCGCTGATCGTCAACAACGCACGCGCCGCTGTGTGGGGCAGGGCCCTTGATGACTCCGGCCTTCCGGCAGGAGCCGCCTTCGCGGCCCTCACCCTGGGATTCCTCGCAGACGCGGACCAGAAGCTGTACCGGGCGGGCCGTTGGTTCCGCCTCAGTGGTCCACGCGGCCACGTCCTGGCACGCACCGGCAGCGGCCTCTAGAACCCGGCCAGCCGCCGTCGTACGCGTGTCGTCGCGCGCGCTAAGCCTCGATCCACCGGTCGGGTTGAGGTTGTAGCGGCGTTTTTCCATAGATCCACGCACCTGTCAGCCACTTTCGACGATGCGAATCTCATGTCGGCGGCAGGCCTCGTCCCGGCGATGGCACTGGCGGTGAAAACCGGTCTGGGTGAACTCGCTGATCAGTGGCTGACACTGCCCGGATACGTCGGTGCCAACGCTGGGTTGAAAGTTACGGCGCTGGTCGCGGGCATGGTCGCCGGCGCCGATTCCATCGATGACATGGCCTTGATGCGTCACGGCGGGATGAAGAAACTTTTCGCTGGCGCTTATGCCCCGTCGACGTTGGGATCGTTCCTGCTGGCGTTCACCTTCGGCCATGTCCGCCAACTCGACGCCGTCGCCGCCCGGTGGCTGGTGAAACTCGCCGCCATGGCCCCGATCGCCTCCGGTGTCGATGACTACGCCATGGTCGATATCGACGACACCATCAAGGAAGTCCACGGCTACCAGAAACAGGGCTCGGGGTATGGCTACTCCGGGGTCCGGGGGTTGAACGCGCTGATCGGGATCCTTTCGACCGCCACCGGCGGCGCCGGTCATCATTGGCGCCCGGCTGCGCAAGGGAAGCGCCGGCTCCTCACGTGGGGCGGGGAAGTTCGTCGGTGACGTCCTCGCCACCGTGAAACGACTACGCGGCGCGACAGCAACCGGAATGGTGTTGCTGCGCGCCGATAGCGCGTTCTATGGCCACGCGGTCGTCTCAGCTGCCCACCGCGCCGGCGCGAAAGTGTCCATTACCGCCCGGATGGACCCGGCCGTCAAACGCGCCATCGCCACCATCACCGAAGACGCCTGGACCACGATCCAGTACACCGACGCGATCCGCGAGGAAACCACCGGGGCCTGGATTTCCTCGGCGGAAGTCGCCGAAGTGGCCTTCACCGCTTTCGTGGGCAGGAAGAAAGCCGAGCGCATCGAAGGGCGCCTGGTCGTGCGGCGGATCCCGGAACTAAATGCCAGGGCCGGCGTCGGGCAAGCGACCCTGTTCGACACCCACCGCTTCCACGCTTTGTTCACCACCAGCGCACTGGACACCGTCACCGCAGACAAGACCCACCGCCAACACGTCATCATCGAGCATGTCAACGCGGACCTCAAAGAAAGTGCCCTGGCGCACTTACCGTCGGGAATGTTCACCGCCAACGCGGCCTGGCTCGTGCTGGCGACCATCGCGTTCAGCCTCTCGCGCGCCATCGGCACCCTCACCGGCAGCGACATGGGCAAAGCGCGCAGCGGCACCATCCGCCGCAAACTCATCACCATCCCCGCCCGCATCTCGACATCGGCAAGGAAAATCGTCCTGCAGCTGCCCACGCACTGGCCCCGGGAAACCGGGTGGTCAGACCTCTTCGCGGCGGCCTGCGGCCCGCCGCGAGCCGCCGCCATCTGACCACCCAGCCAAAACGGCGCAACCAGGACCACGGAACACCACCGGCAGCAAGGCCGGGAACTTCGTCACGCCCTCGACTGAAAACTCAGATCAAATCTGAACGACTCCGCTCAACAAAGCCCACCGGTGGATCGAGGCTTAGGCCTTACCATGGAGTCACACCAGCCGGTGGCAGGTCGCGTCCGGCGCCGACTACGGCGCCTGTCGGAGGAGCAGTCATGGTCAAATCTGCAGAGAGCGTCGTCATCGCCCGCACCGCAGCAGAGGTCTTCCAATATGTCGCGGACCTCCGCAATGAACCGAACTGGCATGTTGACATAGCCACGGTGCCTCCCGGGACCGATCCGGTTCCGGTGGTCGGTAAGACGTACGCCCTGAAATTCAAGCCCTTCATGGGCAAGACCGACGGCACGTTCACGGTACTTGACGTCGAGCCCGGCGCGCGTGTCGAGTATCGAGCCGACTTCGCCGGGCTGCAGCCCCGGATCACTTACACGGTCGAGCCGGCCGCGGAGGGCACGAGGTTCACGCGAGGGGTCGAGATGCGACCGGGCGGGCTCAGGATCCTCATGACGCCGATGATGGCGTTCATGGTTCCCCGCCGAAACAAGGTTTTTGTCCAGAACCTCAAGCGTGCGCTGGAATCCTGAACATCGTCGTCGGCCACGAAAGTACACGGCCCGGCGTCCAGCGGGCGGGTACGGAACACTTCGGCCTGGACGTCGAGGTCAGCGGCTGTGGCCGAGTTCTGGGATTTGGATAGCTGTGTGATGCCCAGGGCTGTGACTGTTAGTTCGCCGTGGCCGTTTTTCAGAGCCCGGTTTGGCGTTTCTACCCGATTCCGATGACGAGGGATGACCGTGCGGGCTCAATGACGCCGTCGGCGATGGTGCTGAGTCCGTTGATTTTCGTGACCCGTTTAATTTGGTGAAGAGCCGGTCGAAGGGGCGGGGACATGCTGGGTCATCAGCGACGCGGGTTTGGCTACCACGCCCAGTACCCGCAATATATTGACGGACCCGTTCGTTGAGCGTAGACCGTGCTGTATCAACCAGTTGCCGGCCGTCGCCTCGCGGCCTGCCGCCCGTAAGGAGAAGGACATGGCTGTCGCAGTCATCATGGAATTCAGCGGTGCCACCTTGGAGCAATACGACCAGGTCATCGGCAAAATGGGGCTCACCCCGGGAGGCCCCGGCCCTGTCGGCGCCCTCGGACACTGGGTGGCGGCCACGGACGACGGGATACTCGTCACGGACCTCTGGCAGACGAAGGAGCTCTACGACGCCTTCGCGAAAGAGCAGATAGGACCCTTCAGCGCCGAGGCAGGAATCCCAGAGCCACCGAAAGTGACCTATCTGGACACCCACAATTACTTCACTCCGGGCGCAGACGCATGACCACTCCCCAAAGTCCGGCGCCAGCCGGCATCCGCCTTTGCTGCCTTCGGCGTTGCTCTCGGGACTTCTGACGGTTCAGTGGCCAGACGGGGATTCGCCGACTACGCCAAACCCTGAACCGGGGACCCGGGACACCGAGGATTCGAGGTCCGCGTCTAAGTCAGGCTGACGTCGACTCCGACTGCGCCGACCGCCTCCAGTACTTTGCCATTCTGGGTCAATCCGCACTTCCGACAAGGAACGCAAGGACGAGACGATGCCGCTCTATCTGTCGCAGTTCAGCTACACACCGGAGACCTGGGCAAGGCTGATCAACAACCCCGAGGACCGCCGAAAAGCAGCCCAGGACTACATCGAATCAGTCGGCGGGAAACTCCATGGATTCTGGTACGCCTTCGGCGCCCACGACGGCTATAACTTATGGGAGGCTCCCGACAACGTGTCCATGGCGGCGGTTGCCCTGGCGATCAGCGGAGGCGGCGCATTGAGCTCGTTCGAAACGACAGTGCTCTTGACCGTCGACGAAACGATGGAAGCCCTGCGGAAAGCCGAGGGGATCAAATACCGGCCTCCCGGCACCTGAGGTTTCCACCGCACCTGCACCCCGGCCAGGCCTAAACGGCACGGACAGTCGGCGGAAATGCCTGCCGGTGGCCGTAAATGCTATCCGCTCACCCGCCGATGGGCGTACCAATTCTACGAAGCGAGGAGGCCCGATGATCTTCATCCGTTTCATGGTGCGGTCCCAGCCAGGCAGGGCGGAGGAGGTCATGGCCGCGCTGAAAGATGTCCTTACGCCGAGCCGGGCCCTGGATGGTGTCATCAGCTTCGACATCGGGCGCGACCTGACTGATCCCGACGTGTTCATAGCGACTGAGGTGTTCGAGGACCGCGCTGCGCTCGACCGACAGGAATCGCTTCCCGAAGTCGCGAGGGCGCTCGGAGTATTTGAGCAGTGCCTCGCGGCGGAACCCGAAGCAACGATCTTCCACGTCTCCTCCTCGGAGCACTGGGGGAACTGAGGGACCTGAGAACCTGGTGGGTTCCGAGCCGTCGTTCTTCTACGACGCGATCGTGCTGATCCACCAACCCGTGGCATCCCGCAGGCAGCAGACGACCTCTATACAGGCCGTCGCGCCCGCCCCTCGGCGGTCGGGTTCAGAAAAGGAAAGCGGGCAGTATTCATGGCCCCCAACCGACGTCGGCGTGGGCATGTTGCTAAGCCTGCTTGGTCCGATTGTGCGGTTCTTCTCGGGGGGCCATAATCATCGTGGGCACTGCTGATGGAAGGGACCGATCATGCAACGTTCTCCGGAATTGGAAGCTCTGGTGGCGAGCTGGTTCGAGGCAGCCACACGCGGCGACGCGGCGGTGGTGGACACGTTGATCTCGACGAACCCTGGCACGTGCCTGATCGGCAGTGACCCTGGCGAGTGGCTTCGTGGCGGTGAGGCCGTCGCGGAGTTCCTGCGTGGTGAACTAACCAATGCCGGGGGGGGCCACGCCAGGTTTTCCCCTGAAGGCACGGAGGCTTTTGAGGAGGGCACCGTGGGGTGGGCGACCACCCGGCTCACGATCACCCTGCCCGACGGCGGGCATGTTTCGCCCCGATGGAGTTCCGTATTCCACGCGAAGGTGACACGTGGCGCTTCGTTCAAACACACGCCTCGATCGGAGTCGGCAACGATGAGGTTGGGTGGATCTACTCCGGCTGAGCCGATCTGCACAAAAACAGGGGGATCCAAATGTCCCGGCGTGCGCGCAGCGAGGACGCTGGACCTGCCGCGGCCCAGACGCGCCAACCCGGCACCGGCCGGCCGCCGGCCAGAGATCTGTCATTCTCATTTGGCTGCTCTTCCGGGGAGCCTCCGCCACAGGACCGTAAGAACGAAACCCCCGCCTGGCCCGCCCCTCCGCCGGCAGCCCGGCAAAGCATTTGCTTCCGACTAATATCGCCGGAAAGGACAAAAACCCGTCGAATGAACCGCAACCGGCCGGCCCCTTGGCCATTGCGGAACGCCTAGTTCCTGGCGAGGAGTTTTTCCCCGTCCGTGCGTAGTTCCCCGGTGGGTGAGACGTGCCGGTACAGCGTCTGCCGTGTAATCCCGAGTTCGGTGCAGAGTTCGCTGACTTTGGTTCCAGCCTGTCCCATGGAAGCTGCGGCGAGCCGGAGTTTCGCCGGGGTCATCTTGTAGGGGCGCCCGCCTTTGCGGCCGCGGGCCCGGGCGGAGACGAGTCCGGCGATGGTGCGTTCGGAGATCAGTTCGCGTTCGAATTCGGCAAGGGCTGCGAAGATCCCGAAGACGAGCTTTCCGGAAGCTGTGGTGGTGTCGATGGCTGCGCCTTGGCCGGTGAGGACCTTCAGCCCGATGCCACGTTCGGTCAGGTCGTGGACGATGTTGACCAGGTGGCGCAGGTCCCGGCCGAGCCGGTCCAGCTTCCAGACAACCAATGTGTCCCCGTGGCGCAGGGCTTTGAGGCAGGCGGCCAACTGGGGCCGGTCGTCCTTCTTCCCGGAGGCTTTGTCTTCATAGAGGGCGTCCGCATCGATCGAGGCGGCGAGGAGTGCGTCGCGCTGCAGATCGGTGGTCTGGGAACCGTCGGCCTTGGAGACGCGCATGTATCCGACGAGCACGGATTTCTCCTCTGTTATTTATACGTTCGTTTAAGTGACAACGTGATTCCAAATCGGGCTGGGATCAAAATATGTCTGTAATTCTCCGGGGTATTTGGCGTGTATTTCGCGGCGTTATATGGCGCGATCAGGTGCCGATGAGCAGGGTTTCGCGGGCTGCTTCGACGACTTCCTTGGTGATGCTGTTTAGCTGGTTGATGTCGCGGATGCGCGTGATTTGAGTGAAGAGGCGCTGGATGAGCCGGAAGTTGCCGTTGGTGATGCGGGCGACAGCGGCGATGGCTTCGGCGTCGGTGAAGTCCTGGGGGCCGATACTCAGGCCGAGTTCCTGCCAGCGGTTCGTGAGGACGAAGGTGAGTTCCTCGGTGCTGAGGGTTCGGTAATGGTGGGCGAAGCCGATGCGGCTGTAGAGCTGGGGGTAGCGGGCGAGGCGTTTTTCGATGGCGGGCATGCCTATGAGGATGACGCCCATGCTGTGGCGGTCGTAGAAGTCGCGGACTTGCTCGAGGCCGGTGGTCTTGAGCCGGTCGGCTTCGTCGATGATGAGTGGATCGGTCTGCCCGCTGTGCTGGGATTCGGTGTGAACGTATGGGTCGACGCGCCCGTGTTCGGCGTAGTTCTCAAGCCAGCAACCAAGTACCGGGGGCAGAAAATCAGGTAGTGCCAGCCGATATTCGGGTACCTGGCCTTATTCTGGGCTGGTCCGGCCGCGGGTAGGATTCATCTACGGCGCGGAATGTTGCTGGGGGCGTCCGTATCGGACGTCCGGTGCCTTCGTGCAGCGCACCGGCCAACGGATAGGAAATCCATGGCTCACACTGTTAGTCTTCGACGCACGCAGGCGGCTGGCGGATCCTTGCGCCACGCTCCCACGCTGCTCCGGCTCCTGCTTGTCGCGGTTTTAGCTGCCGCCCTCGCAGGCCTCAACGTACTCATCGCCCCGCAAGCGCATGCGGCGGACGTCCTCGTGACTCCGTCGGCAGAGACAACACCCGTTCCGAGCTCTAGTGACGCGGCAGACGACACCGCGATCTGGATACACCCCACGGATCCGTCGCAGAGCGTGGTGATCGGTACGGACAAATTAAGTACCGGAGGCGTGGGGGTCTACGACCTGTCGGGGCGCCAGTTACATTTCTACCTGCACGGCAGTATGAACAACGTCGATCTCCGGTACAACTTTCCGTTGGGCAGTGAGCGCATCGCCCTCGTCGGCGTGACGGAGAGGAATGTGGAGTCGACCGGCGTTCGATTCTACAAGGTGAACGTCGCGGATCGGTCCCTGACAGAGGTGGGGCGCATCAGCACCCCGGGTAGGCCTCGCGGCTTCGGGATGTATCACTCCCCAGTCTCCGGGAAGTATTACGCCTTTGTGCATGACTTCAATACGAATGTGGTAACCCAGTTCGAGTTGGACGGCTCCAATGGATCGGTTCGAGGGACTGCCGTGCGTTCTTTCGACAACGGCGACAGCTCCGAAGGCATTTCGGCAGATGATGAGCTGCAACGTGTCTATGTGTCCGAGGAGAAAGTCGGCTTGTGGCGGTACGGAGCTGAGCCGGGGGACGGTTCAACCCGGACACTCGTGGATCGCACCGTGGCAACCGGTGGACGAATAGTGGAGAACGTCAAGAACTCCGCCATTTATTATGGTCGGCAGGGGACCGGGTATCTGATTGTTTCGAGCCAGGGTGGATCCAACTTCGTCATCTACAACCGCGGTGACAACGCCTTCGTCGGCTCCTTCAAGATCGTCACCGGAGGCGGCGTCGACGGTGTGAATGGTCAAGACGGGATTGATGTCACCAATTTCCCACTCGGACCTTCCTATCCCGCTGGACTATTCACGAGCCAGGACCACAACAACACGGATGCGGGCAACGGTAACAGTGGTAACCAAAACCACAAGCTTGTCTCCTGGCAGCAGATTGCCGATGCTTTCAGCCCCCGCCTGCTTGTGGACACCACTTTTGACCCGCGTCAAATAGGAGCAGAGGGCGGAGGAGGAGTCCCCGGACCGGATACCACACCGCCCGATACGTCGATTACAGGTGGTCCGTCAGGGACCAGTGGCAGCACTTCGGCCGAGTTCACCTTCACCGCGACGGAGCCTGGCACATTCGAGTGTGCCTTGGATGGGGGTGCCTTCGAAGGATGTACGTCGCCGAAGACATACTCTGATCTCGCAGTTGGCTCGCATGTCTTCGCCGTGCGGGCGACCGACGCGGCTGGCAACGTGGACCCAACTCCCGCGGAGCGAACTTGGGTAATCGACACCTCGGCGCCCCAAACGGTGACGTTGACGGCCACAGCGGACACCTACGTGTCCAGCGCGGCGACGACGACGAACTACGGGACGGCGCCGAAGCTCGCAGTGGACAACAGCCCGGTGGAGAATGCCTACCTGAAGTTCGATTTGTCGGCACTCGCAGGTAAAACGGTCGTAAGCGCGAAGCTCCAACTGCGGGCGACGACCAGCGGCTCAACGGGTACGCAGAACGTCAGGTTGGTTACGGACGACACCTGGATTGAGAGCGGCCTCACGTACAGCACAAGGCCGGCCTTGGGCAGCAGTGTGCTGGGCAGTCTCGGACCCGTCTCGTCGAACACCAATTATGAAGTGACGCTGAGTGCGTCAGCTCTGCAGGGTGAGCTTGGCGGCATCCTGTCGCTTGGTATCAACGGCACCAGCAGCGATGGGGCCGACTTCGGCTCAAGAGAGACTACGACCCCACCAAAGCTGGTGCTCCAGTTGGGATCGGGCACGGGGACGCCACCCGGGGATACCACCGCACCCACGGTGACCTCAGTGACTCCGGCAGAGAATGCACCAGACGCAGCGGTCACCGGAAATGTCACGGCTACGTTTTCGGAGGCCATGGACTCGACGACGGTCAACAACACGACGTTCACGCTGGCCGAGGGAACTTCAACCACTCCTGTGGATGCGGTCGTCACCCTCAGCAACAACACTGCCACATTGGATCCCACAGCCAATCTCAAACCTGGTACGCAGTACACCGCGAGGGTCAGCGGAGCGAAAGATTCCGCCGGCAACACAGTCGTGGCTAAGACGTGGACTTTCACTACAGCCGCGGCTACTACGCCCTCGGAGACGGTGACGTTGACGGCCACAGCGGACACCTACGTGTCCAGCGCGGCGACGACGACGAACTACGGGACGGCGCCGAAGCTCGCAGTCGACAACAGCCCGGTGGAGAATGCCTACCTGAAGTTTGATTTGTCGGCACTTGCAGGAAAGACGATCGTAAGCGCGAAGCTCCAACTGCGGGCGACGACCAGCGGCTCATTGGGTACGCAGAACGTCAGGTTGGTTACGGTCGACACGTGGACTGAGAGCGGCCTCACGTACAGCACAAGGCCGGCGTTGGGCAGCAGCGTGCTGGGCAGTCTCGGACCGGTCACGGCGAACACCAATTATGAAGTGCCACTGACTGCGTCAGCTCTGCAGGGTGAGCTTGGCGGCATCCTGTCGCTTGGTATCAACGCCACCAGCAGCGACGGGGCCGACTTCGGCTCAAGAGAGACTACGACTCCACCAAGGCTGGTGCTCCAACTGCAACAACCGTAGGTAATCGCAGCTGGACCAGCTTCAGGCCTCAGCGCGCCGAACAGTCGTCCCATCTACGGGTCACTCGGCCGGCACGATGCTGGCGTGCCGAATGCTCAGACGCCATGCCGCACCGTGTCGGGTCCAGATGTCTGCGTATCGAAAGGTGGCGTCCCCGTTGAACCTGAAGAGTAAAAGCGCGGACACCGGTAAAGACGCGTAATCGGGCTAGGGGATTTCGCCGAGGCGACCAGAGCACCACTTAGGAGAACAAAAGGCGGGGTCCAGTGGACCCCGCCTTTTGCTTGCTTGTCAGCGGACCCCGGTTAGGTCCTCATCCTTGGGTGCTTCGAGGTTGACCTTGGCCTGCTTCTTGATGAAGAACAGGGACCAGGCCGACGGCCAGGAACTCTATTTACCGCAACGTGTGCAGCGCCTGTAGCGGCCGCCATCCTCGGTGGTTTCGATATGCCACTGGTGGCGCAGATTCGTCTTGCACAGCAGGAACTTGAGCATGATGCTTTCCCGTCCGAAGCACGGTAACGCTCAAAAGGGTGACGGATTCCAGCTTAGCTGCGGCCTTCAGCCGCGGCTACTGACGGTGTCGTGGGCACGGCGAGATAATCCTGCCATCACGGGAGGTGCTGCTGCCCGACCGTGGAATATCGAAGGAAATGAGACGCGGATGTGGCACAAAGAAAGCCACCAGATGGGGGACCAGTGGGCTTTCCGGATTCGACAGTACCGGTAGCGGTTTCGGACATCGAGTGAAGTTTCGAGAAATGAGTTCCGGTGCAGACTGTCCCAATTCCAAGGTTCTCTCGGGGTCCGACGTGACTGCGGCAGGGAACATTCCTCGTTTGTGCAGGTCAGGCGTCGTCGGGCGCCGCTCGGGCGTGAGCCACAGGTGTGGTCCTAGTGTTTGCGCCCGTCGGAGTGTGGCCGGTTGAGTCGGGTCATCAGCTCGCGCGGGTGCAGTCCCGCCGGCCAGTACGACAACGGCACCTCCGGCTGTTCAGGAATCAGCGCTCTTGAAGCTGAGTGTGTCTGCTCCGCTCTTCCACTGAAGGGTGTGCTGGCTGAAGGTCATTTCTACCGGACGTTTCAGGAATTCCAGGACCCACTGGTCTTGCCGGCTGATCTCCTCCGGGCACCCTATAGCGCCGATGGCAAGGTCACCGGCGGTCATGGTGTTCCCGGTGATTTCCACTGGCCCGCTAATTGGCGCGCAGTTGGTCCTTACGCTCAGGTAAAGGTCCCCGTTTATGGAGTTCAGCTGAACCCTGAGGCTGCCCGACGCCACCCACGGCAGATTCTTCCCACCCGCCGTTCCGGAAGTGCTCGTATAGATGGCACACGGGGCCGATGGCAGGAACGCCGCACATGTTTCCTGGGGCGGGGTGGAGCTGGTCGGGGAGGTAGCGGAAGTCACAGGGATGGTCGGGGCGAGACTGAGGCTGGTCGAGGAAGGAGCCGATACGGAAGGACCTTGCCCGTCCGAAGTCTGGGCTCCGCAAGATGTCATTAGTGTGCCGATCAAGACGAGAGGAACGCCATAGTTCCAGACCCCAGTGCGCTTCATTGTGCTCCCTTGAACGTGGACGCTGCTGGGAGCCTATACGCACGCAGCGGCTTTGTCTTGAAAGCTGGCCAGCGGCCGTGTCACCAGAGGTGAATCCGCTGACTGTTGTAGCCGCAGCCGCGCACGGCTGACACGAGTGCGGCTTGGTCTTCGCGAACGCCCCATACCGGTCCCCGCCCCGCCTTCACCAGACAGACGAAGTCATGCGTTCGTCTCCACCCGCAGGACATTGCCGAAGGCTTGTCGGACTCCGGCAACGTCCCACGGCCTGTCGACATCCCAGGTCGCCTCGGGGTCCGACGGGACTCCGGCAAGGAACAGGCCTCGACTGTGCAGGTCAGGCGTCGTCGGGCGCCACTCTGGCGTGGGCCACAGGAGTGTGGGCCTAGTGATTGCACCCGTCGGGGTGTGGTCGGTTGAGCCTGGTCATGAGCTCGCGGTTGGCGGCCCGTGCCGCGTCGAGCTCGTCGTCGCGTTCTGAGAGTCGTCGGCGTTGTTCTGCGGTGTGTTGTTCCAGTTCGGTGACGCGTCGGTGGAGACGGTCGACATCGTCGGGGGCACCGAGGCCGGACTCCCGCCACACCTGTTCGCCGAGATGCTCGGACAGGCGTTGGCGGAGTTGGGTGTTTTCGCGGGACAGACGGGTGATGCGGTCATGAGCGTTGGCCAGGTCGGCAATGAGGGATGGCCTGCTGACGCTCGGTCCTCCGGTCCTTGCGGTGGTTGGTTCGGCGGCCTTGAGAAGCACCGCGGCGTGAAGGTCGCGGTGGCGATAGAGGAAGCTGCGGTCCACCCCGGCGCGGCGGGCGATCGCGGAGATGCTTATTTCGGTGCCCAGATGGATAGCTTGCTCGAGCGCGGCGAGGACACGTTGCCGGCATCTTGTGCTGTGGGCTTGCCGGGCCGCGGCGATGCCGTTGGTGTTGTTGTTCACGGTCTCTCCAGTCCCGCGCTGGGATCGGGCTTGCCCCTGATCGCGGGCATACCCAGACTGGTCACCTGGCGGGTGCGCCGAACGGCCGAAATGGCGGCGGCGATGTCGGCTTGTTCGGCGGGGGCGAGCTGTTCAAGGTGTTCCCCGACCCGGTGCACAAGTTCTTTCACCCGGCAGATTTCCTCCTCTGAGGGTAAAGCTTCTGTTCTGGCCCAGTTTTCGAGATCGGTGGTGGCCAGCACGCGTTCGCGGTCACGGAGCAGGTCATGCAGGTATGCCTTCAACTCGGGCAGGTGCGAAGGATCGGTGTGGAAGTGATCGCAGCCGACGCAGCGAAACCGGAATGGACAGGAGCCACCCCCTGCCTGGACGTTAGAGGGTTCGTGACAGTTGCCGTATGGCACCGATACCTGGCCGAGCGTGTGGCGCGCGTGCTCGTCTTCGAGTAGAGCTTGGGCGTCTCGCCAGAGGTGGTTGCCGTGCCGGTCGAACCGGTGGTCAGCGAGCCGGTCGACCGCGGCACGGCGGCGTTTCTCTCCGACCTGGTAATAGGCCTGGGTCGAGCTCAACAGCTCGTGGCCCATCAGCTCGGCGAGTACATCGAGCGCGACGCCGGCGTCGGCATGCCGTTGCGCGTAGGTGTGTCGATAGGAGTAGGGCGTGATCGTGGTCAGGTCGTAGCTGCTGCCGTCGGAGCGCCGGAGAGGAGAGGGCAGCGCAGCGATCCAGCCGCGGTGGGCCCGGCCGATGCGATGCCGGGCCATCGGACGCCGGCCGTCCGGGTCTTCGTCAGAGGGCAGCAGAACCAAGGACGCCGGGTTGCTGTCGGGGAACCGCTCCCGGATTGCTTTCTGTTGGGTGGTGATTAGCTCGGCGGTCGCCTGGGTGATCGGAAGCCGCCGGCCCGGCCTGTTGTTCTTGAGGTCGTCGTAGACCAGGACATAGTTCTCGTCGTGGTCGCGGTCTATGCAGTCCCAAGGCAGGTTCAGGATCTCGCCGGGCCGGCGGCCTGTGTCGATGAGCAACTCGATCGCAACAGCCAACCCTTTGGGCACGCGCGTACGCAGCAGCGGCAGGGCATCGCAGAGCTGGGTGAGGATCTCGGGAGGCAGCGACCGGTTTGGAGTTTGCCGGTCGGGGCGCCGGGGAATGTCCTCGCGGCGGAACGCGAAGTCGTCAGGCAGCCCGCTGAGCGGGTCACCGGCCCGGGTCAGGCCGAGCAGCCGCATCTGACGCAGCGCATGATGAGCCTTTCGACAGCTCAGGGATCGGGACAACGCGGTGATCTTCTCGCAATGCTCCAGGTAGGCGAGTCGCTGCAGAAACAACTCAATGTCAGGGCGGCCGAGGTCACGGATGATCAGGCCGCGGTCGCTTCGATGGGCGCGCAAGCTCTCTGAGAGCCCCGCCAATGCCGCCACGTGGGCTCTCAGCACCGTGGTGGCGCCCTCGCCCCGACGACGTATCAGGTCGTGTATGGCCCACCGTTTCGTACCCTCGCGTAACCAGGGTTGGCTGATCGCCGTGAAGTCCAGCCGCCCGCTGTGGCCAAACAGGGACATCGCCCAGATGTCCTTGGCCTGTTCTGCTTCCAGCTGGTCATCATGCGTCGACGTGACCAGAGCACGGGCTGGCACCGCGGTCACCTGGTCACGTTCCCGGGTGTCGTGGTGGGCCGGGCTACCCGCTCCACCGCTGCGCGCAACCGTTCCGGTGCCGGATGGAGATACACCTGGCTCGAGCTGATCGAGGCATGGCCGAGTAGCTCTTGGACCTCGTCGATGCTCCCGCCGGCGTCCAGGACGTTGCTGGCAAACCCATGACGCAGCGCATGCGGGTGCACGGCCGGATTCAGACCCGCGCGGCGGGAGGCCCCGGCAAGCAATTCGTTTACCGCAGCGGGAGTCATCGGCGCGCCGATAGGTGCCCGGAACAGGTTCACGAACACGAAATCGCTCTCACCTGCCGCGGGATTCATGGCTCTCTCGGTGAAGTACTGGTCGTGGGCATACACGACCAGTGAATCCACCGGGACGATCCGGGAGTGCCGCGATTTTGCCCACGCGCCGTTGGTGTTCTGCCTCCGCACCACGTGCAGGTGAGATCCGGGGAAGCTACAGCCCAAGGACGATGAGTCGACCAAAAAATGAACGTCCTCGCGCCGGAGTCCAACCAGCTCGCCGCGACGCAACCCCGCCCGCGCGAGCAGCATCACCAGCAGCCGGTCACGCGCGGAGAGGCATACCCTCAGCAACGCGAGAGCTGCGTCATCGCTGGCCCGGTCAGGCCGTTACCTGATAGCCGGAACCCGGTGCCGGGCCTTCATCCGCAGCCTCCAGACGCCGTCCTCGCCGCGCGCCTCAGCCGGCAGATCCCGGCTATTGGCAAGCTCATAAAGATGACCAAGAACCCCTCTCGGAGCGTCCCCGTGATCCACCGCGAAGGCCAAAAAACCCCGTACCCCCGCGAGCACGCAGTTGATCCGCTGCGGTCCTCGGACCGCAGGCACGACCGCACCGCCGGTCGTTGTCCCCGGCTGCGACGGGGAGTGGCGGAGCCACAACACGAACGCCGGCATCTTCGCCGCAGCGGCCCGCCAGTCTTGCCCGGTGGCCGCGCACCACGACAGATACAGTGCGACCGCGCCCGCATAACTCTTTGTGGTCGACTCGGCAGCATCACGCCCGAACCGTAAATACCGCAGATATGCATCCGCCACAGACATGACCAGCAGGTCTTCGCCGATCACTGTCCAGTAGCGCATTCCAGAAGGCATCTGGACCGGAAAAGTTCGCATAGTCATCTCCTATACCAATCATGGGCGCCATAACGGCGAACACCTGACCGACACACGGAGAGAACCCGTCGTCCACCAATCAAGCGATCGGCAGACGAATCCAGACATGCCAGGAACCGTGAAGCGGACGGCATATTTTCGGTATACCCGTCGCTTACGGGCTCCATCTCAGAAGCAGCACGCCGGCTCGACGTGCACGTGTAGCCGGGAATTCGGAGTAGCGAGCTAGGTTTCAGTCTCCACGAGTTCCTTGATCCTGCGGAGGCTGCCCTCGATCATGCTGGAATCCAGTGGGGCAGTCATGGCCGGAATGTCCAAGTGGAAAGTCAGCTTGGTGACGGACTCGTCTAGGCGCTCCAACGTCGCTCGGGAACGGATTTCCATTGGCCCATTAGGGGTTTGATCAACGATCTCGGCCCCGAAGGACCGGTCAGCCTCAAACTCAACAATATCCATCGTGCCCTCGATCGGTGTCCCGAATCGTGTGTTCCGACGTTTGATGCGTGTACCGACGCCAACCGGTCCCGTGGTTACCTGCTCGAGTTCCATGTGCGGGTCCCAACGTGGATGATTGTGCACGTGATTCACGGCGAAGAAGTCAAAGACCACGGTAGGGGGCCTGTCGATAACGGTGGAGAGCTCAAGCTTCATGACTGGCCTGGCGATTCATCGTGCTGAATAGATAGTGGCAGTATACGTCCGGGATGGGGGATTTCGCTCCCAAACTAGGCAAGCCCCCAGGCGTCAAACACCTGACCGACACACGGAGAGAACCCGTCGTCCACCAATCAAGCGATCAAGCTTGTGCCACAGTCCACCACAGGCGATTCGGACCCCCATAGAACCAAGGAAATGGGACGATTGCAAAACTGGAAAGGAGCCCACCAGCCTGGTGGGCTCCTTTCCAGTTTTCGTTGCTTGTGACGGTGCGCCGGGAAGGCTCTCGCACGCGATGCGGTCGCCGTCGGAGTCAAGCTGGGCCACGTCTCCGTAATAGGGGTAGTACGTGTCGAACCAGTTCTGGGCGGCCGACCATGTGGAGAAGTCACCGCAGTTTTTGGTATTGCCGGGATTTGACGGTGTACTTGGCGGCGGCGTACTTGGTGGCGGGGTTACGCCACCGGGCGGTGGTGCGTTTCGCACCTGGGGGCGGGGAATCCGGCGGCTTGCCATTCATGGTAATCAGGTAATGCCAGACCTAGACGAGTGAGGAGCCGGATCACGGCCTCTTCCACAAAGACATCGTCGGGTTCGACAACGTCCTCGGCGGCCATCATTGCCGTCAGCTCCTCGGCAGGGACGTCCCGGCCTGCAACAGTAGATGCCCAGACCGAAAAACACTCAGCTTCGGCCCTCAGATCGACCGGGTCGCTGGCAGTAGGGTCCTTGAAGTAATCCCGGGGCTGGAAGCCTAAATAGAAACGGACCGTGGCGCACTCCGAGGGCCGGTAGTCCACGGTCGCAATATCGCTGTCATGAACGGAAACTCGAAGCTGCCACTCGTCGGCAGCTTCATCGTCCGACCACGAACCTGATTCATAGACGCACGTCTCAAAATTACCCACTTCATCCCCCTTGCTGCCGTTATGCCACGGTACCAAGGGGACAAGTCATGAGGCTTGAGACGCACCGCGATTTTGTACTGGCCCGTCCGTAATGTGTGTCCCGTATAGAGCTCTCAAATCGTTCCGTTAGGGACCATCGCGTTCAACCTCTCGCGCGCCATCGGCACCCTCACCGGCAGCGACATGGGCAAAGCGCGCAGCGGCACCATCCGCCGCAAACTCATCACCATCCCCGCCCGCATCTCGACATCGGCAAGGAAAATCGTCCTGCA
>NZ_JBSRZM010000022.1:0-82544 GCF_054057635.1 Arthrobacter sp. UYNi723
TATGCCTTTGTAGCCGGCGGTGCAGGCGTTGCGCACGTAGCTGCCACAAAGCTGCCAGACGATCCAATCGGCGGCCTCCACCCAGTGGTCCATCGCAGCGTAGGCTTCGGGGTCCTCCTCCAGCAGCTGTAGGCCCTTGGCGAATTCCCACTCGGAGGAAATGAGCCCTCCGTAGCGCGGCAGCCAGGCTTCGCCGCGCTCGGCGGCCAGGACGTTGATCCGGTCCGCCTGCGGCTGCGCGGCGTGGTGCCGCCACAGCTTCACGTAGGCGTGCGGGCGGTTGGCAAAGCCGGGCAGTTCATTGAGCGGGGTGCCGTCGGCCTTGACCGGCACCATGGTGCAGGCCGTGAAGTCAGTGGCTATGCCGACGACGGCGCCCGGGTCGATCCCGGCGTCGACGATCGCGGCGGGGACGGCGTAGCGGAGGACGTCGCGGTAGTCATTGGGCACCTGAAGCGCCCATTCCCCGGGAAGCCGGGCGGCGCCGTCGCCCGCAGCGCCCGCTACATCCGCGACATCCGCCGGGAGGACATCCGTCACCACGGCATGCGGATAGTCAAAAACTCCGCTGCCGAGTTCCTTGCCGTCACGGACCCGGACCACCACGGCCCGCCCGGAGAGGGTGCCGTAGTCCACGCCTATGACAAAGTTTTCGGTTCCGTCCACTGAGACGTCCATCAAATCCTCCAATACGTTCCGCAGCATTGCGAAGTCCTCCAATTGTTAGCGCTAACAAGGAACCTGTCAAGGAAATTATGCAGACGCGTTACGCAAGTGGGGCTCCGGTCCTCAGGTAATCCGCGGCCGGGCGGCGGTGCTGGCGCGCACCACGAGCTCGGGGCCAACCACCAGGGTGCCACCGGCGGCGCCGTCCTCGACCTGGGCGCGCATCAGGTCCATGCAGCGTTTGCCGAGTTCTTCGAAGTCCTGTCGGACAGTGGTCAGCGGGGGCATAAAGTAGGCGGATTCTGGCTGGTCGTCGAAGCCGATCACGGACACATCCTCGGGTACGCGGACGCCCTTCTCGCCGAACGCCCGCAAGAGCCCCAGGGCCATCTGGTCGTTGCTGACGAACACTGCCGTGGCGTTGCGCTGCTCTGCCAGCTGCTGCCCGATCCGGTACCCGCTGCCCGCGCTCCAGTCGCCCTCGACCAGGAGGTCGTCGCCGAGCCCGGCTTCCGCCAGTTCCTCTCGCCACCCGTCAACACGGGCTTGGCCATCGATCCAGTCCAGCGGTCCCGAGACATGGCCGATACGCTGATGGCCAAGACTAATCAGGTGGGCCACCGCCAGGCGTGCTCCGAGTTTCTGGTCCAACATCACCCCGCACAATTGCCCATGGCCGGCTTCACCCACTACGATCACCGGGACATTCAGGTTCAGGCCTTCCAGCACCTCAAGCGTCCCGTCGTGCGGCACGATGACAATCAATCCATCCGCACCCTGGTCCGTCAGGTGGCCCACCGCATCGGAAATTGCCTCAGCCCCGGCCCCCTTGATCGCGGCGATGCTCACGAAATAGCCCGCCTCCCGGGCGGCCTGCTGGACGCCCAGCAGCGTATTTGCCGGCCCATACTGTCCCAGTTCGGAGGCGAGGACGCCGATGGTCTGGGTGCGCCGGGTCACCAGGCTCCTCGCGGCCGTGTTGCGCCGGTAGCCCAGCTCGGCAATCGCCGCCTCGACGCGCCCCCGCGTCGCCGCGCTGACATTCGGATGGTTGTTGATCACCCGCGAGACTGTCTGGTGGGAAACATTGGCCCGCGCTGCCACGTCTTCGAGCCGGGGCAGCCGCCGGTCGTTGTTGTTCCCCATGCGAGTTGCCTTTCCTCCGTTTGCGGCACGTCCGCGTGACATCAAGTTACAGCAGGGTGGTCCCTTCACAGGGCCGGCCGGCGGACCACGACCCCAGCGGTCGGTTAGGCTGAAGTGATGAAACGCCGCCTTGCCGCCCTGTCCGCCGTCCCCCTGATGCTCCTGCTCTCCGCCTGCGGGTCGGTCCAGGAAGTCGCTGAAAACGCCGCGAACGATGCCGCCTCCCAAGTGGCAACCGCAGCCTCGGACGAGGTCAAGAAGCAGGTCTGCACCGTGGTGGAGGACGGGCTGGTCAGCGTACAGGACAAGGCATTGCTGGGCGGGCTGGTGTCCGCCGCGGACGCTGCCGGTGTGCCCGCGGAAATTACGACGCCGTTGGACCAGATCGCCGAGGCCGGAGACCAGGTGCCGGCTGAGTCAGTCGCCGCACTGACGGAAGCCTGCTCGGCTTAGTTCCGACTTTTGGCGGCAGCGCCGGCCTTGCCAGCAGCTTCGGCAATTTGGCCGGCACCGCCGGCCGAATTGCTAGCGCTTGCCCTTTTTGCGTGAGCCTTTGCCGCGGCCCTTGTCCGGATTCGGCGCGTAACGCTGGGCCACCTTCGGTTTCTTGACCGCGGGGCCGCGCCTGTCCGGCTTCGGCTCCTTCTTGGGCTTCTCCTGCTGGGCCGAGGGCTGCCGGGAGCTCGCCGCGGTGCGGCCGCGGACAATCCCGATGAACTCCTCAATAATGTCGTCCGTGGAGTCGCTGGGCCAGGCCAGGGCGATCTCCGTGACCGGGGCACCCGTCAGCCTGCGGGCCACGGTGTCCTTGACGTTGAAGTGCCTGGCCACGGACATCGGCAGGATCACCAGGCCCGCACCGGACGCCACCACCTGCATGGCTGCTTCCGGACCACCCATGCCGGCGACGTCCACGAAAGTCTCTGCCGCGAGGTCGGCCAGGGCCACTTCCTCAAACACTGAAATCTCGTGCCCCTTGGGCGCCACCACCACGGGCTGCTCCTCATACAGGGGGATCACGTTGAGGCCCTCGCGCTCCACCGGAAGCCGGACAAAGCTGAGGTCCGCGGAACCGTCACTTAATACCGAAAGCTGGGCGCCGTCGTCGGACATAAACGACTCCAACGGGATGTCCAGCACGCGCTCTTCCCAGCGTCGGATCCACTTGCCCGGGGTCACGCCGGCCACATAGGCGAAGCGGAGCACGCGGGGCGCCTCCTGCTCCGGCGATTCGTTGGGGCTGGCGTTCTGCGGGGATTCATTGTTTGCGGGCACGTCTTCACAGTACCGCCCGCGCCGCCTTGCGATGCCGGACCTGTTGTTGAGATGAGGTGGGACTGGTACAGAGATGGTGCGGGACTGGTCCTGAGGTGGTGCCCTACGGGCAAGCAGCCAGATACCCTTGAACCATGACCTCTGCAAACTCCCAGTCCATGAAGCCGGCCACCGTTGCCAAGAAGCTTGGCATCTACCTGCCGGCAACACCGCAGGAGTTCCAGGATTCAACCATCAGCCGCGCCGATTTCGCCGAACTCCAGGCCAACCCGCCGGAGTGGCTCGCGGAACTCCGCCGCAACGGCCCGCATCCCCGCCCGGTGGTGGCCCAGAAGCTGAACGTCTCCATCAGCGGCCTGGCCCGCGGCGGTGTTGAGGAAGCGCTGACGACGGCGGAAATCACCGCGCTGCTGCAGGCTCCCCCGGCATGGCTGGTCACCGAGCGCTCCACCCACGCCGCCGTCCGCACCGAAGCCCAGCGGGTTAAGGACGAGGCTGCCAAGAAGGACGCCAAGAAGGCCCGCGAACAGGCTGTGTAGCCTCCGCTTTCCGAGTTGCCCTGCGCTGGCCGAGTTGCCCTGCGCTTTTCAGAGGCTTGTCCGTGGATCCGAACCTTGACGATTCGGATCCACGGACAAGCCTCTGTTGTTCCTGGCGGGAAGCTGTTCCTGGCGAGGGGGCCAGCCCGGGAAAGTCAGTCCCGCGGGAACGTCAGTCCTGGTGCAGCTGCACGAAGTTGCCGCAACCGTCGTCGAAGACTGCACTGATCCCGGACGGATCCTCTGACGGCTCGCCCTGGAATTTCACGCCGGCAGCCACCAGCCGGTCGTACTCGGCCTGCACATCCGGAACCCCGAAGGTGATGGCCGCGAGCCCGGCGTCGTGCAGTGCGTTCATGTAGTTCGCACCGATCGGATTGTCGCTGGGCTCCAGCAGCAGACCCACCGAAGCGGCGTCAGAGCCCGGATCCTTGATGATGAAGAGGTTGTGCTCAGGCATCACCATGAGTGTCTCGAACCCGAGGGTCCCGGTGTAGAACGTGTGGGCGGCGGCCGGATCCTGGACATGGATGCTGCACATTTTCAGTCTCATGGTCCCAAGCTACCGGCCCGCAGCAGGTGCGGAAACCTCCAGTCCGGAAACCGCGCCCGTGCAGCCGGTCCAGCCATTGACCCCGGTGCCCGGAGGGGATGCAATGGAAGGAGCAACCCGGAATCCTGGGCCGGGCCTGACGCGGGGAGGTGCCGCAGTGCCGGCATTTGCAGAATCCGTCCTGTTTGGAGCGCTGCAGCTGAGTTTCTGGGGTGCAGTGCTGGTGTGCGCGGTGGCTGCCACCGTCCTGGCTGTCCGCCGGCATTCGACGCCGGACCCTGCCCTCCGCGCCCCGGACCCCGTGTTCTGGGACGTGTTTATGGGCTCTGCCGTGGCACTTCCGGCGATCCTTATTCCCACACTCGCGTCACCCTGGTTTGGTGTGGTCCTCGCCGCGCTGGGCGCAGGGGCGGGCGTGGCCGCCTACCGGGGCAGCCCCCAGATCCTGGCGTTGCAGGAACGCCGCCGGCAGCTGCGACTCGACCGGCCCGTTCACACTGCGGCGCAGGCTGAACATGACGCACTCCTGGCCCGGTGGAGCCGCTACGAACTGGACCCTGCAAGCTGCATCGACTACCCCGCCATGACGGACGTCCGGCTGCCCGAGACGTCTGCGCTGATCCGCGCCATGAAGGAGGCAGAGCAGCTGCGGGCGGTGCCGCACCAAGGGTACGCTCCCGCCGTCGTCCGCTTTGGCGTTGCCCTCGCCGCGGCGGAACGTGCTGCCGGGATCCCTGCCGGAATCACCGCCGGCGGACGTTAACTGCTGTGTCGCCGCCACTGGAGTCCGGCGGCGGGGCGCCGTAGCATCCGAGGATGGAACCCACAGAAGCGGAAATCCGTGACCAGTTCGGCAGGCGCCTGGAGGATAAGGGGGCATGGCGGCAGGCCATCACCCTGGAAGCTGCGGGGGAACTGACTGCGCGGTGGCTGGAGGGCCATAGCGAATACCAGGCCGCCACCTTTACGGTCGGCTACGACGACGAAACAGAACCGATCGCCACCGAGCTTGCCGCCCTCAACAGGAACGGGCTGTTCACCAAGGAGTCCCAGCCCGGCCTGCGGACCGACAACTCCGCCCAGCGGCAGTACGTCACCGGCTTCTGCAGTGCAGAGGCGGCCGTGGACCTCCTGGCCCTCTCCACCCGGACCGAGCTGGTGACTGTTGCGCATGCCCCGGGCGAGGCCAGCAGCGCCGCAATCCCGGTAACGCTCGACGGCGACGAGGTAGTTACCGTCCTCGGCTCCAGCGAGACTCCGGTGCAGGAAGAGCAGATCCAGGACTGGGCGGAGGAGACCAACGAAACGCTGGCCCTCCTGCTCGCCGACTCCTGGTATGTGGAAATCCTGGATCCGGTCTGGGGCCGCAATGACGTGCTGCTGCCGGCCGTCCTCGCCGCGCTGAAAGCCGCGCCGTAGCCTACGGTATTTAGGCGTCGGAGTTTCCGGCTTTGAGCGCAAGGCCGGGCCGTGCGGAACTTCCAACAGCTAAATAGAAGGGCGCACTGTGGGCGGCGTTGTTTTCGGAATCCTGATCGTCTCCGTCGTCATTGCCGTGGGCTATTTCGCCGCCCGGCTGCGGATCCTGGGGCCGGAGGTCCAGGGTGCGCTGACCCGCACCGCCTACCACGTCACCAACCCGGCGCTGCTGTTCACGGTGGTTGCCGGCAGTGACATCCGTGCCGCCCTGGGAACCGATGCCCCTGTACGCCGTGGGGACGGCGCAGCACGTGGCGCCCGTGCTCGTGGTCCAGCTCCTGGTGATGGCGCCGTTCTACCTGACCGTCCTGGGGCTGGTCTCCGGGTCCAAAATCTCGTGGAAGAGAATGCTGCTGCAGCCGTTCGGCAATCCCATGATCATCGCCTCCGCGCTGGGTGTGGCGGTCGCCCTGACAGGCTGGACCGCGCCGGACCTGCTGCAGAGGCCGATCGACATGCTGGCCGGCGGGGCCGTGCCCATGGTCCTACTGGCCTTCGGCCTGTCCCTCGCCGGCCGTGCCCCCCCCCTGCAGAAGGACGACGGCCGGACCGAAACCCTCGTGGCAACCTTCCTCAAGGTCGCAGGGATGCCGCTCATTGTGTGGGTTCTTGGCCGCTTCGTCTTCGGGCTGGAAGGACAGCATCTCCTCGCCAGCGTGATCATGGCGTCACTTCCCACGGCCCAGAACGTGTTCCTATTTGCCTCCCCCTATGGCCGCGGCATGACGGTGGCCCGCGACGTCATCCTGTGCACCACCGTGCTGAGCGTGGGGGCGCTCCTGGCCGTCGCCTGGCTGGTGGGATAGCCACGGGGCAGATCTTCCAGCTCCCACCGGACGTCCAAAAGCGGGACCGACGAGTGGCCCTGAATGGTTCAGCGCGTCGTTGCGTTGACCTCCGTCGTTGTTACCGCATAGTGGACCCAAACCCTCGATTGACTTCATTTCCGGCGATCGAATCCTGTCCTCGAATAGCGACGACAAGCGACAAATTAGATGGAGATCACATGACTACCGAACAGCCCGTTGGTCGGTCGGGTGTCACCGGGATCGACGTGCGTCGTTCCCGGTGGTGGAGCCTCGGGCTCGTGACAGTGGCCGGGGTGTATTCAGTCGGTCTTGCTCTTCGCCCGGGTGAGGACTTCAGCCCGTTCGTGGACGGATTCCTTGCCCTGCTCACGGTCTGGGTTCCCGCAGCGGTCGGATGGCTGGTGGTTCACCGCACGAATCGTAGGCGACTGGAGATGATCCTCGCAGCAGGGGCAATATCCTGCACGGCTGCGGGGGATACTTATTACGTCCTAATGTCTGCTGGCGGCGCGGATGTGCCCTTGCCCTCCCCTGCCGACGTGGGCTACACGGGCTTCTATGTGTTCATGCTGGCCACCCTGGCCGTGGTCATACGGCGTCGCCTGCCAGACATGACATGGCCCGTCGTCCTCGACGCCGTCGTCGGGGCCCTGGGGGCTTCAGCCGTTCTCGCGGTGGTTCTGGATCCCATCCTCAGCGCGGTCCTCGACGGCCCGCGTTCCCTGGCCATGGCTCTCGGCGCCGCCTATCCCCTGTTGGATCTCCTTCTGGTGGCTGCGGTGATTGGGATCGCAGCCACCACAGGACGCAGCATCGGACGGGGATGGGCCCTGTTGGTCCTGGGACTGCTCACCTTTACCGGCGCCGACATCGTCTATGCACTGCTGGAGTTAAACAGTGTCTATGTCGTCGGAACCCCCCTAGACGCTTCATGGGCGCTGGGCCTCGCCGTGATCGGCGCCTGGGTTGTTATGCAGGGCCGCAATGAGCCGTTGGGCAGGGAGACCTTGGCGGTTCCGTCCCAGTCTGTTCCTGCCCTGGCGACTGTAGCGAGTCTGTTTGTTTTGATTTTGGGAACGCAGGTGCGCGTGGTCCTGGTCGCTGTTGTCTTGGCCAGCTTGACTCTGGCGCTGGCGGCGCTGCCGCTGGTTTTCCGGCAGCGGATCCGGCTGGCCGACATGCGGCATCAGGCTCGAACTGATGAGCTGACCGGGCTTCCGAACCGGCGGGCCCTCTACACGGAGGTGCCGAGCCGTCTTGCCTCAAGCGGGCGACGCCGTAGTGCGGTGCTTCTGCTGGACCTCGACAAGTTCAAGGAGATAAACGACAGCCTCGGCCACGACGTGGGCGACACACTCCTCACCCAGGTCGCCGGGCGTCTGTCCGGGCAGCTTCGGTCTGCTGACCTGCTGGCGCGAATGGGAGGCGACGAATTCGTCATTCATGTCGATAACTGCGGTGTTGACGAGGCACGGGCTGTGGCCGTGAAGTTGAGGGCGGCGCTGGCCGAACCGTATGATCTGGGCGGTGTCACGGTGCACGTCAATGCCAGCATTGGCATTTCGTGTCACCCGGACCAAGGGCAGGATTTGACGATGTTGCTGCGTCGGGCTGACATGGCGATGTACAAGGCCAAGTCGATGCATAGCGGCCACTTCGTTTACGACGGCGGCGAGGTCACCTCCGGCCTAACGCAGGCCCACCCCCTGCAGACGCTGAAGGACGCTTTGAGTGAGGACCAGCTGCTCCTGCACTTCCAGCCAAAGATCGATCTCGACACGGGGGACGTCCGCGGCGTGGAGGCCCTCGTCCGCTGGCAGCATCCGGACTTGGGGCTTCTGGAGCCCGATGATTTTCTTCAACGGTTCTTGGAAGCCGGACTCATGCCGGGCCTGACGGGCGTCGTCCTGGGCAAGGCCATGGACCAAGCGGCAGCCTGGGCGGCAGAGGGCCAGCCGCTGACCGTGGCAGTGAACCTCTCCGCACCTTCGATCATCGACTCGGGCTTGCCGGCCCAGATTGACGCGATGGCCTCCGCACGCGGATTATCACCCTCCGTCCTCGTAGTGGAGATCACGGAAGACCTGTTGGTGGCTGACCGCGACCGCGCCTGCAGGGTGTTGGCCACGCTGCGCGACATGGGCGTCCGGATCGCCGTCGACGACTTCGGCAAAGGCTACAGCTCCCTGTCCTACCTGCGGGAACTCCCCATCGACGAACTCAAACTCGACAAGTCGTTTATCCTGTCCATGACCGAAGACTCCCGCGCCATGGCTCTGGTAGTTTCAACCATTGACTTGGCCCACAGCCTCGGACTCGGCATGACCGCCGAAGGCGTGGAAAACGCAGACGCATACCGCGCCCTCGGCGACTATGGCTGCGACGTGGCACAAGGCTTCTTCATGTCAAAGCCCGTTCCCGCCACGGAACTGGACGCATGGCTCGCGGACCGCCGCCAACAACCACAGACGGGCCCGTTTTCCATTCTGCATCCTGACCGGACTGCCGAAGGCGCGCGCCGCACACCGTGACAGTGCAGGTGGCCGACATGCTTGTGATACAAGTTTGATACTTGTGCTCTAAGTAGAGGGCAATGCAGCCCGGACAGCCTGCTTTGAGGAGCAACCATGAGTACCGTCGATGTCATCCGGCACGTCAAGCTTTCCACTGCGCGGCTGCCGCTCGCCGTCCCCATCAGCGACGCCAAGGTGTTCACCGGCCGCCAGAAGCCCATGACCGAAGTGGTGTTCCTTTTCGCGGAGATCACCACGGAACTGGGCCACAGCGGCATCGGATTCAGCTACTCCAAGCGCGCCGGCGGCCCCGCCCAGTACGCCCACGCCAAGGAGGTCGCGCAGGGACTCCTCGGCGAGGACCCCAACGACATCGGCAAGATCTACACCAAGCTGCTCTGGGCCGGCGCCTCCGTGGGCCGCTCGGGTGTGGCCACCCAGGCCCTGGCCGCGATCGACATCGCGCTCTACGACCTCAAGGCCAAGCGCGCCGGCCTCTCGCTGGCCAAATTCCTGGGCGCTTACCGGGACTCCGTCCAGACGTACAACACCTCCGGCGGCTTCCTCAACGCCTCCCTGGAAGAGGTCAAGGACCGCGCCACCGTACTCCTGGACGAAGGCATCGGCGGCATAAAGATCAAGGTCGGCCTGCCCGATTCCGCCGAAGACCTGCGCCGCGTGGCCGGCATCCGCGAACACATCGGCTGGGATGTTCCCCTGATGGTGGACGCCAACCAGCAGTGGGACCGGGCCACCGCCCTGCGCATGGGCCGCCAGCTGGAGCAGTACAACCTCATCTGGATCGAAGAGCCGCTGGATGCCTACGACTTTGAGGGCCACGCGCACCTGGCCAACGTCCTGGACACCCCCATCGCCACCGGCGAGATGCTGGCGTCCGTGGCCGAGCACAAGGGCCTCATCACCGCCAACGGCTGCGACATCATCCAGCCGGACGCACCCCGCGTCGGCGGCATCACGCAGTTCCTGCGCCTCGCCGCCCTCGCGGACGAACGCGGGCTTGGCCTGGCGCCGCACTTTGCCATGGAGATCCACCTGCACCTCGCCGCGGCGTACCCGCGGGAACCGTGGGTGGAGCACTTCGACTGGCTTGACCCGCTGTTCAACGAGCGCCTCGAAACCAAAAACGGCCGCATGCTGGTCCCGGACCGTCCCGGCCTGGGCGTGACCCTCAGTGACCAGGCCCGCGCCTGGACCACCGAGTCCGTGGAGTTCGGCGCGTAACCTTGAACGCATGAGCCGGAACCTGACCGCGGACCTCGCCGCCGACCTTCGCACCCGCATCGTGGACGGCGTCATCCAGCCCGGCGACAAGCTTCCCAGCGAAAACGCGCTGATGGTCGACTTCGGCGTCAGCCGCACTGTGGTGCGCTCGGCACTGACGCGCCTCCAGGCCGAAGGGCTGGTGGAAACCGAACGCGGGCGGGGAAGCTTCGCGCTGACCCCGCCCGACGAGGGCCCCCAGCCAGTCCCAGGCAGCCGACCCGTCGCCAGCATCGAAGACCGCCTCCACCTGCTGGAATTCCGGCTGGGCGTCGAGACCGAAGCTGCGGCCCTAGCCGCCCGCAACCACTCAGACCGCCGGCTAAGGGCCGTCAGTGCTGCCCTGGAACAGTTCGCCGCCAGCGCCGACCACCCCGGCCACGCCATGAAGGCCGACTTCGAGTTCCACCGCGCCATCGCGGCCGCCTCCGGCAACCCTTTCTACTCAGATTGCCTGGCCGCCCTGGGCCAGACGATGATCGCGATGCCGCGCACCCGGCTGCTCACCGGCGTCGAACATTACGCACGGGACCACTTTGACCAGGTGGTGCACGAGCACCGGTCCATCGCTGCCGCCATCGCCGACGGCGATGAGACCGCCGCCTCGGCCGCCATGCGCAGCCACCTCGCAAATTCCCGACGGCGGTTCAAGGCTTCGGTACGCCCGCCCGCTTAGCACCGCCCGCACTCAGCGCTCCTCGCGGCCGCGGGCCAGCACCTGCCCGTTGAAGAACTCGGGCCGCAGCCTGGACATCACCAGCATGATCACCACGCCCAGCAGGATCACGCCCATGCCCAGGATGAACACCATCCCCAGCCCGCCCACCGATGATCCGGAGCCGTACCCGGGGTCCATGGAATCGGCGGCGGTCTTGAAGAACATCACCAGCAGGATGACTCCGCCCAGCAGCGGCGCCAGGAACTTGAAAAAGAAGGCGCGGCCATTGCTGAACGCCTGGGCCCGGAAGAACCAGACGCATGCCAGGGCTGTGATGCCGTAGTAGAAGCAGATCATCATGCCCAGCGCCGTGATGGTGTCCCAGAGCGCGTTTTCCGAGGTGGTCCGGGTGATGACGTAGAAGGCTGCGGCGGCAACGCCCGCGGCGATCGTGGCGTAGCTCGGGGACTTGAAGCGCGGGCTGACCTTGCCGAAGCGGCCCGGGAGTGCCTTGTAGTGACCCATCGACAGCATGGTCCGCGCCGGCGACACAAACGTGGACTGCAGCGAGGCGGCCGAACTGCTCAGGATGGCGAGGGACATCAGGATGGCGAACGGTCCCATCACCGGCCCGGAGAGGACGGCAAAGATGCTCGACTGGTTGTCCGGATTCCCGGCGCCCAGGCCGGTTTCGCCCACGCCCGCAAAGGACAGGGTGGCCAGCGCAACGGTCATGTAGATCGCGACGATCACCACCACGGTGACGGTTGCCGCCCGCCCCGGAGTCTTCTGCGGATTTTTGGTTTCCTCGTTCATGGTCAGCGTGACGTCCCAGCCCCAATAGATGAAGATGGAGAGGGAAACCCCGGCAGCAAAGGCTGAGAAGGATCCGACCGCGAACGGGTTAAACCAGTCCGGCGAAATGGCGGTCGCATCAAACGCCGAGCCGTTGGCCACGTGGCTGAAGGCGGCAACGGCAAACCAGCCCAGCACCAGCAGCTGGAACGCCACCAGTACATACTGCACGCCCTTGGTGGCTTCCATGCCCCGATAGGAAATCCAGCAAGCCAGGGCGATGAACACCAGGGTGGTGGCGATGTTCAGCGGCAGGTTCTTGCTCAGCTCGCCCAGTTCCGGGTTCCCGAACAGCTGGGCCAGCATGAGATAGAAGAAGTCGACGGCGACGGCCGCCAGGTTGGACAGCACAATGATGGTGGCCGCAATCAGACCCCAGCCACCCATCCAGCCGATCCACGGACCAAAGGCGCGCGATGCCCACGTGAACGAAGTGCCGGCGTCGGGCATGGCATTGTTCAGCTCGCGGTAGCCGAACGCGACCAGAATCATGGGGATAAAGCCCACCAGGAAAACCGCCGGCAGCTGCACCCCCACCTCCGATACCGTTGGCCCCAGCGCCGCAGTCAGCGTGTACGCCGGCGCGATGCAGGAAACACCGATAACGACGGCGCCCACCAGCCCCACCGCTCCGGCCTTCAGGCCCTTGCCGCTCAGGCCTTTTTCAGCAAGGCCATTGTCCACGCCGCTGGCTGTCTCTGCTGTCACTTCTTTGGGACTCATGGCCTTGCCTCTCGTAGTTCATTCGACGCTGAATAGGTTGGAGCTGTTGCTGGTGCTGGTGCTGGTGCGCTCAGTCGACGGCGGCCGCGGCCATATGTTCCGCACCGGAGGCGCCCGCATTGGCTGCAATACCCGCCGCAGCCGCGATGCGCGCCGCCGTGCGCTGGCCCATGCGGACGGCTCCGTCAACGTGCTGGTAGCCCTCGGCGGCGAGGTCTGAGGAGCACCAGTAGATCGGGCCAACGGGGGTGTGCTGGTCCTTGCCGTAACGGTGCAGGCCGCCCAGATCGTAGCTGGCTGCGTACGCGCCCCGGGTCCATTCCTCGGAGCCCCAGTCGGATTCGTAGTAGACCCCTGGTGCCAGGGCCTTATCCCCCAGGAAGCCGGCAATGGACTCCAGCACCACGCGCTTCCGTTCGGCGGCACTCAACTCGAAGACGGCGTCGGCCTTTTCGTCCGAGATGAAGCCCACCAGCGTTCCGCGCGAATCACCGTGGTTCGTATTGTCGTAGACCTCCTGGACCAGCGACCCGGCGCCGAAGCCAGTGCCGGAGAGTCCGTCTTCACGCCAGAACGGCGTGCTGTAGACGGCGTGGACCTTGATCACCAGGCCCAGCGACTGGTGCTGGTGCATCTGGTGCTGCCGCCGCGGAAGGGGTGGATCAAACGAGACGCGCGAGTAGAGGTTCGGCGGCACAGCCATAATCACAAACCGCGCATTCACGGTGGCACGCTCCGAAACAACACTGACGCGGTGCCCGCCTTCACCGTCATCGTCCCAGTGGACGGTGCGCACCGGACTGTTAAGTACGACGTCGGCACCCAGTTCCGCTGCCTGCAGCAGGGACACCTGCTGCATCCCGCCGATGACCCGCTTGTCCAGGATGAAGTCCTCGTCCGTGAGGTGGCTGAAGGACCCGGCGGAGGCTGCCATCAGGACCGCCTGCAGTGCCGAGAAGGCGTGTGCGGGCTTGGTGAGCATGCCCCCGGCGATGAACAGGCCAATGTTGTTGCAGGCTTCCTCGTCGGCCGAATTGGCGCGCAGCCAGTGGTGGAAGGAGACGGTGTCCAGTTCACGGGCCTTGGGATGGGCCCACGGCTCGGTGGCGCCGATTTCCGCGGCGAGGCCGTCCAGAATGCCGATCAGCTTGTCCATTTCCGCCCCGGTGGCTGCGCTCACCGGGAAGGAATCACCTGTGTAGCGGGTTTTCTTTCCGTCGGCGCCGACGTAGACGGACTCGCCCTCCCGGTAGCGGGAGTATGTCTTCAGGCCGAGCTCGTCCAGGAGCTCCAGCAGTACGGTCTGATCCGGGGAGACCCACTGGCCACCGATTTCCAGCATGGCCCCGTCAACGGTGTCGGTCCAGGTTCGGCCGCCCACGCGGTCCCGTGCCTCCAGCACTGCCACGCTGAGCCCGGCCTTCTTCAGCTCGCGGGCAGCGGTGAGCCCGGAGGGTCCGGCGCCAACGATCACAACGTCACGGTCAAGATTCAGCATGATGTCCTCTCTGTGGCCGGTCGAGTGACACGAACCACTAAATGAATGCCATTCATTTATTAGAACTATAGCCGTTTTGCCGTCCGCGAGGAAGAACCGGGTGGAATAATGCTGGAGACATCTGCCCGCAGAAAGGCCAGCAATGCCGGCATCACCAGCCGCTTCACGAACTGCCACGGAACGCGAACCCGTGCCGCAAACCGGTGCGGCACGGCGCCGCGTGGGGCGGCCCGCCGCGGCTGTCCTGGACCAGGCGGGCATCACGGCAGCAGCCCTGCGGCTGATCGGCAAGAACGGCTACGACGGTCTCACCATGGCCGCACTGGCCCGCTCACTTCACGTGGCGCCGTCGGCCCTTTATAACCATGTGGAATCGAAGCGGGACGTGCTCCTCCTCGTGGAAGACCACCTGACTGCCCTGGTGGACGTGACCGCGTTCGCGGCGGAACCCTGGGAGTCCGCGGTGCGGAAATGGGCCTGGAGTTACCGGGACGTCTTCGCGGAGCACACTCCCCTGATTCCCGTCATCGCAGTACTTCCCGTGACTGACGCCCCGCAGACCCTCGCCATGTATGAGACCGTCAGCGCCGGATTCCGGGCGGCCGGATTCCCGGAGGAGCGGATCGTGTCCGCCATCGTGGCCCTGGAATCCTTCATCTTCGGATCCGCCTACGACGTCACGGCCCCCGCCGACATTTTCGAATCCGGCAGCATGGCGGAGTCGACGCCGAGCTTCACGGGAGCAGTCCGGAGCCTGGCCGCGCAGGGGCACGAGAAACCTGCGGACGTGGCGTTCAGCCTGGGGCTTGAGGCCCTCATTGCGGGCTTCGGGGCGTTACGGAAGTAGGCGCAGGGCGTTCTCAGCCTCATCCTGTTCCACCACACCAGATTCCGCCAGCCACTCTATGGCGCGCCGCCGCATGGCTCGGTCATGGAATGAGAACCATAGGGTCTGAAGCTCGGGGAACTCTGTGAGCGTGTTCCTGAAACGCCGGAATGCTCCCTTGCCGTCTATTGCGCGCCAGAGCAGGTCCTTGGCGCGTTCATCCCGCACATCCGCAATGAACAATTCCATGTCGCGGTAGGCCTCATACGGTCTAATCGGTTCCACCACGATGGCGCCAGCTGCTTCGAGATCTTCCTCGGACTCTTCGGCTTCGTCAAGCGAGTCCCTTAGCCAGAGGTTGGTCTCTCCCGTGCGGGGGTCGAACCAGTACCTGGAATCCCAGTCGGACGGGGAATCGAGGGCGAGTTGCAGCATTTCCAGATCAATTGCGTCCAATGTCAGCATGAGCAGTCCTCCGGCCGCATGATCCAGCGGGTGTCACTCGCATGCTATACCCACAGTTACGCCCGCGGCATGCCGGATTCGGCCGGCCCAGCGTTAAGGACCGCCCAAGCGTTAAAGAAAGGAACCCCGGTCCGAAGACCGGGGTTTCCTTGATTGCGTGCGCGAGGGGGGATTTGAACCCCCACGCCCTTTCGGACACTGGCACCTGAAGCCAGCGCGTCTGCCGTTCCGCCACTCGCGCGCAACTTCTTTTCCATGAATTACGGCCGGTTTCCCGGATCCGCAACCTTGTAAAAGCAGCGAGATCAAGCATAACGGACATCGGCGGCAAAACACCAATTGAGCCTCGGGAGGGGTCAAATTCCCCGCCGGGAGGGGGCCGGCAGGGAACCCCTAGCGAACTTTTCCGGGGGCCCGGCCGTCGTGGATTAAGGTCATTCACAGGCCTGCCCAGTAGTATCTGATGTAGTAGTGCCTGCCATTGCCAGGCAGGCCGCTGGGTCCTGAACTGCATTGTTGGCTGAGTTCTGGAACGAAAACTGCCCCGCAGTCGGGGGGAAAGGAGAAGGACCATGGGATTGCTGGACAAGGTCGAGCGCGGCATCGAAAAAGCCGTCCGCGGTGTCTTCTCCACCGGTTCGCGCGCCCAGGTTGAACCTGTGGAAATCGCCAGCCGGCTCCGCCGCGAGGTGGACAACAAAGCCCTCACCATCGCCGCCGGCCGCACACTGGCCCCCAATGTCTTCGACGTCCAACTCAGTGACGACGACTTCAGGAGGGCACAGGACTGGGGCACGCCGCTGGCCGAAGAACTCTGCGACGTCGTCATCAACCACGTCCGCAGCCAGGGCTACACCCTGCAGGGCTCGGTGCGGATCTCTTTCCGCCGTTCCGAGGAGCTGCGCGCTGGGGACTTCGAAATCGTCTCCTCCACTGAGAAGTCCAAAGCCGGCCCCGGAGTCTCCTCGGCCAGGCCCAACCTGCCGGCAGCCCCCAGCCGCCCGCCCGTACGGCTGCAGCCCGTCCTGGACATCGACGGCCAGCGCTACTCCCTCAATGCCCCCTCCATCGTCCTGGGCCGGTCCTCCGAGGCCGACATCCTGATTGACGACACCGGCGTCTCGCGCCGCCACCTCGAGATCCGCACCGCCAGCGGCGTCACCAGCGCTGTGGACCTCGGCTCCACTAACGGCAGCTATGTCAACGGCCATAAACTGGCAGGCAGCACCGAACTGACCGACGGCTCCACCATCACAATGGGACGGACAAAGATCATCTTCCGCCTGCTTCCCGCCAACCCTGGGGGCCGCCCATGAGCGACCTGACCATCACTGCCCTGCGGTTTGGGTTCCTGATCCTGCTCTGGGTCCTCATCTTCAGCATCGTTTCGGCCATGCGCCGGGACCTGATGGTGGGCCGCAAAGCCGCCGCCGGCACCCCCACCGCCCGTCAGGTCCGCAAAAACCCGGAACTGGCCGAGGCTCCGCCGCAGCCGCTCAAGCAGCAGGCCCACCAACTGGTGGTCACCGAAGGCCCGCTCAAGGGAACCACCATCCCGCTGGCCGCCAGCCCCATCCTGTTGGGCCGCGCCCAGGAAGCCACACTGGTACTTGAGGACGACTACGCCTCCGGCCGCCACGCGCGGTTGTTCCCGCAAGGCAGCCGCTGGTTCATCGAGGACCTTGGCTCCACCAACGGCACCTACCTGGCCGACCAGCAACTTACCCGGGCTCTGCCCGTTGAGCTTGGTGTACCCGTGAGGATCGGCAAGACGGTCATCGAATTGAGGCCGTAGCCATGGCCGCTGACATTCCCGCCGGCGGGGCCACACCCGTCCAGCGGCCCCTCATCATGCGCTATGCCGCGCGCTCGGATGTGGGACGCATCCGGGCCAAGAATGATGACTCGGCGTACGTCGGCCGCCATTTGGCAGTGGTCGCGGACGGCATGGGTGGCCACGCAGGCGGAGATGTTGCCTCCGCCGCCACCGTGCTGGACATGCTGCACCTGGACCACGGCGACTACGACGGCGACGCCGGCACGGTCCTCGCCGACGAGATCCAGACGGCCAACTCCCTGCTATCCGAGCTGGTGCACATCAACCCCAAGCTCGCCGGCATGGGCACCACCGTCACATCCCTGCTGCTCGCCGAGGGCAAGCTGCACTTCGCGCATATCGGCGACTCCCGGGCGTACCGCCTGCGTGATGGCGAGTTTGAACAGGTCAGCGTGGACCACACGTTCGTCCAGCGGCTGATCGATGAGGGCCGGCTCCGGCCCGAAGAGGCCGAAACCCACCCGCACAAAAACGTCCTCATGCGCGTCCTGGGCGACGTCGACGCCAGCCCCGAGCTGGATCTGGACACCCTGGACGTCAAGCCCGGGGAACGCTGGCTCCTGTGCTCGGACGGGCTCAACTATGTGGCCGGACATGTGGTGGAGCGGACCGTCCGCGAGACAAAAGACCTGCGTGAGTGCGTCGAAACCCTGGTTAACCTGACGCTGGAAGCCGGCTCACCGGACAACGTCACCGTGGTCATGGTGGAAATCACCGAGGAAACGTCCGACGACGTCAGTACCGCCGCCGTCGACATCATCCCTTCACAGCTGCTCACCGAAGCCCCCGTCGCGGACGGCGGCGCGGCCAGCGCTTCACCGGACCCCGAGGCGGCCGACGACAAAATGCCCGCCGCCGACAAACCCCCCGAAAAGCCAGTTGCCGCGGAACCCCCGCCTTCCACCGACCCCCATCTCGGCGAGCACCTTTCGGCCGAAGTCCTGCGGCAGGAACTC
The DNA here is from genome assembly GCF_054057635.1 of Arthrobacter sp. UYNi723. Lineage (NCBI taxonomy): Bacteria > Bacillati > Actinomycetota > Actinomycetes > Micrococcales > Micrococcaceae > Arthrobacter > Arthrobacter sp. UYNi723. The sequence continues at coordinate 18,080 of NZ_JBSRZM010000022.1, forward strand.
GCATCGCGCCCGCACGAACTTGTCGGTGCTGCGGCCACTGCTGCCGAGTCCGGCTCCATTCCCACCATCGCCGGCCGCACCGTGGCACGCCGGGCCGCCACCGTCCTGACACACAAGGCCGACGCGCCCGTTGCGGAGGCGGATGACGTCCTGGGGCGGCCCAAACCCCGCCGCTGGGTCACCATGTCCATCGCCGCGTCCGTGCTGGTGGTGCTGACCGTGGGCCTCTGGCTCGGCTACGCCTGGACCCAGACCCGCTACTACATCGGGGAATACGATTCCCGTGTGGCCATCTACAACGGTGTGTCGCAGCGGCTTGGTCCCCTCCAGCTTTCAACCCTCGAAGCCGTAACAGAGATCCGGATGGATTCCTTGCCCCAGTTCTCCCAGCAGCGCGTCCGGCAGACAGTTCCCGCGCGTGACCTCTACGACGCCCAGCGGATTGTGAAGAATCTTGAAGGCACCGGCACCATTGCTCCGCCGGACGAGTGCTTGACCCCCTCGCCCACTCCGGCCCCAACAACTGCGCAGGCTGCAACACCCACCGCACCTGCCCCGTTGCCGAACCCATCCGCTCCTGCGGCAGCGCCGGCCCCTGCCGCCTCGCCCACCCCCACTACCGTCTGTGAGGGGGGCCAGTGAGCCAGCTCAGCACCATCCCCAAGCCCCGGCGCAACGTGGAACTGTTGCTGCTGGTCCTCGCCCTGTCTGTGGGCATCGGCGCCAACATGCTGGTGGGCGTTGACCAGGCGAAGGCGTTCGACTCCGATTTCTGGTTCCAGTCCAGCCTCCTCGCGGTGGCCGCCCTGGTCTTCCACGTAGTCCTGCGGATCCGGGCAAAATATGCCGATCCGGTAATACTTCCTTTGGTGGTTGCACTCAATGGTCTGGGTCTTGCCATGATCCACCGCCTTGACGCCCCCGGGGAGGACACCGGCAACAACCAGTTGCGTTGGACCCTGATCGCCATGGCAGTGGCCGTTGGCGTGATCTGGTTCCTCAAGGACCACCGGGTGCTCCGCCGTTTCACCTACATCTCGCTGGCTGTGAGCGCGCTCCTGCTGATTCTTCCGCTGGTGCCCGGCATCTCGGCCGGCGAAATCCTGGGCGCCCGGGTCTGGATCCGGGTGGGTCCCATGACGTTCCAGCCGGGTGAGATCGCCAAGATCACCCTGGCTATATTCTTCGCCGGGTATCTTTCCTCCAACCGCGACCTCATTCTGCTGGCCGGCCGCAAGATCGGCCCGCTGCAGTTCCCCCGGTTCAAGGACATGGGGCCCATGATCACCGCCTGGCTGGTGAGCATCGGCGTGTTGATCTTCCAGCGCGACCTCGGGTCTTCCGTGCTGTTCTTCGGCCTGTTCATCGTGATGATCTACGTGGCCACCAGCCGTATCAGCTGGGTGGTTATTGGCGTGGGCCTCATCCTGGGCGGCGGCTTCGTGGCAGCCCAGGTGTTTTCCCATGTCGAAGTCCGCATCTATGGCTGGCTGAACGCCTTCAGCCCGGAAGTGTACGAGACCGGCAGCCGGCAAGTCATCGAGGGACTCTTCGGCATGGCCAACGGCGGCCTGGTGGGTACCGGCCTGGGCCAGGGCCGGCCGGACCTGGTCCCCTTCGCCAACAGCGACATGATCATCGCGTCCATCGGCGAGGAGCTGGGCCTGATCGGACTGTTCGCCGTGGTGCTGATGTACGTCATGCTGTTCACACGAGGTTTCCGGGCAGCGCTGGGCACCCGAGATGCCTTTGGGAAACTGCTGGCCTGCGGACTTTCCTTCGCCATTGCCCTTCAGTGCTTCGTGGTGATCGGCGGAGTCACACGACTGATCCCGCTGACCGGCTTGACCACGCCGTTCCTCGCCGCCGGCGGTTCGTCGCTGCTGGCCAACTGGATCATCGTTGGCCTGCTCCTGCTGATCTCCCATACAGCGCGGGGACCGGTGGATACAACACCACTTCCTCCCGGCGGCGCCGCGGAACCTGCAGGAATTGATACTCCCACCGAGGCGGTGAAACAAGCGTGAACCAAGCAATCCGTAATTCCTGGGTGGCAGCGATCGCCATGTTTGCCCTGATCTTCGGCGCCATCAGCTTCGTCCAGGTAGTGGGTGCCGATGACCTCAAGGACAACCCCCTGAACCAGCGCGCCATTCTGCAGAACTACTGCAACGACCGCGGCGCCATCATCGTGGGCGGGGACCCCGTGGCCGAATCGGTGGAAGGCACGTCCGAGGTCTGCCAGTTCCAGCGGACCTACGCACAGCCGGCACTCTATGCAGGCATCACGGGCTACTTCTCGAAGAACTACGGTGCCACCGGCCTGGAAGTTGCGATGAACGCCCAGTTGGCGGGCAGCTCAGACCAGCAGTTCTTCGACCGGATCGGCCAGCTCTTCCTGGGCAATCAGCCGAAGGGCGCCTCGGCGGAACTCACCATCGATCCCGCCATCCAGAAGCTCGCCTACGACCTCATCCCGGACGGCCAGCGGGGTTCCATTGTGGTCACCAATCCCAAGACCGGCGCCATCCTGGCCATGGTGTCCAAGCCGTCATATGACCCCAACCTGATCGCCACCCAGGACGCCAAGGCCGAATCCACCAACATCAATGAGCTGGTCAAGGTTCCCGGCATCAACCTGAACCAGAATGTCAGCGGACCCACGGGCGAGCTGCTCGCTCCGGGATCAGTCTTCAAGCTGGTGGATACCGCGGCGGCCCTCGCCTCCGGGAAGTACAACAAGGACAGCGTGCTCCCCAATCCGGCTGAGATGCCCTTCCCGGGGATCCAGTACAAACTGCCGAACTACGCCGGGGGCAACTGCTACACCCAGGGCACGGCCAGCTTTGCCTTCGCCCTGCAGCAGTCCTGCAACACGCCGTTCGCCAGCATTGCCCTCGACCTTGGACGCGACGCCATCGCCGAGCAGGCGGCAAAGTTCGGCTTCGGCGAGGATCTGGGCGACCAGCTGAAGCTCGCCCACGCCAGGGGCAGCGGATTCCCCGATGAGCTGGACGGGCCAGGCCTGGCCCAGTCCGCCATCGGCCAGAAGGACGTGCGCGCCACTCCGCTGCAGATCGCCTTGATGACCTCGGCCATCGCCAACAACGGCGTCCAGATGAGCCCCAGCCTGGTCAAGACCGTGCGGTCCCCGGACCTCAGGGTCATTGACGAGCCCCAGCCTGAAGCGCTCCGGACGTCCACTACCCCGGAAATTGCCCGGCAGATCACCGAATGGATGACCAGTGCGGTGAGCCAGGGCATAGCCCGCGGGGCGGCCGTCCCCGGTGTCCAAGTGGCCGGCAAGACCGGAACCGCTGAACTGGGCAACGGCCTGAACAACTCATGGTTCACCGGGTTTGCCCCGGCGAACAACCCGGAGGTGAGTGTCACCATCGTCATGGAAGGCGTAGACATCACCACCGGCGCACAGCTAACCAGTCCGAACGCGAAGAAGATTTTTGAGGCGGTGTTGAATAAGTGAGGCCTACAACGGGAATCACCCTCGGCGGCAGATTCCAGCTGACCACGCGGATTGCGATCGGCGGGATGGGAGAGGTCTGGAAGGCCAAGGACCAGGTCCTGGGCCGGATTGTCGCCATCAAGGTACTCAAGGAGGAATACACCGGTGACCCCGGTTTCCTCCAGAGGTTCCGCGCCGAGGCACGCCACACCGCCCTGTTGAACCACGTGGGCATCGCCAATGTCTTTGACTACGGCGAGGAGGATGGCTCCGCCTACCTGGTCATGGAGCTCGTTCCGGGCCAACCGCTGAGCAGCATCATCGAGCACGAGCAGGTACTGTCCCCGGACCGGACGCTGTCCATGATGGCGCAGACCGCCCGCGCACTTTCCGTCGCCCACGCCCAGGGGCTGGTCCACCGCGACATCAAGCCGGGCAACCTGCTGATCACACCCGACGGCCGGGTCAAGGTCACCGACTTCGGCATCGCCCGCCTGGCCGACCAGGTCCCGCTGACACAGACAGGCCAGGTAATGGGCACCGCCCAGTACCTCGCCCCCGAGCAGGCCACCGGACAGACCGCTACCGGCGCCTCGGACATCTACTCACTCGGCGTGATCGGCTACGAGTGCCTCACCGGGCACCGGCCCTTCTCCGGCGAATCCCAGATCGCCATTGCCCTGGCCCAAGTCAACGACGCCCCGCCGCCGCTTCCGGAGACTCTCCCCAAACCGGTCCGCGCGCTGCTGATGTCCATGCTGGCCAAGGACCCCAAGAACCGCCCGGCCAACGCCATCAAGCTGTCCGAAGCCGCCGAGGCCATCCGCAACGGCGATATTGACGCCGCGCACGCAGCGGTTCCCGGCATGCTGCTCTTTGAGGCAACCACGGGCCCCATTACCGCGCCGGTGGACATTGCCACGGCACCCACCGGCGTCATCGCCCAGAAGGACAGCAACACGACGTCGACGTCCGCCCTGCCCGTGCTTGGTGCCGCTGCCGGCGGCGCTGCAGTCGGCGCCGCGGCTGCGGACGCAGCCACAGGAGCCGGGAGCACGCTTTCGCGTGCGGACGCCCTGGCTGCGGAGCGCAGCTGGGTGCAGGAGGAAGAGAAGTACGACGACGAGCCGGCCGACGAGCCCGACCGTCGCGGCCGCAGCCCCTGGACGTGGCCGCTGGTCGCCCTGATCGTGCTGGTCCTGTTCGCGCTGGTGGGGTTCTTCCTGACGCAGCAGGGGATTTTTAACCCGGCCAACACCGTCACAAACTCGCCGTCAAGCAACCCGCCGTCCACCAGCGCCAGCCCGACAAAGACCTCGGCGTCCGCTACGCCTACCCCCAGCCGGACCACCGACACGCCCACTCCAACGCCCACCCCCACCACGGTGGACATCATTTCGGCGGCCTACCTTGGGAAGGACTACCGTCAGGTCCAGGGGACGCTCGAAACCATGGGCCTTTCTGTGCGGGTCATCCCGCAGCAGAGTACCTCCGCTGCCGGAACGGTGCTGCAGGTCAACCCCACGGGCACCGTGCCCAAGGGAGCTGAAGTGACCGTGACCTACGCCGTCCCTGTCCCGGCCACCATGCCAACCACTCCGCCGTCGTCGCCGGCCGCCTCTGCTGACCCGTCCCCCCTGCCCAAGTGCAACCCCGGCCAACTGCCGGGACTGCCCGCAACCTGCGCACCTTAGCCGCCAGGATTGACAGTGAGTGATTCGGCCCGCACCCCACTCCACCGGGAGGACAGCCTCCCGGTGGATAACCAGCGTGTCCTGAGCGGCCGCTACGAACTCGGCGGAATCATCGGCCGTGGAGGGATGGCGGATGTCCACCGCGGCGTGGATACCCGGCTTGGCCGGACCGTTGCCATCAAACTTCTTCGCCCGGATATGGCCCGTGATCCGCAGTTCCAGGCGCGCTTCAAACGGGAAGCGCAGTCCGTTGCAGCGCTGAACCACCCGTCCATCGTCGCCATTTACGACACCGGCGAACATACGGTTCCGGACGGCTCGGAGGACAGTGTCCGCGTGCCCTACATTGTGATGGAGTTTGTCGAGGGCCGGACCATCCGCGACCTGATCCGGGCCAAGGAAGTCAGCATTGACCAGGCCATCGATTTCTGCCTGGGTGTGCTCTCTGCCCTTGAATACAGCCACAAGGCGGGCATCGTCCACCGGGACATCAAACCTGCCAATGTGATGTACTGCGACGGCTCCAATTCCGTGAAGGTCATGGACTTCGGGATTGCCCGGGCCATCGCCGATTCATCCGCCACCATGACGCAGACCCAGGCCGTGGTGGGCACTGCCCAGTACCTCTCGCCCGAGCAAGCTCGGGGCGAAACAGTGGATGCGCGCAGCGACCTCTACTCCGCAGCGTGCCTGCTGTACGAAATGCTCACGGCTCGCCCGCCCTTTGTTGGTGACAGCCCCGTGTCCGTGGCGTACCAGCACGTCAGGGAAATCCCGGAGCCCGCGAGCAGCGTGAACCCGGAGGTCTCGGCCGCCCTGGACAGTGTCCTGGCCAAGGCTCTGCAGAAGAACCGGGCGGACCGTTTCCAGGACGCGGCCGCCTTCCGGCGTGCGCTGCGCGCCGCCCGGGCGGGCGTGTCCGTGCCCGCGCTGGCCGCAACCGAAGCCCCCACCGATCCCAACGACCACGTCCCAACGCCGGAACGCCCGCCCGTGACAGAGGCGTTCGGGCTCACCGGAGCCGGCTTCCTGGACGATGACCCCACCGGCCGGCCGCGCAACGCGGACGACACCCGGACTGACGGCGTACCGGTCATGGCGGCCGCCACCCTGGGACAGTCGGATGTCGATGAACTGCCCTTGGGCTTCGCGCCGGAACGTGAGCGGACCGCCCGTCAGAAGTCCCGTCGTCGTACGTGGATTGCCACGCTGGTGATCTTAACCCTGCTGGTTCTTGGCGGCGGCGGTTTCTGGCTGTACAGCACCGTAAACCGGCCTGCGCCCCCGCCGCCCCAGGTGGCGGTCCCGGCGGTGGCGGCCCTGACGGAGTCGGCGGCCCTGCAAGAACTTTATGGTGCCAACCTGCGCCCGAAGATCAAGCGGAACAAACACGAGACCATACCCAGCGGGACGGCCATCGGCACTGACCCGGTGGCCGGAACCTCGGTTGATCCCAATGCGGAGGTGATCCTGAACATCTCTGAAGGCCCAAGCGCCGTCAAGATTCCGGAGAACCTTCCGGGCCAGACAGAAGCCGCGGCGCGGGACATCCTGCGCCAGGCAGGACTCGTGGGAGCCCCTTCCACCACCACAGCCAACAGCGCCACCGTTCCCGGCGGCAGGGTGATTACCACCAGCCCGGCACCGGGCCAGATGGTGGGGGTGGGCACCACGGTGGAGATCGTGATTTCCACCGGCAAGGTGTCCATGCCTGAACTGCGCGGCCGCACGCGTGCCGAGGCGGAAACGGCGCTGAAGGAACTGGGCCTGGTCCCAAACGTCCAGGAAGTGGAGAACTCCCAGGTGGAGGCGGGCCGGGTCACGGATCAAAGTGACCCCGTGAATGCCGCCGTCGATCAGGGCAAGACGATCAATATTGTGGTGGCCAAGGAACCGGCCCCGCCGCCATCGCCATCGCCTACGGCCACGCCGACACCCACTAAAAAGGGCTAAACCTCCACCCGCTCCTTATAGCAACGCGGGGTCACTTCGCGCCCATCCCGAAGGGGAACATGGGCGCGAAGTGACCCCGCGTTGTTCGTGTGTTCCGGTCAGTGCTGGATGAGCGGGCTCAGCGTGGAGGCCCGCGCCGCGGCTCCCGCCATTCCCAGTGATTCGAGCCAGTTGCCCAGCATCTGGTAGCCGCCTTCGGTCAGGACCGACTCCGGGTGGAACTGCACCCCGCACAGCGGTGCAGTGCGGTGCTGCAGGCCCATCACGACGCCGGTCGCGGTCTCGGCGGTGATCTCCAGGACGTCGGGGATGGTATCCCTTACCGCTGCCAGCGAGTGGTAGCGCGTCGCTGTCACGGGGGAGGGGAGTCCGGCGAAGACGCTGGTGCCGTTGTGCTCCACCAGCGACGTCTTGCCGTGCATCAGCTCCGGCGCGTGGGTCACCGTGCCGCCGTAGGCTTCGGCCAGGGCCTGATGGCCCAGGCACACACCGAACATCGGCTTGTTATTCGCGCCGCACCACTTGATCAATTCAATGCACACCCCCGCCTCGGCGGGGTTTCCCGGACCGGGTGAGATGAGGACGCCGTCGCGCGTTTGTGCCATCTCGATGGCTTCAGCGAGGGTCACGTCGTCGTTGCGGACGACGGTGGTCTCGGCGCCGAGCTCCTGGAGGTAGCCCACCAGGGTGTAAACGAAGCTGTCGTAGTTGTCTACGACCAGGATTTTGGTTGTGGTCATGGCTGGCTTGCAGAACCAATCGTTGAGTCGGTGAATGCGGTGAACCCGGACATCCAGGGGAACAGGAACTGAACCATCAGGATCAGTGCGCCGGCGATGAGCACCAGCGACGTGAGGATCCGCAGCCAGAGGGCACCCGGCAGGTGGCGGAAAATCCAACCGTACATACTCAGTTTCCTCCCACTGCTGCGGCCACCTGGGCGGCGATCTCGGCCGGCGGGCCCGCCGAGGCAGGCCGCCAGCTGTCCAGCAGCGCATAGGCGATAATGCGTTCCTCGGCGCCGAAGCGCGGATTGCAACTGGTCATGGTGAGGAAGCTTTCGGTGGGAGTGACGCCGGGGCGGGTGGGGACCGGTTCCAGGACATCGGTCCGGGAAGGCATCACAATCTGGTTGTTGCGGAAGACGTAGATGTAGTAGCCGTCCTTGGTCTGGACGTAGATTTTGTCCCCCGGGACAAGGGTGTGGATATTGTCCAGGACGGCACCGTGCGTCTGCCGGTGACCGGCCACAGCGAAGTTGCCGACCGCGCCGGGCATGGCCGTGTTGGCGTAATGGCCAAGCCCCAGCGTATCCAGGACATCCCCGGTGGTTCCCTGCACGATGGGCCGGGTGTAGTTCGGGCCAAACCGCGGGATGTACATGATGCCGATGGTGCCGGCATGGCCTGGCGCCGCGGAAACGGGCGGGGTGCCGTAATCCACGGGCGCTGCCGCTGGGTCCGGTTCGGAGCCTGCCGGCACCGCACCGCCCAGCCCCTGGGCGAATTCCTTGATAACCGCGCTCTGCTTGGCGTCGGATTCGATGTTGGTCCACCACAGCTGCCAGCCCACAAAAAGCAGGAGGATAATGCCGGCCGTGATGAGCAGTTCGCCGAGCACCTGCACGGTCCCCCGCAGAATGGAAGCGCGGGCGGGCGCCGCACGGGCGGGCCTCCTAGCGGCGCGCCTCGCCCTCTCCTGCAATACCACGCGTTCTCCTCCGGGGTGGCCGCGATGGGCGTTTGAGTGCCCTGAACTACGGCTAGAATTGACTGCTAGTAAGAATCCAGATTTGACCAAGATCGCGCAGACCGCTGGCAACTTCCTTCTTGCAGGATATCAAGCCCGCGACGCCGAGCTTGCTCCAGTCCGCCAAGGAGAGCACGTGCCCGAGTCAAAGCCACGCAAGAAGACTTCCAACGCCGCGCAGCCCGCTTCCGGGGCGCAGACGTATAAGCCCAACGCTGTCTGGTTCAAGCCGGTGATGTTCGGCCTGATGATCATCGGGCTCTTCTGGATCATCACGTTCTACATCAGCGAGGGCCGGTTCCCTGTCCAGGCCTGGGAGTCGTGGAACATCGTGGCCGGCTTCGGCATTGCCATCATCGGCTTCCTGATGACCACGCGCTGGCGTTCCTGAACCTGACCGCAGGACCCCCATGACTCCCGCGGCCGCCGCCCAGCCCCTAAACGAGGGTGTGGACGGAACTGTCCTGGGCGACGACGGCCTCGCCCGTCCGCCGTGGGCCGCCATGGATCCGCTGTTGCGCGAGTACTACGACTCCGAATGGGGCCTGCCCGTCCGGGACGAACAAGGCCTGTACGAGCGCATCTGCCTTGAGGGCTTCCAGGCAGGTCTCTCGTGGGCAACGATCCTCCGGAAGCGCCCTGCCTTCCGTCAGGCTTTCCTCGACTTCCAGCCGGACGCTGTTGCCGCTTTTACGGAAGCGGACGTTCAGCGCCTGCTCCAGGATCCCGGCATCGTCCGCAACCGGCTCAAGATCCGTGCCGCCATCACCAACGCCCGGGCCACCATCGCGCTGCGCGAGCGGGAAGGCCTGGTTGACTTCGTGTGGCAGTTCCAGCCCCGGGCCACTCCCCAGCCGGTCACGCACGCGGAGATCCCCACGCAGTCACCGGAATCGTTGGCGCTGTCCAAGGCGCTGCGGACGCACGGATTCTCGTTCGTTGGCCCCACCACCATGTTCGCGCTGATGGAAGCCATCGGCATGGTGGACACCCATCTTCTGGACAGCCACCGGCGCGGATCCTCAGGCGTCTGGACCGGCTGACCTGCCGCTCCGCGGGGAGCTGACCGGACGCTCCGCCGGCGCCTGTTGTCCACAGCTGTTGGGAAAGTTATCCACAATGTGCATAACTTTCCCGGCGCCGGAAGCGACTGCCGCCTGTGCAGGCCATGGCGCACGGGACCGGATCCAAAGCGCTCGGACGGACAGTTATTAACAATGTGGATTGGCTGTGGATAATTCACACTGCCCGGAACGGAGTGGCCTGCTCAGCGGTCCCGGCGGACCGGATGGTGGCTGGTGATGGACACCCGGTTAAAGGCGTTCAGCGTGATCACCAGCCAGCTGACCGCAGAAAATTCATCCGCACTGAGGTGCTGACGGGCATATCCTTCCTCAAGCTCGCGGGCCCGGTGGTCCGGCAGTTCGGTGATGCATTCGGCCAGGGCCAGGGCCGCCCGCTCCTTGTCCATGAACAGGGCCGTCTCGCGCCAGGCCGGCAGGACAGCTAGCCGCTGGTGGCTCTCCCCGGCCTCCACGGCGTCCCGCACATGCATGTCGAGACAAAAGGCGCAGCCGTTGATCTGGGAGATCCGCACGTTGAGCAGCTCTATGGTCTTGCGCTCAATCCCGGCCGCGTCGGCGGCTTCGCGCACTTTCAGCCCCAGACCGTTGAGAGCGCGCCATACCGCGGGGTGCTGCTTGTCGAGGTAGATGTGCTGGGTTGTTGCGGTGGCGCTCAAGGCGGTCCTCCTGGCTGGAAGCTTGTTGGGTCCGATGCTGCGTAGGAACACCCTCGCACACACGCGTGTTATCCACTTACTAACACTGGACTACCCACAAGTTATCCACAGTTGTGGATAACAATGCACAGGACGGCCCGCGCGGACCCCTCAGGTGCCCCAGTCGGGGAAACACCGAAGGTTAACTACATGTCTGTAAGTTGTTAACACTGTGAATAACCCTGTTGATACGGGCAGGCCGGATCCCCTCCTATGGGCCCCCGGCGCGGGAAATTGCCAGGATATCCACAGGTCGGGCTCAAATGGCGCGTTTTTCCACTTAACCACAGGCGCATCCCCGGGTGTTGTCCACAATTGTGGACAACCGGATGATCAAATCCGGCAAAAGGGCGGACACTCGGGAGCAGGGGCACATCGAAATCCTGAACTACACCCGTGTAAGTTACCAACAGTGTGGATAACCCCTGTGGATAACTTCTGCGCCGTCGTCATGGTCCTGACGCGGACCACGGGCTGCTCGCACGCCGGGACGCACCCAGCAAGTGAACGGCAGCGCGGTGCGAGGCCTCACGAGGCACAGAAAAGACCCCGGTGTCCGTTGGGACACCGGGGTCTAAGCGGTCTGTTGGAGCTGGGCCCAAGGACCCGGACGGTCAACCGGCCGTGACGCGGAGCCAGCTCGCCAGGGCCAGCAGGAGAACGACGGCGACCAGTCCGGCCGCGTGCAGCAGGCCCTGCCGTGGGCCCCGGGGCGTGTATGCAATCACGGCAGCGCAAAGGGCGCCTGTGACGAGCCCGCCCAGGTGCGCCTGCCAGGCGATCTGGGGGACCACAAATCCGATCACGCCGTTGATGGCGATCAGGACCCACAGTTGCCGCGTATCCCCGCCGCGGTGCCGCTGTACCAGCAGCATCGCCCCGAAGAGTCCAAAGATCGCCCCTGAGGCTCCCACCACTCCGGCAAGAGGCACGCCAGGCACGTAGCCGGGGGTCAGCAAGAGATAGCCGACAGACCCTCCGATGGCAGAGATGAGATACAACGCCAGGAAGCGGACCCGGCCCAGAAGCGGTTCGAGTGCCTGGCCGAAAATCCACAGCATGTACATGTTCAGCACAATGTGGAGGATGAATCCCTGGGAGTGCAGGAACGCCGCCGTCAGCATCCGCCACGGTTCGAACTCACCGAATTCGGGAGTGGCAAAAACATTGGCGAACGCCAGGTTCTGGTAGATCCACTCGCCGGGGACCACCCATTGCAGAACGTACATCACCGCGCACAGGGCGATAATTCCAAACGTCACTATTGGTTTGCCGGTTGCCACGGCGCCGCCGTAGACAGTCTTGACCGCCGGCGTCGTGCGCTTTGTTTCGTTGACGCAGTCAACACACTGGAATCCGACGGCGGCCGCCCGCTGGCAGTCCGGGCACGCTGGGCGGCCACAGCGCTGGCAGCGCACATAGGAGGGCCGGTCCGGGTGCCTGGGGCACACCGGAACCTGCGCGGACGGCTCAGCCGCCGGAATTCCGTAGCTCATGTGATGGGTTAGAGCTGCTCGATGTCGATGCTGTTGATGGTGACGTCCTCAACCGGGCGGTCGCCCATTCCGGTGCGGACGCCCTCGATGGCGTCGACGACCTTCTTGGAGTCCTCGTCAGCAACCTCGCCGAAGATGCTGTGCTTGCCCTGCAGCCAGTCGGTGGGGATGGTGGTGATGAAGAACTGCGAACCGTTGGTGCCCTTGCCCGCCTGGATGCCGGCGTTGGCCATGGCCAGCTTGTAGGGGGCGTTGAAGCTGAGTTCGGGGTGGATTTCGTCGTCAAACTTGTAGCCAGGTCCGCCCACGCCGCGGCCCAGCGGATCGCCGGCCTGGACCATGAAGTCCTTGATGATGCGGTGGAAGATGGTGCCGTCATACAGCGGCGTGCCAGTCTTGTCCTCACCGGTCTCGGGGTGGGTCCAGGCCTGCTCCCCGGTGGCCAGGCCAACGAAGTTCTTGACCGTCTTCGGCGCATGGTTGCCGAAGAGATTAACGACGATGTCGCCGAGGCTCGTGTGGATGGTTGCTTTTGCAGTTGCGATTGCAGTCATACCGCCCATTCTTTCACGGCAGGTCAACGCGGAAGGGGCTGGACCGGCAGTTCCGCGCTGGGTGAAATCAGCCGGAAATCCGCTGGAAGAATAGCCCGTGCAGGTCAAGGCACGTAGGCTAACAACAGAACCGTCACATTAATCGGGAGGTAGTTGTGAAGAAATCGGATCGTATTGCCCGTGACCTTGAACAGTCAGTCAACAGCGCAGTTGAGAACGCCAAGGACTGGGCATCCCCCCGCGTGGAAGCAGCAGTGGATTGGGCAGTTCCCCGCCTGCAGCATGGCCTGGACACCGCGTCTCCCAAAATCCAGGAAGGGCTCAAGACCGCGGCCCACAACCTTGCCGACGGCGTCGCAACAGTGACACCGCGCATCCAGGAGGGGCTTGCCCAGCTCGCCCCGAAAATCCACGACGCCGTTGAGGTCGCCACTCCGCGCCTGTACGAAGCCCTGGACAAGGCCACTCCCGTTATCCAGAACGCACGGGACCGCGTGGTGGTGGAATACCTGCCGCGCCTTTCGGACCAGATCGGCCACGCGTCCGACGCCGTGCACCGCACCTTGGAAAGCGCGCCGTCCCACGTGGACGCGGTTGCCCAGCGGCTTGCCGATTCCGGCGTAGTGCATTCCCTCCAGGAACAGGCGCAGACGGCCGGCACCCAGCTGAAGGCCGCCGCGCACGAAGCCGGTAAGGCTGTAGGCGTCCAGATCGCCCAGCCGCAGAAGCCCAAGAAGCGCGGCTGGCTGGTGTTCGGCATCATCGCCGCAGCCGTCGCCGCCGGCGTCGCGGCCTGGAAGGCCTCCAAGCCCGTGGAAGATCCGTGGAAGACCCCTTCTCCTGTCACTCCGGCGCCGGTTCCTGCCACCACAGTGAACGATGCCAAGGACACGGCCGAGGACGCAGCCAACAAGGCTGCAGCCGCCACGGCTTCGGCCGCTGACGCCGTGGCCGGCCAGGCAGAGGATGTTGCCGCGGACGCCAAGGACACCACGGAGGACGCGGCCGAGAAGGCCAAGCACGTCGCCGACGAATCGGCAGACGCGGCGTCCAAGGCGTCCACCGATGCCAAGACCGCCATCAAGAACATTGCGGCCAACATGAACGGTTCCGCGGACAAGAGCAGCAACTAGCACTTCCGGCGCCGCCGCACCGTCCATTGAAGGGGCTCCGCCTGGTGCGGGGCCCCTTCAGTGTTTTCCCAGTGTTTGTCCGGGCCGGACCCAGTCGCTGGCAGGACAAATCCCGATCGGTGCTAAATTTGAACTGATGTCAGCCGATAAATCCTCTGGGGATGCCTTGAACGACGCAGCTCAGCTGCCGCGCGTGTCCATTGTCATCCCGGCCTACAACGAGGAAAGTGTCATCCGGCAGTGTCTCATCGCTGCGGTGTACCAGTCGGTGCCGGCCCACGAGATCATCGTGGTGGACAACCTCTCCACTGACCGCACCGCCGCCATCGTGGCGCAGATGCAGCTGGAGTATCCGGAAAGTCCCATCATCCTGCTCAGCCAGGACCGGGACCAGGGCCTGATTCCCACCCGAAATTTTGGCCTCAACCACGCCACCGGCGACATCCTGGGACGCATTGACGCCGATTCGGTTGTCGAGCCGGACTGGGTGGAACAGGTCCAGAAGGCCTTTTTTGACCCGTCAGTCCAAGCAGCCACCGGACCGGTGGTCTACTACGACATGCCGATGAGGCGGTTCGGGCTCAAGGCAGACGACAAGATGCGCCAGCTGATGCTCAAGCTCGCCAAGCACCAGTACCACTTCCTGTTCGGCTCCAACATGGCCCTGCGCGCCACGGCATGGGAAACCATCCGGGACGAAACCTGCCGTGACGAGAAGGACGAGATGCACGAGGACATCGACCTCTCCCTGCACCTCGCCGACCACGAACTCAAAGTCCAGTACTGGCCCCAGATGGTGTCCGGGATGTCCGCCCGCCGGCTCGAGGATTCACCGCGGGACTACCGGTATTACGTGACCCGCTTCGACCGCACGTACAAAGCGCACAACGTCAAGAAAATGGCCCTCAAGGCACCCATGGTGGTGTTCTTCTCGGTCTACTTCCCGGCGAAACTCCTGCGGGCCATCCACACGGTCAACACCGCCCAGCCCGTCCGCCGCGGCGGCCAATAAGCCCGCCTTCCGGCCGGGCCTCAGTCCGTTCCGAGTTCAGCCAGACGGTCCGACGGCGGTTCATCCCCACGCGCGGCGGAACCTTCACGCCGTTTCCTGAAGCCTGACCGCTGTCCCAGAACCACGACGGCGAGGCCCACGAGGATGAGCCCCAGCCCGCCGTAGGTGCCTGCGGGCAGGGTCTCGTGCAGGAAGACCGCGGCCAGCACGGCTGCGCCGGGGATCTCCAGCAGGATGATCATCGATACCAGCAGCGGGCTCATGGTGGCCAGCAGGTGATTGAAGGCTGTGTGGCCCACCAGTTGGGCACACACGGTGATCGCCAGGATCCCCACCCAGCCAACGGCGTCGAACCCCACCAGTGGCTGGCCGCTGAAGAGCGCCAGGACCGCCACAATGGCCGCGCACATCCCATAGCAGAGCGTGGTGTAGGTTCCCGTGGTCATGGTCTGCCGGGCCCTGCCGCCGGCGAGCGTGTAGAGGCCGGCCAGGGCTCCGCCAGCGACGGCCAGGAGGTCACCCAGGAGCGCGTCAGGCGAGGACCCCATGTCGAACCCGGTGATGGTGACAACGCCACCAAAGGCGATCCCGAGCCCTGCCAGCACCTGCCAGCGGTGCCTGGTACCGCGGAACAGCTGGAAGACCGCGATCCACGCCGACTGCAGGCAGACCAGGGCGGTGGCGGCCGCCACGGAGGTGAGCTGGAGGGAGGTGACGAAGCAGGCAAAGTGCAGGGCCAGGGCGACGGCGGCCAGCAGCGCCCAGCGGAACTCAGGACCGGTGATCCGGCCGAACTGCCGGGGTTCGCTGACCAGGGTGGGGGTGGCCATCACTGCGGCCCCGATGGCATTGCGCCAGAAGGCGATGGCGAGGGCGCTGACGGTGGTGGCCCCGAGGGTCGCGGCGATCAACGGCCCGGACGAAGCTACGCCCAGGACCCCAAGGGCCGCAAGAAGGAGGTTCACCGTTCAACCCTACTGTTCTGCATTAACGAAAAAGTCCCGGACAGCGTTTCGGCTGTCCGGGACTTCCTTATGGTGGAGGCACGGGGACTCGAACCCCGAACCCCCTGCTTGCAAAGCAGGTGCGCTACCAATTGCGCCATGCCCCCATAAGAAGCAACCCGTCAATCATACCCTAGAACCATGGAGCCTTTTGCAAGCTCCCGGTCCGGGAATCCGGCCTATTCGACCTTGTCGGTCGACTGGCTCCAGACTGTTTTCCGGGCCTCGGATTCCTGTGCTTTCCTGTAGAGCAGGACGCCTGCGATCGCAGCTGCAAGTACCAGCAACTTCTTCACATGCTCCCCGTTCCGGTCCCGCCTGCCGTGAAGCAAACCAAACCTTCCTTCGAACCTGCACAGGTTCCGTGGGCGTACCAGGACTTGAACCTGGGACCTCTTCGTTATCAGCGAAGCGCTCTAACCGCCTGAGCTATACGCCCCGATGCCTCATCGGGCCGAGACATGACTTTACAGCACATCCCGGCCCGATCTCAAATCGAGGCATTTCGCCGGAGAAATTCCGGTGAAATCATGGGTTTTCAGTCGTCCGTGAGGGTAACGCCGATGCCGCCAACAAGCGTTGCGGAGATGTTGTAAAGCACCGCTGACAGCATGGACAGCGCCGTCAGCAGGACAACGTTCACCACGGCGATGATTGTGGCAAAGGAAGCCACCTGGCCCAGGGATGCGACCTTCTTCAGTTCGAACCCGCCGCCTTCGGAGCCTGCCAGGGTGCCCAGGAGGCTGTCCACCTGGTCAAAGATTCCGGTGAGGTCCAGGACCGTCCAGAGGACGATGGCGGCCACGACGGTGACGATTCCCAGCGCCACGGACAGGAGGAACGCCATCTTCAGGACTGACCAGGGATCCACCTTGCTGACAAGCAGCCGTGCACGCCTGACCTTGGCCTTGGGTGCAGGCTTGACCAGGCCGGGCTGGCCCTGCGGCGACCGGCCCTGCACTGGGCGCTGGCTGGTCTGGCCTGCCGGAGGCCTGCCCTGCCCGGCACGCTGGCCTGCCTGGCCTGCCGGAACGCGATCCTCCGCAGGGCGCTGGCCGGGAACGGCCGGACGCTGCCCCGGCGCACCGGTAGGGGCCGGTGGGCGCTGCTGCGGACGGGCGGGGGCGTTTATCCGGGGTGCTGCCGCGGGCGGCGGCGTTCCGCCGGGGACATTGCTGCTCGGTTTGGGATATGAGTCGGGATTACTCACTCGTTACCTCCGGTGTAGTCTTCGTTCGGCTCAGCGTCGCCGGAGGCGTCCTCTGACTCAACAGCCGGTGATGTTTCTGCCGTTGATACTGACCCTGCGGATCCCTCGGGGGACCCGGCCTCTTCAGCCAACGTTACGTCATCGTCCGCGGATTCTTCGCCCTCGAGGCCGCGTTCGCTATTCCTGGCCACTTCAATGATGCGGTCATTCTTGTCCGGCTTCGCAAAGATAACGCCCATGGTGTCGCGGCCCTTGGCAGGTACGCCGGCCACTGATGAACGGACAACCTTGCCGCCTTCCATGACCACCAGGACCTCATCCTCTTCCTGGACAATCAGGGCGCCCACGAGGTGGCCCCGTTCCTCCTGGTACTTGCCCACCTTGATGCCCAGGCCGCCGCGGCCCTGCAGGCGGTATTCCTCCACCGCGGTGCGTTTGGCGTACCCGCCCTCGGTGACGACAAAGACAAACGAACCGTCCGTGACGACGTCAGCCGCCAGCAGTTCATCGTCCTCGCGGAACTTCATGCCCGTGACACCGGACGTGGCCCGGCCCATGGGACGCAGGGCATCGTCGGTGGCGGTGAAGCGGATGGACTGGCCCATGCGGGACACCAGCATGAGGTCATCCGTTTCGGAGACCAGCTGCGCCGAAACCAGCTCGTCCTCGTCACGCAGGTTGATCGCGATAACGCCGGCGGAGCGGTTGGTGTCGTAATCCTCCAGCCGGGTCTTCTTGACCAGGCCGCGCTTGGTGGCCAGCACCAGGTAAGGGGCCTGCTCGTAGTCCCTGATGTCCAGGACCTGGGCGATGTGCTCGTCCGGCTGGAAGGCCATCAGGTTGGCGACGTGCTGGCCCTTCGCATCACGGCCGGCCTCCACCAGTTCGTACGCCTTCGCCCGGTAGACCCGGCCGAGGTTGGTGAAGAAAAGCAGCCAGTGGTGGGTGGTTGTCACGAAGAAGTGCTCCACTACGTCGTCGCCGCGGAGCTGGGCGCCCTTGATGCCCTTGCCGCCGCGCTGCTGCGACCGGTAGTTGTCGCTGCGCGTGCGCTTGACGTAACCGCCGCGGGTAATGGTGACAACCATTTCCTCTTCGGGGATCAGGTCCTCCATGGACATGTCGCCGTCGAAGCCCATCAGGATCTTGGTGCGGCGGTCATCACCGTGCTTGGCCACGATTTCGCCCAGCTCGGTGCTGATAATTTCGCGCTGGCGTTCCTCGGAGGCAAGGATCGAGTTGTACTCGGCGATCAGGGCCTCAAGTTCGGAATGGCGGTCCTGGATCTTCTGGCGTTCCAGGGCTGCCAGGCGGCGCAGCTGCATGTCCAGGATGGCCCGGGCCTGCAGTTCGTCGATGTCCAGCAGCTGCATCAGTCCGTCGCGCGCGGCTTCGGTGGTGTTGGACGCACGGATGAGCGCAATGACTTCATCCAGCGCGTCCAGTGCCTTCAGGAGGGCACGCAGGATGTGCGCCTCTTCTTCGGCCTTGCGCAGGCGGTAGCGGGTACGGCGCGCAATGACGTCAAGCTGGTGCGTTACCCAGTGGCGGATGAAGGCGTCCAGGCTCAGCGTGCGCGGAACCCCGTCCACGATGGCCAGCATGTTGGCGGAGAAGTTGCTCTGCAGCTCGGTGTGCTTGTAGAGGTTGTTCAGCACTACCTTGGCCACGGCGTCGCGCTTGAGGACAATGACCAGCCGCTGGCCGGTGCGGCCGGAGGTCTCGTCGCGGAGGTCTGCGATGCCGGAGATCTTCCCGTCCTTGACCAGTTCGGCGATCTTGATGGCCAGGTTGTCCGGGTTGGCCTGGTAGGGCAGTTCGGTGACAACCAGGCACGTGCGGCCCTGGAGTTCCTCGACGTTGACCACGGCGCGCATGGTCACGGAGCCGCGGCCCGTCCGGTACGCGTCCTCAATGCCCTTGTGGCCGAGAATGGTCGCGCCGGTGGGGAAATCGGGTCCCTTGATACGGAGCAGCAGCTCTTCGAGCAGTTCCTCACGGCTGGCCGTCGGATTGGCCAGGTACCACTGGACGCCGTCAGCTACTTCGCGGAGGTTGTGCGGCGGAATGTTGGTGGCCATGCCCACGGCAATGCCGGAGGAACCGTTGACCAACAGGTTGGGGAAACGCGCCGGCAGGATGGTGGGTTCCTGGTTCTTGCCGTCGTAGTTGTCCTGGAAGTCGACGGTTTCCTCGTCGATGTCGCGGACCATCTCCATGGCCAGCTGGGACATTTTCGTTTCGGTGTACCGCGGGGCGGCGGCACCGTCATTGCCCGGCGAACCGAAGTTTCCCTGGCCCAGGGCCAGCGGGTAGCGCATGGTCCAGTCCTGGATCAGGCGGACCAGCGCATCGTAGATCGCGGTGTCGCCGTGGGGGTGGTACTGGCCCATGACCTCGCCCACCACACGGGCGCACTTGTTGAACGACCGTTCCGGCCGGTAACCGCCGTCGAACATCGCGTACAGCACACGGCGGTGCACGGGCTTGAGGCCATCGCGCACATCGGGAAGGGCACGGCCCACAATAACGGCCATGGCGTAGTCCAGGTACGATCGCTGCATTTCCGTTTGCAGGTCCACCTGCTCCACACGGTCAACCAGCACGTCGCCTTCAAGAACGGCTTCCGGAAGATCGGCGGATTCCGCCGGGTTCTCGGGTGTCTCGTCACTCATCGTTTATACTTTCCGTTTCAGGTATATGTCGGGCTTGGAATATCTACTCGGTGAACCGTTTAGATATCCAGGAACCTGACGTCCTTGGCGTTCTGCTGGATGAAGTTTCGGCGGGACTCCACGTCTTCGCCCATCAGTGTGGAGAAGGTCTGGTCCGCTGCCAAGGCATCGTCCATGGTGACCTGCAGGAGGGTCCGGTGGTCCGGGTCCATGGTGGTGTCCCACAGCTCGGTGTAGTCCATCTCGCCCAGGCCCTTGTAGCGCTGGATGCCGTTGTCCTTCGGAATACGGCGGCCGGCGGCCTGCCCGGACAGGAGCTTGGCATCGCGCTGCTTGTCACTGAAGACGTAGTCGTGCGGCGCGTTGGACCACTTGATCCGGTACAGCGGGGGCTGCGCCAGGTACACGTAGCCGTTTTCGATCAGCGGGCGCATGTAGCGGAACAGCAGCGTCATGAGCAGCGTGGTGATGTGCTGGCCGTCAACGTCGGCATCGGCCATCAGCACGATCTTGTGGTACCGGAGCTTGCTGAGGTCGAAGTCCTCGCCGATGCCGGTGCCGAACGCGGTGATCATGGACTGGACCTCGGTGTTGCCCAGGGCCTTGTCCAGCCGGGCCCGCTCCACGTTCAGGATCTTGCCGCGCAGCGGCAGGATGGCCTGGGTTTCAGGGTTGCGGCCGCGCTTGGCGGAACCGCCGGCGGAGTCGCCCTCCACGATGTACACCTCGCAGCGGGCGGGATCCTTCGAAGAACAGTCGGACAGCTTGCCGGGCATCCCGAAGGATTCCAGCGGGCTCTTGCGGCGCGCATTGTCACGGGCCTTCCGGGCGGCCATCCGGGCCTGGGCCGCGGAAATAGCCTTGCGGATGACATCGCGGGCGGGGCCGGGGTTGCGTTCCAGCCAGTCGCCCAGGCCGTCGGTGACAACGCGCTGGACGAAGCCCTTGACCTCGGAGTTGCCGAGCTTGGTCTTGGTCTGGCCCTCGAACTGCGGCTCGGCCAGCTTCACGGAGATGACCGCCGTGAGGCCTTCACGGATATCGTCACCGGTGAGGTTGTCGTCCTTTTCCTTGATGATGCTCTTCTCCCGCGCGTAGCGGTTGATGAGGGAGGTCATCGCGGCGCGGAAACCCTCTTCGTGGGTGCCGCCCTCGTGGGTGTTGATGGTGTTGGCGTAGGTGTGGACGCTCTCGGAATACGCGTTGGTCCACTGCATCGCCATCTCCAGCGCGATGTGCCGTTCCGTGTCCTCGGTTTCGAAGGAAATGACGTCCTCGTGGACAACATCAACCTTCTTGCCCGAGTTCAGGTGCTTCACATAGTCCAGCAGTCCGTCGTCGTACTGGTACACCACGGTGCGGTGCTCAGCGGTGACTTCACCTTCGGTGACCACGACGTCAAGGTTAAGGTCCTCATTGGCGTCCGCGTTCGACGCTGCGGTGCGCTCGTCCGTGAGCGTGATCCGCAGGCCCTTGTTCAGGAAGGCCATCTGCTGGAAGCGGGCGCGGAGCGTCTCGAAATCAAATTCCGTGGATTCGAAGATTCCCGCGTCCGGGTAGAAGGTCTGGGTGGTGCCGGTGGTGGCGCTCTCTTCGCCCTTGACCAGCCCGCCCTGGGGCTTGCCGCCGTCGGCGAAGGACATCCGCCAGACGTTGCCCTGCCGCCGCACTTCAGTGTCCACCCTGCTGGAGAGCGCGTTCACCACGGAGATACCCACGCCATGGAGGCCGCCCGAGACTGCGTAACCGCCGCCGCCGAACTTGCCGCCGGCGTGCAGGATGGTCATAACCACTTCCACGGTGGGTTTGTGCTCGGTGGGATGCATGTCCACGGGGATGCCGCGGCCATCATCTACAACTTTGACGCCGCCGTCGGCCTGCAGGACTATTTCGATGTGCGTGCAGTACCCGGCCAGCGCCTCGTCAACAGAGTTGTCCACGACTTCATAGACCAGGTGGTGCAGGCCGCGCGGCCCGGTGGAGCCGATATACATGCCCGGGCGTTTGCGGACGGCTTCGAGGCCCTCAAGTACGGTGATGTCGCTTGCGCCGTATTCCCGGGGTGTCACGGCCTCCGCCGGCGTATCGGGGGTAGGGACGTCCTCCGTTGCGCGTTCCACTGCCTGGGTATCTGTATTGTCGTTAGCCACAGGTGCTGTCGACTCCTCTTTTTCGATGATGGCCGGCGGCGGCCTTCCAGGGGAAAGCATCCGCCAACAGGCACAAGCTGATGGCGCTGACGGATACGTCGACGTGCAGGACCGAAGTCCGCCTGCGGAGAGCGTGCGGAAAACGGACTCAGTCAACGTTTCACCGGCGCCCAGTTATCTGCTGTGATTCTATCGTGAAATGGGCTGCAAACCCGCATTCCGGCGGGCGTCGCGGGACGTTGATGTGCCGATGCGAGGCCATTGACCCCGCCTAGGGCGCCCTCGAGGTCCCGTCTCCGGGTTCCTATACGCCCCAAGGGCGTTAGCCCGCCCTACACGCCGCCGGACGAATATTCAAGAGTCGACGGCGGCGGCTAACCGTAGGTATCGCGCGGCCCGCGGCCGTTGACGGTACGTCCGCCCTTGCGCCAACTGGGTGCTGACGGGCCGAGCACCTGGATGCTGGTGACCACGCCATCGCCCAGTTCCGTGCGGAACTTCTCCAGCAGGCTGTTGCTCAGCAGCCGCAGCTGCGTGGACCAGGCCGTCGAGTCGCAGCGCACGTGAAGGGTGGTATCGGTGAAGCTCTCCGGGGTGCAGTGCGCTGAAATCTCCGGGCCAACCAGCGTGGCCCACTCTGCCATGACCGAACCCACCGCTACCGGCGAGCTCCAGCCACGTTCGGCCACGAGGCGTCCCACCACTTTGCCGAGCCCCAGCGGATCACGGCCGGTGGAATGGAACTGGCTGAAACCCCGGGTATCCCGGATTCCACCCTTTGTCTTGGCGGCGCCGGCCTTGGGGGGTGCCTTCCGGCGGATTTCGCCGCGTGAGGCCGCGGCCTCACGCATGCGGTTCAGCGCAGCCTGCGGCGCGTCGATGTTGTCAGGATCCCGGCCAGGCTGCAGCCCGCCCTTTTCATCCTTATTCATCGATTCCTCCCGGGATGACCTTCACCCGCCGGCCGGAGAGTTCCTCCGGGATATCGGCGTCGACGGCGGCGGTCACCAGGACCTGCTCCGCGCCGGAGACTATTGCCGCCAGTTTACGCCGCCGCTGCACATCCAGCTCGGCGAAAACGTCGTCGAGGATGAGGATCGGGGCAGACCCGCCGGTCCTCGCATCATCGAGCATGACGTAGTAGGAAGCAAGCCGGAGGGAGAGGCACATCGACCAGGTTTCACCGTGCGAGGCGTACCCCTTGGCGGGCGCTTCGCCGAGGATCAGTTCGAGCTCATCCCGGTGCGGCCCCATCAGGGAAATTCCGCGCTCAAGTTCCTTGCGGCGGGAGGCTGCAAAGGCCTGGACATAGCGGCCGGTGAGATCCTCAACGGTGAGGTCCCGGAGGTCTTCGGCAGCGGCGGACCCATCCGCCAAAAACCCGCCGCCGGCACCCGGTGCCGCGCCGCCGTCGTCGTCCATCAGGTTTTGGAGGGTGGACCGGTAGACGGCGTTGGCGTCCTTGGACCCATCCGTGAGCTGGGCATACGCCTTGGCCAGGTGCGGGCTCAACAGTTCCACCAGTTCCAGCCGCGCGTGCAGCAGCTCGGCGCCCGCCCGGGCCATATGCTGGTCCCAGACATCGAGGGTGGCCTCGTGCCCGGCAGTGAATTTTCCGGCCCGGGCGGATTTGAGTAGGGCGTTGCGCTGCTTCAGGACCCGGTCATAGTCCGTGCGGGTCGCCGAGTGCCGGGGCATGAGGCTGACCAGCAGCTCGTCGAGGAACCGGCGGCGGTTGGACGGATCTCCCTTGACGAGCGCCAGGTCCTCGGGGGCGAAAAGCACTGTCTGGCAGATCCCCAGGAGATCCCTGGCACGGACCGGATTGCTGCGGTTGATCCGCCCCCTGTTGGCGCGGCTGGCGTTGATCTCAAGTTCCAAGACCGTGGTCTGGCCGCCGCGGACCAGGCGGGCCCGGACCAGCGCGCGGTCCGTGCCGAACCGCAGCAGCGGGGCGTCGGAGCTGACCCTGTGCGAGCTGAGGGTGGCCAGGTACCCGATGGCCTCCATGAGGTTGGTTTTGCCGATGCCGTTTGCCCCGACGAGTACGGTGACCCCCGGTTCGAGGGGAAGGTCAACCTGGGCGTAGCTGCGGAAGTCAGTGAGCGAAAGGTGTTCTAGGTACACGCGGTGTTCGACAATTCTCGGAACCTGCGGGTCCCGGGGTGGATGTTACTTGGCGGGACGGGTGGCATGCCCGCCGAACTGGTGGCGCAGCGCGGAAACCATCTTCATGGCGGGCGAATTCTCCTCGCGGGAGGAGAATCGCGCGAAGAGAGCCGCCGTAATGGCCGGTGCCGGCACAGCGTTGGCGATAGCTTCCTCAACGGTCCAGCGTCCCTCACCCGAGTCTTCGACATAGTCATCGATGGATTCCAGTCCCGGGTCTTCGTCCAGTGCCTTGACCATCAGGTCCAGCAGCCAGGACCGGACCACGGTGCCCTTTTGCCAGGCGCGGAACGTACCGGGCAGGTCGTCAACAATGTCCTTGGCGGCCAGCAGTTCGTAGCCTTCGGCGTACGCCTGCATCAGGCCGTATTCGATGCCGTTGTGGACCATCTTGGCGTAGTGTCCGGCACCGATTCCGCCGACGTGGACAAAGCTGTCCACCCGCTCGCCTTCGGGACGGAGTACATCAAAAACCGGCAGTGCCCGCTCAATATCGGCAGCGTCGCCGCCAGCCATGAGCCCGTACCCGTTCTGGAGGCCCCACACTCCGCCGGAAACACCGCAGTCGGCGAAACGGATCCCCTTCTCAGCCAGCGCGGCACCATGTTTTTGGTCCTCGGTGAAGCGGGAGTTGCCGCCGTCGATGACCAGGTCGCCGGGGTCGAGTTTGTCCCCGAGTTCGGTGACGACGGCATCGGTGATGTCGCCTGACGGGACCATAACCCAGATCAGCCGCGGGGCCGGAACCGCCGCAATGAGCTCATCCACGGAGGCAACATCGGTGACCTCGGGGTTGCGGTCAAAGCCGGTGACCTCAATGCCGCCCTTGCGCAGGCGTTCGCGCATGTTGAAACCCATCTTGCCAAGGCCGATCAGTCCAATATGCACGTGGGTCTCTTTTCTGCGCGGGGTTGGCTGTTGCTGAACGGGTCAGCCCAACTAGGTCGCACTAAGTGTCGTTATGAGCGCCCATAACGACGTTTTCTGCTACCTAGTTGGGGAGGCGGACGGGCATGACCAGGTAGCGGTAGTCGTCCTGGTCCTCACCGTCGGCATCTGCTTGGGCCGTGATCATGGCGGGCTTCGGCGCAGTGGTGAAGGAGAACCTGACGTACTTCGTTTCGATGACGCTCAGGCCTTCCACCAGGTAGTGAGGGTTGAAGGCGACGGTGATGTCGTCACCGGAGAGCTGCGCTTCGAGCTCTTCGGAGGCCTGGGCATCTTCGCCGGTGCCGGCGTCCAGGTGAAGCAGTCCTTCGGTGAAGGCGAGGCGAACCGGGGTGTTGCGTTCGGCCACCAGCGACACACGGCGGACGGCTTCCACAAGTTCCTGCGTCTGGACAGTTGCGTGGATGGGAGTGGAATCCGGGAACAGCGAGCGGATCTTGGGGTAATCGCCATCGACGAGCAGCGACGTGGTGGTGCGGCCGCCGCTTTCGAAACCGATCAGGCGGCTGTCATCGTCAGCAAGGGCGAGGTTGATGTCGCCGCTGTTGCCAAGGGTCTTAGCCACTTCGTTGAGGGTTTTTGCCTTGACCAGCGCACTGGTGGAAATTCCCGGCGTGGTGGGCTTCCACGGCACTTCGCGCATGGCCAGACGGTAGCGGTCGGTGGCCAGAAGCGTGATGAGGTCGTCCTCGATCTCCATCCGGACGCCGGTCAGGATGGGGAGCGTGTCATCCTTGCTGGCCGCAATGATCACCTGGGACACAGCCTGGGCGAATGCGTCACCCGGGACGGTGCCGCTGATGGCGGGCAACGCAGGCAGCGGCGGGTATTCGGCCTCGGGCATGGTGGCCAGGTGGAAGCTGCTGCGGCGGCAGGTCAGTGTCACTTTGTTGCCATCGGTCTCCACGACCACGGGAGCGGAAGGAAGGCTTCGACAAATGTCTGCGAGGAGGCGGCCGGAAACGAGGATGGTTCCCTCGGCGGTGATGTCCGCAGGGATTTCCAGCCGTGCGGAGGTCTCGTAGTCAAAGCTCGAGAGGCTGACCGTGCCGGCTTCAGCCTTCAGGAGCAGGCCCGACAGCACTGGAACCGGCGGCCGCGGAGACAACGACCGGGCTGTCCAGGTAACGGCTTCTGCCAGGACGTCCCGTTCGACTCTGAACTTCACGGAAGGGTGCCGCCTTTCATTGCTGCTGCCTTGTCTGAACCGGAAACTCCCACAGGAGCCCAAAAGTAGTGGCGCCCCAACAACGGAACCTGCATGGTTCTTCGATTGCTGAACCACAAAGAAACCCGAGGATGGGAGCGCTGCTGACAGCTTAGCCGGAAGACCGCTGATTAACCCATCCCCGGTCAGGACGCCTGGGGTCCGGAGGCCCTTGGGCCTGGGCCGGTTCGGGGTGCGGATCGAGATTGTTATTTGAGGGAAATCAATTTCTTGGGATTAGTAGTGTTAATAACTGCTGTGGATACTGTGGATAACTCGATCCGGCCGCAGGATCCAGCGGTTAAGCCCTGTTCATGGATTGTGGGTGACGCAGGTTTTAAACAGGCTGTGGATGGGGATAACAATTTTTGGGTTTTCGCTGATCCACAGGCGGCTTAAGGGTTTTAAGCCCATTAAGCCCGGTTGTCCCCTTAAGTATCCACAGGGTTATCCACATGCACCTGTTAATAAGGTATAGAGGCGACGGCTTAGGAGTTGCGCTGCTGCTGCTTGATCCTGTTGGTGAGTTCGGTGACCTGGTTGTAGATCACACGACGCTCAGCCATCAGCTCACGGATTTTGCGGTCTGCGTGGATCACCGTGGTGTGGTCGCGGCCGCCGAGTTCCTGGCCGATCTTCGGCAGGGACATGTCCGTGAGCTCGCGGCAGAGGTACATGGCGATCTGCCGGGCGGTCACCAGCGTGCGGGTCCGGGACTTGCTGCAGAGTTCCTCCATGCTGAGCTTGAAGTACTCCGCCGTCTGGATCAGGATCTGGCTCGACGTGATTTCCTGGGCGCCGTCGTCCGTGATGAGGTCCTTCAGGACCATCTCAGCCAATGCAACATCGACCGGCTGGCGGTTCAGGCTGGCGAACGCCGTGACCCGGATCAGTGCGCCTTCGAGTTCGCGGATATTGCTGGAGATCTTGGAAGCGATGTATTCCAGGGCATCGTCCGGGGCGGAGAGGCCTTCGCTGAGGGCCTTCTTCCGCAGGATGGCGATGCGGGTCTCGAGCTCGGGCGGCTGGATGTCGGTGAGGAGGCCCCACTCGAAGCGGGACTTCATCCGGTCCTCGAATCCTGCGAGCTGCTTGGGCGGCAGATCCGAGGTGATGACCACCTGTTTGTTGTTGTTGTGCAGGGAGTTGAACGTGTGGAAGAACTCCTCCAGCGTCCGGTCCTTGCCGGCCAGGAACTGGATGTCATCGATCAGCAGCACGTCCACGTTGCGGTACGTGGTCTTGAAGCTGGCGCCTTCGTCGTCGCGGATGGAGTTGATGAAGTCGTTGGTGAACTCTTCGGAGTTCACGTACCGGACCCGGATTCCGCTGTACAGGCGGCGGGCATAGTGGCCGATGGCGTGCAGGAGGTGGGTCTTGCCCAGTCCGGAATCGCCGTAGATGAACAGCGGGTTGTAGGCCTTGGCGGGCGCTTCGGCCACCGCCACGGCAGCTGCGTGGGCAAATCGGTTGGACGAACCGATCACAAAAGTATCGAAGACGTACTTGGGGTTCAGCCGGCCGAACTCGTGGGAAGTGCTCGGCAGCATCGGCTGCGGCTTCTGTTCGATCAGCTGGTCCGGCGAGTAGGAAGGTTCGACGACGGGTTCCGGCTCCGTGTGGAGCGGCACCAGATCGGTGTCCACGTCGATCGCGCAGCGGATGTCCTCGGAGAAAACGTTATGCAGGGCGTCATCCAGGGCGTCCTTGACCTGCGTCTGAAGGACTTCACGGGTCAGTTCGTTGGGAACGGCCACCAGGAGGGTGGATCCGATCAGGCCCTGGGCCTGCGCCAGGATGACAAAGCCCCGCTGCCGTGGTGAAACGCGGTCGTCCTGCTCGAGCAGGCTAACAACTCGACGCCAGGAACTTCCGACAGTATTGGCGTGGTTGGCTTCGTCTACTGTCATCAATCAGTTCCTCAAAACTTGCGTGCCTGCATTACGTGCAGCCCCAAGTCCCGAACCAGGATGCTGGTTCAGCTTCATCCACAGGGTTATGCACAGTCCGTGGATAATCGGCTACTGAGCCACTCTAGGGGAACAAAAGGCCAGAAGATAGCTGGGAAGTAGCTTGTGGATAATTACACCGTTGTGGTTCGAAAACAGGCCTTGTGAGCCACTTCATCCACAGGCTGTGGGGCCAGGTTAACCACAGCCGGGGACAGCGACCAGGGGTACCTCGGTTTGACTCTGGCAGGCGTTTTGCCCTAACGTTGTGAAGTCCTTTGTGTACGCTTTTTGGCCCCTTCTGAATCTCTCTGACGCACCGCGTTTGAGCAGCCGGGGGAAGCGTGCATTTACAAAACTTAGCGTCGGCCAGTTCTTCCCCTTTTATTGATCGGGTGGGCGCACCTTTGATCCACTGGAGTAACTAACGTGAGCAAGCGGACTTTTCAGCCGAATAACCGCCGTCGAGCCAAGAAGCACGGCTTCCGCCTTCGTATGCGTACCCGTGCCGGCCGTGCCATCCTGGCAGCCCGTCGTGGCAAGGGCCGCACCGAACTGTCGGCCTAGATAACTGACTCGTCGGTTAACTTTTCTTTGCGAGTTTAAGGTGCTGGCCACCCGTAACCGTTTGAGGACTGCAACCGATTTTTCAACAACTGTACGCTCCGGTGTCCGCAATGGACGCCGGAACGTAGTGTTATATGCGGCAGCTATTGCTGCCGACGAACCCAGCCGGATCGGGTTCATCGTTTCCAAAGGTGTCGGGAACGCTGTGGTCAGGAACCTCGTTAAGAGGAGACTGAGAGAAGCCGGTGCTGCCTCGCTGCGCGAGTACGGTACCGGGTTCGCCATAGTGGTCCGGGCGCTGCCTGCGTCCGCTGCCGCCAGCTGGGATCAACTGCTGGCGGACTACAATGCCGCACTGGAATCAACAATGAGCCGGTTGGGCAGCCGCCTTCCGCGGGCTGCTGTAAACGGTTCAACCGGTACAACACAGGAAGGGACACAGCGTGCGTAAGGTAACTGCCGCCGTCGTCCACTACCTTCATCCTGTTGCTGCCGCCGTGGGTACCTTCCTCTGGAACCTGCCCAGAAACATTCTTATTCTGCTGCTGATGGCCTACCGCAAGGTGATTTCTCCCTTGTATGGCCAGGTCTGCCGTTTCTTTCCTTCCTGCTCGGCGTACGCCCTTGAGGCGATCACTGTCCATGGGGCAATGAAGGGCAGCTGGCTTGCGGCCCGTCGCCTCGTGCGCTGCCATCCGTGGAATGCCGGTGGTGTGGACCATGTCCCCGCCGGCCACCGCCACTGGCCCGATCACCGGACCCCCACAATTGTTGTGCTGAACAACCCGGACAAGTACCTGGCTGCTCAGACTGATGGAGAAGGCCGCCTTGCGGCCTGACGAATAGGGATATCGTATGGACTTCTTTGAAACAATCATGTTTCCGTTCAAGTGGCTGGTTTCCATCATCATGGTGGGCTTCCACGAGGGCCTGAGCAGCATCGGGCTGCCTGAGGCTTCAGGCTGGACGTGGACGCTGTCCATCATCGGGCTGGTGCTGGTGATCCGTGCCGCCCTGATCCCCGTATTCGTCAAGCAGATCAAGGCGCAGCGTGGCATGCAGCTGCTCCAGCCGGACCTGAAGAAACTCCAGGACAAGTACAAGGGCAAGACTGACCAGCTCTCCCGCCAGGCAATGGCGCAGGAACAGATGGCCATGTACAAGAAGCACGGAACCAACCCGTTCTCTGCCTGCTTGCCCATGCTGATCCAGATGCCGTTCTTCTTCGCGCTCTTCCAGGTTCTGTCCGGCATCAGCACGGCCCGTGACAAGGGCCTTGGGATCGGGGCGATGAGCCACGACCAGGTGGTGCAGTTCGATGAGTCCACCATCTTCGGGGCGCCGCTGTCTGCAACGCTGCTGCATAACCCTGAGGGCAATGCGGTTGCCGTGTATGTCCTCTCGATTCTGATGATCCTGGCCATGACGGCCTCGCAGTTCATCACGCAGAAGCAGATCATGGCCAAGAACATGTCTGAAGAGGCCATGGCCAGCCCGTTCATGCGCCAGCAGAAGATGATGCTGTACATCCTGCCGGTCGTCTTCGGTGTGGGCGGCATCAACTTCCCCATCGGCGTCCTGATCTACTGGACCACCACCAACCTTTGGACCATGGCGCAGCAGTTCTTTGTCATCCGCCGCATGCCGACTCCGGGATCCCCCGCCGCCAAGGCCCTCGCCGAGCGCAGGGCTGCCAAGGGCCTGCCGGCCCTGCCCATTCTGGGCGGGAAGAAGGTCGACGCCGAAGCGGAGGCAGCGGCCGCAGCTGCGGTCATCGAGCACAAGGCACAGCGCGTCCAGCCCCAGCGTAAGAACAGGAAGAAAAAGTAATGTCAGCCGAAAGCACCGAACGCGCCCTTTCCGACGAGATCATCGACGATCAGGACGAATCAGCGACTGACGCCGATGCTTCCCCCAAGGGATCCGCTGCCAGCCGCCTCGAGGAGGAAGGCGACGTTGCTGCCGATTACCTGGAGGAACTCCTTGATATCGCTGACATCGACGGCGACATTGACATCGAAGTCCGGAACGGCCGCACGTACATTTCCATCGTTGCCGAGGACGAAACCGATGGTCTCGACAGCCTCGTCGGCGAAGACGGCGAAGTCCTGGAAGCCCTTCAGGAACTGACCCGGCTTTCTGTCCTCTCCGCAACGGAGAACCGCTCACGCCTGGTGCTGGACATCAACGGCTACCGTCAGCAGCGCGCCGGCCACCTCCAGAAGATTGCCGAGGAGGCGGTAGC
The DNA here is from genome assembly GCF_054057635.1 of Arthrobacter sp. UYNi723. Classification (NCBI taxonomy): domain Bacteria; kingdom Bacillati; phylum Actinomycetota; class Actinomycetes; order Micrococcales; family Micrococcaceae; genus Arthrobacter; species Arthrobacter sp. UYNi723. The sequence continues at coordinate 49,038 of NZ_JBSRZM010000022.1, forward strand.
TTCAGTCAAGGAGTCCGGCAAAGCCGTGGCACTGGAGCCGATGAGTGCCTACGAACGCAAAATCGTGCACGACGCCGTCGCTGACCTTGGCCTCGTTAGCGAGTCCGAGGGCGAAGGCGCCGGGCGTCACATCGTTGTATCCGCAGACTAGAGAATGCTGAACCGCTAATCATGGTTGATATCACGGCAGCAGAACTGCTGGCGGCCGAGAAGATTTTCGGTGACCGCCTGGATCTGGCCAAACGCTACGTAGAGCACCTGGCCACGTCCGGAACGGAACGCGGGCTGATCGGGCCGCGCGAGATCCCACGGTTGTGGGGCCGGCACGTCCTTAACTGTGCCGTCATCGAAAGCGAGATCGCGCACGGCAGCCATGTTGCCGACGTCGGAAGCGGGGCCGGTCTTCCCGGACTCTGCCTCGCCATCGCGCGGCCGGACCTTCAACTGACACTGATCGAACCGCTGGAACGCCGGGTGATCTGGCTCCAGGAAGTGGTGGACGATCTCGGCCTGACAAACGTCACGGTGATGCGGACCCGCGCGGAGCTTGCAGTTGGCATGGTGGACGCTGATGTTGTGACTGCCCGGGCTGTTTCCGCGCTGAGCAACCTCGCCGGCCTGACCATCCCCTTGCTCGCCGGCAAGGGTGAAGTTGTGGCCATTAAGGGACGCAGCGCAGGCGAGGAAATCGAAAAAGCAGCGAAGGTCATCCGGAAACTCGGTGGCGTCCAGACCTCTGTAGTGACTGTCGGTGAAAACCTCCTGGAGGAACCCACCACGGTGGTACGGATCGTCGTTAACAAGTCCCGAAAGATCTCCTAGTCCTGGCCCGGTAGCCTTGGTCTGCAGGGCGAAGCGGTTAGGCTAGACAACGGCAGCAAAAGCCGAACGAGAGTGAGTGTGTCCCAGTGACCAGTAGCGAAGCCTCCACACAACGGATACCCCCGTTTGTGTCTTTGGGGTCAGCACGATCAGTTGCTGGCATGGGCATGGGTTCCGCGCCCGGACGAGGGGAAAGTCACCCTAATCCGGTTGCGGAAATGGCAATTCTTGCCTCTGTTTCACGTGAAACAACAACGGGTGGCAGGATCAACGTCATGGACACCATGGACGATTCCAGTCCTATCGCCCGGGAACTCGCGCACGAGACCAGGCGCCGCGAACGGCTGGTTGGCCGGAAACTTCCCAAGCCGGAGAAGACCCGTATCTTCACGGTGTCCAACCAAAAAGGCGGCGTGGGCAAGACCACCACCACCGTGAACATCGCTGCTGCCCTGGCCGCAGCCGGCCTGAACGTCCTGGTCATTGACATCGATCCCCAGGGCAACGCCTCCACCGCCCTCGGCGTCGAGCACCATGCCGATGTGGACAGCATCTACGACGTCCTCATCAACGATTTCCCTCTTGCTGACGTCGTGGCCCCCTGCCCGGACATCAGCAACCTTATCTGTGCTCCTGCCACCATTCACTTGGCCGGCGCGGAGATTGAGCTTGTTTCGCTTGTGGCCCGTGAACAGCGGCTCCGCCGGGCGATCGATGTCTATGCCAAGACCCGGGCAAAGAACGGCGAAGAACGACTCGATTATATCTTCATTGACTGCCCGCCCAGCCTCGGGTTGCTCACGGTTAATGCCTTCTGTGCTGCCGGTGAGGTCCTTATCCCCATCCAGTGTGAGTACTACGCACTGGAGGGCCTCAGTCAGCTCCTCAAGAACATTGAGATGATCCAGAAGCACCTGAATGCGGATCTGGTGGTCTCCACTATTCTCCTCACGATGTATGACGGACGGACCAACCTTGCAGCCCAGGTGGCAGCTGAAGTTCGCCTGCACTTCCCCGAGCAGGTCCTTGGTGCTGTAGTCCCCCGCTCCGTGCGGATTTCAGAAGCTCCGAGCTACCAGCAAACCGTCATGACGTACGATCCTTCCTCCAGTGGAGCCCTGTCTTACCTGGAAGCCGCAGCCGAAATCGCTGAACGCTAGAATCTTCAAGAACTGCAACAACCGGAGTCCGGCAAGGTCTGACTCTTCCATCGGAGGGATTTATCCATGAGCGAAAAGCGACGTGGCCTAGGCCGCGGTCTTGGCGCACTCATTCCAAGTTCCGCCGGTAGTGCGTCGGGCAACGGCGGCGCTGTGTCGCGGCCTGTGGATCTCTTCTTCCCTGAAGGCCGTAAGAAAGTCGCGTCCCCTGACGACGCTTCGGGGAATGGTGGGGCAGCTTCAGATGCTTCATCTTCCGAGTCGGTTGCTTCCGAGTCGGTTGCGCCGGCTCAGGCCAACGACGCATCGGTAACGAAGAAAGCAGCCGCGGACTCCCCCGCGAATCCGCCGGCCAAGGCAGCAGAGAAGCTGCCGGCCGCAGAAGCTCCCGCCAAGGCGCCTGAATCCCAGAGCAGTACGCCGGATAACGGTGTTGACCTCGTGGAAGTCCCGGGCGTGCGTTTTGCCGAGATTCCGGTCACCGACATCCATCCGAACCGTAAACAGCCCCGCTCAGTCTTCGATGACGATGACATGGCGGAGCTCATCCACTCCGTGCGCGAAATTGGCGTCCTCCAGCCAATTGTGGTTCGTACTTCAACCGAAGAAGGTGGAGAACCGTACGAGCTGGTGATGGGTGAGCGTCGCTGGAGGGCAGTACAGGCGGCCGGGATGGCGACCATCCCTGCCATTGTCCGGGACACCACTGATGATGACCTTCTCAGGGATGCATTGCTGGAGAACCTGCATCGCAGCCAGTTGAACCCGCTTGAAGAGGCAGCGGCCTACCAGCAGTTGCTTGAAGACTTCGGAACCACTCACGAGCAGCTTGCGGACCGCATTGGCCGTTCACGTCCCCAGGTTTCCAACACGCTGCGTCTCCTCAAACTTCCGCCCCTGGTTCAGCGTCGTGTGGCGGCCAGTGTTATTTCCGCTGGCCACGCGCGCGCGCTGCTCGCCCTGCCGGATGCAGCAGCCATGGAACGCCTCGCCCAGAAGATCGTGGCTGAAGGCATGTCTGTTCGGGCAACCGAAGAGGCCGTCACTCTATATCAGGATCCTGCGAAGCCTGCCAAGAACAACATCCCTCGTCCGGGAGCCCGCCATGAGCGCCTGGACTATCTGGCATCCTCGCTGTCAGACCGCTTGGACACCAACGTCAAGATTTCCCTGGGTGTCCGCAAGGGGCGTGTCAGCATTGAATTCGCCAGTGTTGAAGACCTGAACCGCATCATGGAAGTTCTTGCGCCAGGATCTGAAAACTAGCGTTCTCTGTTCAAAGAAGGGCCTGTTTCACGTGAAACAGGCCCTTCTTTCGTCTGTGTCGACGCCATCTTTGCACTCCGGAGCTGATACTGGCGTGGCCATCGTGGTTGTGACGCGCCCCGGGATCGAGCCAGCGGTTCGCATGGCGTACCACTCTGGGCCCGATGAAATAGTTCCGTTGTGGGACGCGAGTTTGGCACTGTCTGCTGCTTTGGACTCCTCTAAAGACTGGACTCTTCCAACGACTGGCGTCTCTGCTTGTGTTCCCACGGCAGCGGTGGACTTCTGTGGCTTCGGGTTTGCTGACGCACAAGAGGTGGGCACTGAGGGCGATGGAGATGGCGGAGCCGCGAACTCTCGGGACGGCGATCAGGCAGGAGTGGAGGATTCGACGGATCGCTGGACACTCCGATGCGACTCGTGATGCTGAACACGCAATGGATTCCGTTGCTCCGAAGCAGTGAAGAATGCGTCGATTCGCACAATTCCAATCAGTCAGTGCGGTGCTCATCCTGCCAAGCGCCGGGAACACCGTGTTCGTTGCTCTTGCTCCGTTCTGTCCCAGGGAGCTGGTGTGCAGCGCACGTACGCGTGCAGGTGCTGGCCTCAGCTTCCGGCTGGCTCGTTGACTACGGGGATGCGTCTGGGTGGACGTCTCCCCCGGACCTGTTGCCAGATAGTATTCTGACCTTCAATCTGGTTTCGGCAACATCCGGGTTCGGCAACGTCAGGTTCAGATGGGAAGGCGCCTCCCGGGTGATGTTTCACGTGGAACATCAACAGGGTAAGTGCCGGATCTAGGCGGTGGCGCCATCGAGAACAAACATGAAGTTGGTATGGTCTAAAGCTCTCGGCGCGTGATGTCGCCAGCGCGCCACCTGATCTACGGCTGCGGCTGCGGTGAAGTGAATTCGGCTTTGCAGCATCCGAGGGGCTGCGCCCGCAGCCAAAGCCGGGGCAGAAACACTCCTACAGGAGCAGTGCACTAAGCTTCGTGAGGGTAGCCGAGACTACTGAGCAGGCTCGGCCTGCGCCCAGTCGTCTTCCAAATGGTTTCACGTGAAACATCGTGACGAGTCCAGCGCACTGTGCCTGGTATCACTCCATGGCCCAGACACCCCGACACCCCGACGCCCTCACGGCGCCGGCAAGCGGGCTGCGACTCGGATTGTAGACATGCAGCCCAGGCGCCCTCACATCTCGATCGCCGCGGGAACAGAGACAATTCACAGACCTTGGAGTTGACGGCTTATAGCCTAGGATGGCCTCTTCACGCCTCGAGGATGATGCTGCCCCCAATCCCCCGGCCGACAGTGACGACCCGCGACTGGCTACATCCTGCTGACCCAGCGCATGCCCGCCCAGAGCTCTGGGACCTTGGGAAGCCGTCCAGAGGGTTAGTATCCAGCGGAGAACCATGGCCGGGGTCCAGCATGTCCCGTCCGTGTGGCCCGAACCCTGACGCCTGAGTTCCACCCGCCGGGCAGTTAGACTGAACAGATAGCTTCCTGGCGCATCCGAGGACTTTTGAGCTGGCAAGCCAGTGTCGATGCCTGAGGTTGAGGCACCTCAGAATGTTCGGGCTAGGGCCGGGCTGCTGGCCTCACGCCGGCGCATAGGTAGCATCGGCTGAGGCAGGCAGGCAGGCAGGCAGGTACGGCCTCGGCCCCCAACGGGGCCTTTCGTCAAATAGTCTGTGGAGATGCGAAGTCGACGGAATCGAATCTGCAGGGCGCCTCGATCCCCTGGCTTGGCCAATAGGGTCGCCTGCTGCCTCATCCGGAACCACCACCCTGGGCAGGGCTGCGACACTCCAAAACGTCACAGCATGACGCTGAGTAGCTCGCCATAGTGCGTCTCTGGACCAGCTCCGCGACTTGGCTTCGCCCCTCTAGGACGTGACCGCGGGGTGCACAGAACAGGCCAAGTCTCGGAGTGTCCGGGAGACGAAGGATTGGTGGAAGCCGAGTCGTCTTTTCCATGCAGCAGTTTGGGACAGACAGGACTGTTCGGAAAGGTTCGGACCCGACGGGTAGCGACCACAATTGCAACCACGTCAGATCATGGCCCGGCCGAAGAAGAATCAGCTTTAGCCGGGCGGACAGCAGCCTGGTTTAAGGAAAAGTGAATGCCCGAAAGATTATGATTCCTCTGCCCGCTCTTCATCACATCGTGTGCGGCAAACTTGCCACAACAACAGATGGAGCCAAGACAGCCTTGGGCCCGTAGGTGTGAACTGCGCGGTGGATATCGCGGTGGATATCGCTGTGGATAACTTTGTGGATAGATTGCTTGGTGGCAGGCATCACGAAGAGATTTGGCCCACACCAGCGGATCCTGCAACGAGCGGTCCGCACGAGCATTGGATAGCGTCTGCAGTCCCGTTTCACGTGAAACATTACCAAGGCCGATCCAGACTCCCTTTCGGGACGGAAAGCGACTTCAATAGTTGGATTTCCGGCGATATTTCCAGTCCTATTTGAGCATGCGGTTCGTCCGTGGTAGTTGTCCTGGGAGCAACGCCGGCTTGAGGGTGTCGGCTGATCTAAAGAACGGCACTAGGGGTACTGCATCCACGACTTGCAGGCCGGTGGATAAGCCTGTGGATATCGGTGTGGATAACATTTGGGGATAACTTCGAATTCGGTGGACACAAACGCGATGGAACCCTCCAGTCGAACCGAACAGTCACACTTCGGATGGATACGATTCCGTCATCCGCTGACATATATCACCTGCTCGAGGTCTTTGCAGATGGAGTTGGTCGGGCATCTAGGGCTCCGCCGTTCGACCAGGAAGGCCGGCTTAGGCCAGCTGTTTTCATGACCTGCCCCAACATGCTTTCGCAGCTGGGTGCCCGGTACCTTGCTTAGACGCGCATCCTATCGGCACATGCCGATGGGTTTCGCTCCGGTCGGGAGCTGCAGTGCGGAACTGACATGTTAACGACCGAGCAGGCGGCTCCGATACCGTCCTTCGTTGATGACCGAGCAAGGCTGCTCTGGTATCGTCCTTCGCTGACTGGACGGCAGCCGTAGCGATCTTGCGAACAGAGATGTGCGTGGCGGCGAAGCCACAGCGCCTATTTGGGCCACGGGCAGGTATACGGCGATCACCTTCTTCCAGTCCAGGGTCAGGCTGACGGTCCCCCACTGGCGCAGTAGACAGCAGGGCTTGGGCGGGGGCTCAGCCGTCACACAAGCGTGCATAGCGCCCCGTGGCAAGATTGGGGGCCTGGCAGTGTAGAGAATGCCTGCGGTGAGGATAATGTGCCTGGGTGTGTACGAATTGTCGATCGTGGCGCAACGAGCTTGATGTGGGGTTGCGGCCATCTGGCAGTTGGCCTCAGAAGTTGGCACCCAGCACATGCGAAGTATCCCTAGCATCCCATCTCGGGAAGGCATGGACTGCGTTGTCGTTCAGTTCGTTTCAGGTGAAACAGTACGCTCGAGGTCTTGCCATCCACGATGCCGTCGCCGGGGCCGGACTGTTTCACGTGAAACAGTCCGGTGTGGAAGACCATCCGTGTCCTCATGCCGTCTTTGCCGGCCCGCACCCGTGGCGCGCAGGAGGTCTCCTGGTATGGCCCGTTGAGACGAGCACGGCGTTGTCAAGGGATGAGGCCGCAACAGGTGTGTATCGAGGCCCTCGTTGGGTGCGGCCGAGGGCAATATCGGGGTTGGACAATCTCCGCATGTGCTGCCTCTTCAGCCAGCGGCATCAATGGACACCTCGCACAATAGGACGATGATCCCGAATGGACCCACCAGCGCGGCGAGCACAGGCCGAATGCGCGACGCGTGCCCTCTCCGTTCGGCTCCCGAATCACCATCCGAGGCTGCAGGTGTCGGAGGATGGGCTTTGTGAGTCTCCAGGCCCACGGTCCCGGATTCGTCCGCTGGCAAGTTGTCTGTGCGGGCGCGTTCCCAACGTTGCGTGAGTGTGCACCCGGGGTCGCTGAATCTTGAGTTGCCCGCTGCTGTGTCGTCGACATGCTGTGGACAAGACTGGACTGTTGCAGCTGGTCAGGCTGCCACGGAACTGGATACCGTCGCGGCAGGTTACCGACGTGCTGCGGTTTGGCGATGAGGCTTGTGCGCATTTCTGAGCTGGCAGTCATTTGTGAGGGGCCAGTGCCATTTGATGTCGGGATCTATTCCAATTGCTCGGATCCTTGCGTTACAGCAGTCACCTGGCGTCCCCGGCGTTCCTTGGTTTCCTCCGTTCAGCGCCGACTCCCCCGAGCACCGGCGTTGAGTCTGACCAACCCTTGGAACCCCGATCTTCTAGGCGTCAACTGCGAGAATCGGCGTTTGATTCAGACCATGGACGGCCAGCGAGACTGGAACGCCGGCCTGGTCAGGGAGCCTACGGTAGTCCGTTGTTCCGGTTCCATATTGTCCCCCGCGAGGTGAAACGGGGCGTGAAGACCCCTAGGCCACCTAATCCAATTGGCATTCGCTGCTCAGAGTTCGATCTAATGTCTGAGTGCGCCGCGGCTATTCTCCTCAGCGAATGGACGGGACGCAATACGTGCTACATCGCGTGAACCCGATCCTTGAGGACTGGCTCGAAGTGCCGTCGGGCAGGCCAGTAGGAGCTGGAGGGAGCAGACTCACACAGGCTTCGGCAGTGTTTCACGTGAAACATAGCGCGGGGTACGCATCAGCGCAGAGTATGATCGTCACGAAAGTGGAAGCCTGGGTTTATTGATTTACCGTCGTGAGCCGAACTGAACTCAACTGAATTCAAGTATGTCGAACTGAATCGCTGCGGCATTGTCGTGCGGCAAGTGCACTCGGTTGTAGGGATCAGCATGGACTGACGCCGAAGAAATTGCGCCTGTCCGGCGAGCGTGGACACGCCGTACGCGGCTTGGCTTGGCGAATCGTCGATGTTTCACATGAGTCCATGTTTCGCGATCGCCAATGTTTCACGTGAAACAGAGCACTTGGGCTCGCGTCGGCGGGCATTAGAAGTCCCGTAGCGAGCTGGAATCTGGAAACACTCTGCCTACTGTCGGCGAACCTATGCCTTCCTGCCGCGGCCCGGCGGCCGAAGCTACCGAAGACCCGCACGTCCTGCGAAGTGTCCCGCATTGTCGTACGCTTTCCCTCACGTGCGCGAGGCCAGACGTACGAGGCTCTGCATCTCGATCGCCAATGTTTCACGTGAAACAAGAATCCGAATCAGGAAAGGCGAACTCCAGGATGGCGGCGGGGACGTCTGACCGGAATTTGCAGCCCGCTCGCCTCATGGGTATGACCCTCATCCCTGCACTGGGTCTCAGGAGCGACTCTGAGCAATCACTGAAGTTAAGAAACGAATGAAGGTTGATGCAATGTGGTTGTGCTTCGACGGGCTCGGTCTTAAAGGCCCGTGGCCACCGCTTCATGGAAGCAGTGGCCACAGGCCGGTGTCACTGGTCATAAGGGACAGGAGTCCCCTACCTGATTAGGACAGGACGTCCGCAAATTCCTTTTCGAAGAACTGCTTCGGCCTCGCACCGATAACAGTGCTCTTCACCTGTCCGTCCTGGAAGAGGTAAACGGCGGGGATGGACGTGATTCCGTACTCGGCGGCGATGGCGGGGTTGTCGTCGACGTTGAGCTTGACGACATTAACCTTTTCGCTGTATTCGACCGAGATCTCGTCGAGGATGGGTCCCAGCTTGCGGCAGGGGCCGCACCATTCAGCCCAGAAGTCCACAATTACTGGCTTGTCGGCGGACAGTACGTCCGCAGCAAAACTTGCATCTGTTACGTCTTTAGCGTTGCTCATAACCTTGTCTCTCTCTTCGAACGGCGGTACGCGGAATTACGCGTGAAGGTCTGCGAGGTAGTGTTCCACGTCGATCGCGGCAACACATCCGGAACCGGAGGCCGTGATGGCCTGACGGTAGGTGGGATCAACAACATCGCCGGCGGCGAAGACGCCAGGGATGCTGGTCTTGGAACTCCGGCCCTCGACGGCGATGGTACCGGCCGCCGTGATCTCCAGGGAGTCCTTGACCAGGTCGGTGCGGGGGTCGTTTCCGATGGCGACGAAGACGCCGGTGACGGCGAGGTCGGACACGGTGCCGTCCTTCAGGTTCTTGATCTTGAGCCCGGTGACTTTGTCCGTTCCGATGACGTCGTCAACGGAGCTGTTCCAGATGAACGAAATCTTGTCGTGGGCCAGGGCACGGTCTGCCATGATCTTGGAAGCTTTGAGTGTGTCGCGGCGGTGCACAACGGTGACGGACTTGGCGAACTTGGTTAGGAAGAGGGCTTCTTCCATAGCCGAGTCTCCTCCGCCGATGACCGCAATGTCCTGGTCCTTGAAAAAGAAACCATCGCAGGTTGCACACCAGCTGACGCCGTGGCCGGAGAGGCGCTTTTCGTTCGGGAGGCCCAGCTCACGGTATGCGGATCCGGTGGACAGGATGATCGCCCGCGCACTGAAGGTCTCGCCGGTACCGATGGTGACAGTCTTGATGTCGCCGTCGAGGTCCAGTGCTGTGACGTCCTCGAACTGGATTTCCGTTCCGAACCGGGCTGCCTGCTTCTCGAAGTTCTCCATGAGGTCCGGCCCCATGATGCCTTCGGGGAAGCCAGGGTAGTTTTCGACGTCGGTGGTGTTCATCAGTTCGCCGCCGGCGGTAACTGATCCGGCCAGAAGCAAGGGCTTCAGGTTGGCGCGCGCCGTGTAGACAGCGGCCGTGTACCCGGCCGGGCCCGAGCCGACGATGATGACATCACGTACTTCGGACGCGGTGTTTTCTGCGTTGCTCACTGAACGGTGAACCTCTTCCTTAGTCGATGCGCCGGCTTTTGCGGCCGGCCACATGGCACAACTGAATCTAGGTGGTGAATATTCCGGGCGCCGCGCGAACGGAGGAACCATCAGCGGCCATAACCCCGTCGCCTGGACGGGACGCCCTACCAGATTACCGTCTGAAAACAGCTGAGCCGCGTCTGTTACTGCGGAGCAATGCTCCGGGCAGAACAGCCGCGGCTCAACGGGAACGACGCAGGTGTGGTCCTACTGGATCTTGATCTCCGCCAGGCGGATGCCAAAGCCATAGCGGGTCTTCGGGGCAGCCAGCTTGGGAAGCGTCTTGATGGACACGATCACGTACTGTGCCTCCACGGGCTCGGCCAGTGGCATGGTCAGATCTGTTGACGTAAAGCTGTTGGTCCCCACCAGTTTGGCTCCGTCCAGTGACGGACGGTCATTGGTGAAGACACTGAGATTGCCGCCCGAGGCTCCGAGCTGAGTCAGGGTGATGGATGAAACCTTCGCCGGATTCTTCAGCTTGACGAACAATGGCACACCATCGGTTGCGAGGCCGCCCCAGCCCTCGGTGGCAAATTCCATGTCTGACCAGTAGCTGGCCGCGTTGCCGTCAAACGCTTTCACAAGATCCACGTCGTAGGTGCCTGCGAAGTCAAAATCCCCCTGGCGGGTTATGTTGTCAATGGCAGGCGGTGCCGCCGGGGCTGCGGAGCTCGGGTTGGGTGAAGGCGACCCGGTGTTTGGCTGGGTGGAGCCCGTCGACGTGGAGGATGGGGCGGCCTGAGGGCCCGTTTTGAATAGACTGCCCAGATTGGTGACCGCAAAGACCAGCCCGGCAATCAACACCACGGCGAGCAGCCCGCCCACCAGCCAGCGCATCGAGCGGGGCTCACGCTCGGGCTCGTCGTCATCGTAATAGTCATCCGTCCCGCCGGAAGGCGGTACTGCGGCCGCCGGAGACACCTTCCGGGCAAGCGACGGGAAGGCGCCCGCTGCGCGATCGGAGCGTTCCGGCGCTCGGGAGACCACGGGTTCGTCGTAGGCTGCGTCCTGGGAGCCGTTGGAATAGTCGTCCTCAGACCACAGGGAGACCTTGGGCGAATCGGATCCGGCGCCTGCCTTGGGCTCGGCCGGTCCGGAAACTGGCCGGTTCTCCGCAGCCTGCACCGGTTGCGGCGCAGTGACGTGCTGATGTGCGGCAGTGGCGCCAGCAGCGGCGGCCCCTGTTCCAACGGCCCCGGCCTTGGCAGGCCCCGACGCCGGACGGACCGCCGGGCGGAGCGGCGGACGGGCCGGAACAACCGGGGGTACAAGCGGCGGAGCAACCGGTGCGGCAGACCGGAATGTGTCAACCTGGCTGGGGTGATTGTCCGAATAGTTGATATATCCGGCGTCGACGTTCTCTTCGTCGTCGTACGGTTCCGGTTCGTGTGAACGCACCTGGCCGAAAATTTCGCTGCCCAGGGTATCCGTGAAGAACGGCTCGACGTAAGGCGCGTCGGAGGCGACCACGAGGTCCAACAGGTCTGCCGCGGACGTATGGTTGGTGATGAGGTACGTGGTGGCCTCAGTGACCCCAAGATCCAGGACCTGGACGTTGCCCGGGCGCTCACCGGTAGCCACCTCGCGGGCGCTCTGGGCCACCTGTTCGGTGTTGTCCGGGCCGGCGACCAGAATGCTGACCGGTCGGTTGAGAACCTGGTCCACCCCGTCCAGCACCAGATCCTGGTCGTGTGAGGTCAATACCGTGGCTGTGACCTTGTAGCGGCCGCCGAGTACTGATCCAACGTCGATCGGGTGGGACACGTGTTCCTCCTAGACTGTCCGGGAATGCCGGCGTAGATGATGCCACCGCCGGTCAGAAACCGGCCAAAAGCCGGCCGGCGAGCCGGTCTGCGCTTGCCTGCAACTACCCCTGTTCACTGTCGATCCTAGCCGATCGGCTATGGCCGCCGTGGTCGACAGGCAACCAAAAACCGCGCGAAGATCACTTTTTTCGAGGCCGGCGTGGCCTGAAATGGGGGTTCTGTCCGGCCTGGCCCTGGAACGTGCGCCGGCCGGGAAGGGGAATCTCGTCGCGCAGCAGCCCGCCCCGCGCTGAGCCGGGCACGTCCTCTGCGGGAAGGTATCCCGCGGCGGTTTGAGTGCCCCCGTTAGCCACTGCTTCAGTTTCCCCTTGTGCGCTGTCAGCTGGCGCCGTAGGCGCTGCCTGGCGTTCCGGTACGGGTCCTGCGCGGAAGGAGGCGGCGTCGAATTCGCCTGAAATCCGGGGAATCAGGCCGGTGTCCACCGCGACCGTGGCGCGTTCCGGCGTCGGACGTTCCGTTCCGGAAACGTCGGCACCCGCAGCCGACGACGGCGTTCCCCCGCCGCCGGACGGTCCGGTGCCGCGTCCCAGCCGTCCCAACAGGGGGCGCATGAGGTCCCGGAGTTCGGCGACGTGGAAGACCTTCAGCAGGAAAACATAGGCAACCAGCATGATGGGCCCGACGACGATAACGGTCACCAGCGCGGCGAGCCGGTCCTTCCAGGCGAAGCCGTCGGCGCTGTAGCTGCCCATCAGCCACAGGGCCCCGGCGCCCGCGATCGCAGAACCGAGCGCCGCATAACCCATCCGGATGTAGGAGCTGGCGATCCGCGGGCCGTCGAGGTGGCCCAGGAGCCGGCGCAGGAAATAGGCGCTGATGACGACCGAGAGAATATTGCCCACCATGTACAGGAGGGCGATCGCGTAGATGATCTGGCCCACCGGCAGGAACTGGATCCCGAAGGCACCGGCCACGTAGACCACGGCAAGCAGCAGCTGGATGTGGAACGGCGTGCGGGCGTCCTCATTGGCGTAGAAGACCCGCGACATCATGAAGTTGGCGCTCATGAACGGGGTGCTCAGAGCGAGGATGGTGAGCGTCTGGGCCAGCATGACGCCGTCCTGGCGCGGACCACCGGAAAAGAACATGCCAAGCGGGCCCGCCAGCGCGAAGAGTGCCAGCGCGCCAAAGACGGTGGCCACCGCCATCGTGCGGAGGCCGTGCGAGAGGGCGTCGCGGAGTTCCGCGCGGTTGCCATCCTGCGAAGCGCGGGTCATCCGGTTAAACAGGACAGTGGCGAGCGAGAGTGCAATGATGGAGTGCGGCAGCAGGTACAGCTGGCTGGCCACCTCCAGGACGGCGTTGCCGGGCAGCATATCTGCCGCCGGATCCCCCGCCTCCGTCAGCCGGAGACGCTCGGCACCGGGAATGGTGGCGATGCGCATGACGTACAGGAACGCCAACTGCCCGACGGCGGCCGTCATGAGCGTCCACACGCTCAGCTTCGCGGCCTGGCCCAGCCCCACTCCGCGCCAGCCAAACCGGGGCCGGAGACCCAGCCTCAGGCGGATCACCGGGATAAGCAGGATGGCCGTCTGGGCCACCACGCCTATTGTCGAGAAGCCGGCCACAAGGAGAGTCTGGGAGGGGCCCCAGTTGTCCAGCGTGTGCGGATTCATGGCGTTCTCGCCGAAGATCCAGATGAACATGCCCAGGCCACCAATGGCCACCAGGTTGTTCATGATGGGGGCCCACATGGCCGGCCCGAACGCGCCGTTGGCGTTAAGGACCTGCGTCAGCAGGGCGTAGAGGCCGTAGAAGAAGATCTGGGGCAGGCACCAGAAGGCGAACGCAACTGCCAGGGCCTTCTGCTGCGGCGAATATCCCTGTGTGGTCAGCTCAATGACCCACGGAGCAGCAAGCGTGACGAGCGCGGTGAGGCCCAGCAGCAGGAGCACGGCCAGCGTAAGCAGCCGGCTGATGTAGTCCGCTCCCCTGTCCGGGGCCTTGCTCGCCTTGATGATCTGCGGCACCAGCACGGCATTGAACACACCACCGGCCACCAGCAGGAAGATCAGGTTGGGCAGGTTGTTGGCGTTGATGAACGTGTCGTTAACCGTGGAGCCGAGGCCCAGCGCGGCACCCAGCATCCAGGTCTTGCCGAAGCCCAGGAACCGGGATACCAGGGTGCCTGCAGCCATGATGGCGCTGGACCGGGTTTCACTCGCGGTTTCGCTCGAGGCGGCGCGGCCGGCCTTATCGGAGGAGGGATTGGTAGCTGACATCGAGTTCATCGTCTCACCCGGACGCTGTTTGTACCGCAACGGACAGGCTGTATGCCGGAGCAGGCATACATGCGGCTCCGGCGGACGCAGCCTTAGAGGTGTTCGGGCAGGACGTCCCGGGCCAGATCCGCGATGCGGCGCTCATTGGGGAACGAAAGCTTCCGTGCGAGTTCCTTGATGGGGACCCAGGCGACGTCCACGGCTTCGTGGTCCGGATCGTTTTCGATAGTGAGCTCGCCGCCGGTGGCCCGCAGCAGATAGTGGTGCACGGTCTTGTGCACGCGGTGCCCGCTGACAGTGAACCAGTAGTCGATGCTGCCCAGCGGCGCCAGGATGTCGCCCTCGATGCCAGTTTCCTCGGCAATCTCCCGCACGGCGGCCTGCTCGTTGTCTTCTTTGCCTTCCGGATGGCCCTTGGGCAGGCACCACTCCAGCCGTCCGCCCCTGTTAAGGCGGGCAATGATCGCAACCCTTAGTTCGCCGTCGGACGTGTCCACCACAACGCCGCCGGCGGAAATTTCCTCCACCGTAGGCAGCGAGGCCGGGGCCGAGTGCAAGACAGGCGCGACGTGGGCACCAATTGCCGACGGCAACGGTGCGTTTGTCCTCCTGCCGGGAGCGCTCGGTACGGGATGGGCCATGGAGTCCACTCTAACGACTCTTGTCCGATCATGATGACCTGAACATGACATCAAAGTGGACTGCGTATGACGCACTTTGAGGGGCTGTAGGCGAATAGGCGCGATCTTGAGGAGATTTTGGCCTGCCAAGCCGCTGGTTTCTGACAAGCTTAAGTAACTATGGCGCACGCACATCACAAGATTGATTCCAACACCGTCGATTTCCAGGTGGACCCGGTGGTCCTGGAGCTCGGGCAGCGCTTTGTCGACGCCGGCCACGAGCTGTCCCTGGTGGGCGGTCCGGTACGGGATCTCTTCCTGGGACGCACCTCGCCCGACCTGGACTTCACCACGGACGCCACCCCGGACCAGACGGTTGCCCTGATCAAGAAGTGGGCTGACAACTTCTGGGAGATCGGCCGCGCGTTCGGGACGATCGGCATGCGGAAAGCCGGCTTCCAGATCGAGATCACCACTTACCGCGCCGAGGCTTACGATCCGGAGTCGCGCAAACCCGTGGTGGCATTCGGCATGTCACTCACCGACGATCTCCTGCGCCGCGACTTCACCATCAACGCCATGGCGCTGCGGCTGCCCTCCCTTGAACTTATTGATCCGTTCGGCGGCGTCCGGGACCTCAGCGCCTCTGTCCTGGCGACGCCCGGTTCACCCGAGGCCTCCTTCTCCGATGACCCCCTCCGCATGATGCGCGCTGCCCGGTTCGCATCGCAGCTGGGTATTTCCGTGCATGACGACGTGCGGCTGGCCATGACCCAGATGGCCGAGCGGATCAAGATCATCTCGGCTGAACGGGTCCGTGATGAGTTGGTCAAGCTCATCTGCGGTGCGAACCCCCGGGCCGGTGTGGACCTGCTGGTGGACACCGGCCTCGCCGAGTTTGTGCTGCCTGAGGTGTCCGCCCTCCGGCTGGAATCCGACGAGCACCACCGCCACAAGGACGTCTACCAGCACTCCCTTCAGGTTTTGGAACAGGCCGCCGCCCTGGAAACGGATGCCGACGGCGCCGTGCCGGCCCCCGATTTTGTGCTGCGGTTCGCAGCACTGATGCACGACGTCGGCAAGCCGGCTACGCGGCGTTTCGAACCGGGCGGCGCGGTCAGCTTCCGCCACCACGACATGGTGGGGTCCAAGCTCACGGCCAAGCGGATGAAGACCCTGCGGTTCGACAACGACACCATCAAGGCCGTGGCCCGGCTGGTGGAGCTGCACATGCGTTTCTATGGCTACGGCGATGCCGGCTGGAGCGACTCGGCCGTCCGCCGCTACGTCACGGACGCAGGCCCGCTCCTGGAACGGCTGCACCGGCTGACCCGCTCGGACGTCACCACCCGCAACCAGCGGAAGGCTGAACGGCTCGCCTTCGCCTACGACGACCTGGAAGACCGGATCGCCGTACTGCGCGAGCAGGAGTCCCTGGACGCGGTCCGTCCCGACCTGGACGGCGCCAAAATCATGGCCCTCCTGAACCTCAAACCCGGACCCGTGGTGGGCCGTGCCTACAAGTACCTGCTCGAGGAACGGATGGAACACGGACCGCTGCAACCGGACGACGCCGAAACGAGGCTGCTCGCCTGGTGGGCGGAGCAGCCCGAGGCTGCACCTCCGGTTCCGGCAACAGAAGAACCTCCCGCCGCCGTCGAACTTTCCCCGAACGAGGAGTCCAAATGATTAACCCGATGACCGCGCCCCGCCCCCAGCTCTGGATCCTGCGCCACGGCGAGACCGAGTGGTCCAAGAGCGGGCAATACACCGGGCTCACCGACCTGCCCCTGACCGTGGAAGGCGAGCAGCAGGCCGTGGAGGCCCGGAAGGTGCTGGACCAGGTGGACTTCGACCTGGTCC
The DNA here is from genome assembly GCF_054057635.1 of Arthrobacter sp. UYNi723. Taxonomy (NCBI): domain Bacteria; kingdom Bacillati; phylum Actinomycetota; class Actinomycetes; order Micrococcales; family Micrococcaceae; genus Arthrobacter; species Arthrobacter sp. UYNi723. The sequence continues at coordinate 65,639 of NZ_JBSRZM010000022.1, forward strand.
TGACATCCCCGCTGCGCCGAGCCCGGCGGACAGCCGAGCTGGCTGGTTACCCTGACGCGCAGCATGAGCCGCTGGCGGTGGAATGGAACTACGGCGACTATGAGGGCATCAGTTCGGACCTGATCCGCAAGGACAACCCGGATTACCTGATCTGGACGCATGGTGTGCCCAACGGCGAGACCTTGGACGAAGTGGCAGCCCGCGCTGACAAGATTGTGGCCAGCGTGCTGGAATCCGGGCTGGACAACGTGCTGATCGTGGCGCATGGGCACTTCTCCCGGATCCTCACCGCGCGCTGGCTGGAACTGGCACCTGCCGAGGGCCGCCATTTCATCCTGGGAACCGCGAAAGTCTGCACGCTTGGCTGGGATAAGCGGACCCCGGCCATTGTCCGCTGGGGACTCTAATGGCACATTCATAAACTTTCTTGAAAAACTTTGCGAATTAAGTGGCGCATTGCCGCATTCGTAGGGTAATTTTATTCCTGACCCCAGAGCGTCTTTGCCGGGGTCGCGGCGCGCGTTGCCAGGCCAGTCAGCCGAGGCAGCGGCATAACGGAAAAGGAGGTTGGGAAAAATGATTACTTTGACTAGCGGATGGAAGATGACCATCACCGCGAACCCGGCCTCTGCTGCTTTTGCGCGCCGTCTTAATGGAGTGTCTGCCTCCTAACCTTCCTGCAACGGATCCCGTCCCCGCGGCGGCGTCACGTGCAATGAGGTATATCCAGGCCACTTCCTTCGCGGATGGCTCGCGCTAGTGGCTCGCCCTAGGCGACGCCTGCTGGAAGTCTCCTGTCGGCGCAGCGTCACGGCTGGTCCGCGCGGCGCCGCAGCATCCCCATAGTTCGGAACTCAAGCTTCTTTGTTGGGGTCTGCACCGCCGCTGCAACAGGGTCCTTCTTCGCATTCGCGAACAATTCATAACCACCGGGCATTTCCCTGCCTAGTTATGCCGTTATTGCTCCGACATTAAATGGCTTTATTTGTCATGGCCAATTACATGCCGAAAGGAGGTGACCACCATGATCAAACGAATCAAGAACGCACTATTCTTCCTGCGGAAGCCTGTCCGGGATGACCGGCCTGTCCGGGATGACCGCCGGGAATTCAACGGGCAGATGCTGGAGCGGCAACGCGAAGACGTTTTCGTCCTGTTGCACCAGCAGATGGGAGGCATGAACTGAGGCGAGTACGGGATTGAAGTCCAGGGTCCGGCAGCGCACGTGCCGGGTAAGCTCTCAGACATGCAGGAGACGAAGCCACCGGTGCACCCACGGCGCGCCCGCCTGGTTGTTCCGAGCCGCAGCGACCTGCTGCTGAAGAATTTCACGGAACTGATCGGAGGGCCGATGGGTGCCCGGTCGGCGCCCGGCCTCGTCTCCCCCGGCGATTTTACCGTGGAACGTGTCCTGATCATCATGACCGTAGTGGCGGCGCTGGCCGGCCTCGCCATCAAGGGCTACTGCCGGGCCAACGGCTGGTCGAGCCCCGGCCAGTTCTACTCCACGTGCTATTCCGACTTCCCGGAATTCTTCCGCAACCGCGGCCTGGGGGACGGCACGTTCCCGGTCCTGAGCCCGGGATCTCTCTTTGAAGACCCCGTCCTGATGGGACTCGTTGCCGGGGTGACTGCCTGGATGGTCCCGGGCCAGGGCATCAGCGACGCGAGGATCCTGGGGTATTTCGACCTTAATGCCACTCTGGTTGCAGCCGTATGGATTGTCACCGTGCTGGCTACGGCCCGGATGTCACAGCGGCGCCCCTGGGATGCGGCCATGGTGGCGCTGGCACCCGGCATCGTGCTGGCCGGAACCATCAACTGGGACATGTGGGCCGTGGCGCTGTTGGCGCTGGGCATGCTGTGTTTTTCGCGGGAAAGGTTGGTCCTGGCGGGCACCCTGGTCGGACTCGCCGCAGCGACCAAGCCCTATGCCGCCCTGGTTCTCGGAGCCGTCCTCCTGCTGGCCCTGCGGACCGGGCGGATCCGCGGGTTCCTGGTCACGGCCGGGGCCAGCGCAGCCGCCTGGCTGGCCATTAACATGCCTGTTGCGGTGGCCAACCCGTCCGGCTGGGGGTACTTCTTCAGGTTCACCGAGACGAGGGAAACCGGCTACGGGTCCCTATGGTTCGCCTACAACCTGGTGGCCCGGCGGCTGCGCTGGCCGGTGCTGGATCCTGCAACCATCAACTGGCTGGCGCTGGCCGTGTTCCTGCTGGCCTGCACCATGATTGCCGCGGTGGCGCTGACAGCAGCACGCCGGCCGCGGCTGGCCCAGCTGGCGTTCCTCATCGTGGGTGCCTTTGTCCTGACCAGCAAGGTCTATTCGCCGCAGCATGTCCTGTGGCTCATCCCGCTGTTGGCGCTGGCCCGGCCGCGGTGGCGGGATTTTCTCATTTGGCAGGGCGTTGAAGGCCTGCACTGGGCAGCCGTCTGGATGTACCTGGGCCAGGTGGCCAGCCAGGGCCCGACCCAGCACAATATTGACATGCCCTACTACGTCCTGGCCGTGGCAGCACATATGCTTGCAACGGCATATTTGATGTTCCGGGTTGTATGGGACATCTACGATCCGGACTACGATCCCGTCCGCCGCCATCACCTCGATGATCCACAGGGAGGGCCGTTCGACGGGCTCCCGGACTGGTTGCGGTTCAGCCCCCGCCATCCCTCACACGCGGTGCTCCCCTGGCGGGCGAAACACCATGCCTGACGTCGCCGTCGTCGGGTCCGGACCCAACGGGCTGGCTGCCGCCGCCGTGATGGCCCGCGCCGGCCTCTCCGTCGAAGTCCACGAGGCGGCGGACACCATCGGAGGCGGTACCCGCACCGCCGAACTGATGCAGCCGGGGCACCTCCATGACATCTGCTCGGCCGTACACCCCATGGCGCTGGCATCACCCTTCTTCCGCGACTTCGAGCTGGCACGCCGGATAGACCTGGTGGTCCCGGAGCTTTCGTTCGGATCGCCACTCGACGGCGGACGGGCAGCCCTCGGATACCACAGCCTCGAACGGACGGTCCAAGGCCTGGGCCGGGACGGTGACGCCTACCGCAGGCTTCTTGGCCCGCTCGTTAACCGCATTGACGGCGTGATGGATCTGACGCAGCACCAGCTGCTCAGGATCCCCCGGGATCCCCTGGCAGCGGCGCTCTTCGGGCTGCGGACACTGGAGCAGGGATCGCGGCTGTGGAACGCGCGGTTCCACGAGGACCTTGCGCCTGCACTGCTCAGCGGCGTGGCCGCCCATGCGGTCTCGCAGCTGCCCTCGCTGGCCTCTGCAGGCGCCGGGCTCATGCTCACCGCACTGGCTCACGCCCAAGGCTGGCCGATTCCGCTGGGCGGATCGGCCTCCATTGCGGCCGCGCTGGAGGCCGACATCCGTGCCCACGGCGGGGTGATCCATACGGGGGCGACGATCGAGAGTCTCCACGAACTCCGCGGCGCGCGGGCCACTCTGCTGGACGTGGCCCCCCGGGGTCTGCTGAATATTGCAGGCGACAGCCTCCCGGCCAGGTACCGGCAAGCCCTGGAGGCGTTCCGCTATGGGAATGGTTCCTGCAAAGTGGACTTCATCCTGTCCGGACCCGTTCCGTGGGCAGCAAAGGAACTGGGGGACGCCGGAACGGTGCACGTCGGCGGCACGCGTACTGAACTGGCCCGTGCCGAGAACGAAGTATCCGCCGGGAAACACCCGGAACGCCCTTACGTCCTGGTGGCCCAGCCATCACGGTTCGACACGGGCCGGGCGCCGGCCGGGCGGCAGATCCTGTGGGCCTACTGCCATGTGCCTGCCGGATCAACCCGCGACATGGGCGAGGCCGTCACCGCGCAGCTGGAGCGCTTCGCGCCCGGGTTCCGGGATGTGGTGATGCAGACGAGGGTGACCACTGCGGCGGAACTGGCCAGCTACAACCGGAACTACGTGGGCGGGGACTTCAGTGCCGGCATCATGGATGTGCGCGGACTTATCCAGCGCCCTGTGGTCTCCCGCGTTCCATGGCGGACGCCCGTGCCCGGCGTGTATCTCTGTTCCTCCTCTACGCCGCCCGGCCCCGGCGTAACGGGCATGCCAGGGTTCTTCGCCGCGAAACATGCCCTGAAGGACATGTTTGGTCTTGGGGTCCCTTCGCTCGGCCTCTGAACCCCGCCTCTAAGCCGGCGCGAACGGACACTTAAGCCCCTGGCAGCGGTCCTCAAGTGACCTTTCGCGCAAGTCATTGGGCGTCAGCTGTCCGTTCGCGCGGAACGGGTGACAGCAAGCGCGTTCCAAATCGGGGCATAATAGCGCCGTGGGGAACTCAAAGAAACTATCGCTTGCCATAGCTGGACTCATCCTCGGCGCCTCCCTGGTTGCCTGCGACGACGGCAGAGGGGGTGCCGAAAGCGCGGCTAAACAGTTTGCGTCCGCTCTTTCCACGCTCGACGTCGGCTCGGTCGCCTTTGATGGCAAAGACTCCGGGGTGGCCAAGCAACAGGTCCAGGACGTTTTCAAGGCCCTGGAGCCGGACAGACCCACTGTGGCGGCCGGCGAGCTCACCCTGGACGGCGACACTGCAACCGTTCCGCTGAACTACACCTGGAAAATCGGCACCGGCGAGTGGAAATACACGGTTTCCGCAGAGTTCACGAAGTCAGGGGACAAATGGCTGGCCGTCTGGAACCCGGCAGCCCTGGTCCCCGGACTCGCCGACAACGAAATCCTGAGCAAGGGCACCCAGTCGCCGCAACGCGCCGACATCCTGGGCGCGGGTGACGCGAAGCTGGTCACGTACCGTCCCGTGGTCAACGTGGGGATCGACAGACTGCTTCTGGGATCCGCGGACGCGGCCGCGTCAGCCACCAAACTGGCCGAACTGGTGGGTGTGGATCCGGCCGCCTACGCCCAACAGGTTGCGGCCTCCGGTGCCGAGGCGTTCGTCCGGGCCATCACCCTCCGTGATGAGGGCCGCACCGTCACGGACGCGCAGATCACGGCCATTCCCGGTGCCCGCGCCATCCCGGAAGCCCAGCCGCTGGCGCCCAGCCGCACGTTCGCAAGGGCAGTCCTCGGCACCGTCGGCGAGGCCACGGCCGAGCAGATCGAGGCGTCCGACGGCGTCCTGACCGCCGGCGACGTGACCGGCATCGGCGGGCTCCAGCAGCAGTACGACGCGCAGCTCCGCGGCACCGACGCCGTGGTGATCCGTGCGCAGCGGGCCGACCTGACCCGCGAACAGATCCAGGCCGCGGGAACGGATCCCCGCAGGGTGGTCTTCGAGATGGCCCCGAGCCCGGGCACGCCACTGAAAACCACCCTTGATCCGAACCTCCAGTCACTCGCCGAGAGCACCCTTGCCGGTGTAGGCCCGGCGTCGGCCATCGTGGCGCTCCGCCCCTCTACGGGGGCCGTTCTCGCCGCGGCCTCAGGCCCGGGAAGCAACGGCTACAACACCGCCATGCTGGGCCAGTACGCGCCCGGGTCAACGTTCAAGATCGTCGATTCGCTTGCCATGCTCCGCAACGGCCTGACGCCCGATTCGAAGGTGGAATGCACACCCACCCTTACCGTGGACGGCCGGACCTTCAAGAACGCGGAAGGTTACCCGGAAACGTCGCTGGGGTCTGTGGCACTCCGCGATGCCTTTGCCCACTCGTGCAACACGGCGTTCATCGCTGCGCGCGACACAGTCACTCAGGCCCAGCTCGAGGCTGCCGCCGTCGCCATGGGCGTGGCGGTGGAGGCCCCCGCGCTGGGCGCCGCGGCGTTCCTCGGGTCCATTCCGGGCGAGGCTGCGGGCACCGAACATGCCGCCTCGATGATCGGCCAGGGCAAGGTGCTCCTGTCCCCGCTGGCAGCGGCCATCATGGCCGGTTCCGTGGGCAAGGGATCCCCCGTCTCACCGCAGCTGGTCCTGAACCCCGACGCCGGCGCTGCCGCGGCAGACACCTCCGGCGGGACGACCGCGGAGGGCGCGTCGCCGTCGCCGACCGTTGCGCCGGAAGCGCCGGCCAAGGCGTCCGGCCAGCCCATCACTGCCGCCGAGGCCGCGGCGCTGTCCGACATGATGCGGGCGGTAGTCACGTCCGGCCACGCGGGCTTTCTGACGACCGTTCCCGGCGCGCCGGTGGGCGCCAAGACCGGCACGGCGGAGTTCGGCAAGGAGAACCCGCCCAAGACGCACGCCTGGATTGTGGCCGTCCACGGTGACCTGGCCGTGGCCGTGTTTGTCGAGGACGGCGGACTCGGAGCCACCACGTCCGGGCCGCTGCTCAAGCAGTTCCTGACCGCCGCCGGCTAGCGCCCCCGAGTTTTTTGTCCAGATGCCTCGAAGGCATATTATCCGGACAAAAACCCGGGTAGGGCGGTCGTGGGAAGATTGTTGGCGTGGCCCACATAGACATTTCCGGTATTGACTACTTCCTCTCCGACGGCACCCAGCTGCTCAACGGCGTGACTTTCAAGGTCCCGGACGGTACCAAAACCGCCCTGATCGGCCCCAACGGCACGGGCAAGACCACCCTCTTCCGGATCATTTCCGGCGACCTCGTACCGGACGAAGGTGTGATCGGGCGCTCCGGAAACATGGGCATCATGCGCCAGTTCGTGGGCCAGGTCCGGGACGATTCCACCGTCCGAGATCTGCTGGTATCCGCCGCTCCGCCGGCCCTGGCCGCCGCGGCCAGGGAGGTGGACGAGGCCGAGCTCGCGATGGTGGAGCACGACGACGAGCCCAGCCAGATGCGGTACGCGCAGGCCATCGTGGACTGGGGAGATGCCGGCGGTTATGACGTGGAGACTGTCTGGGACGAGGTCTGCATGGCCGCCCTGGGACTGCCCTTTGACCGCGCACAGCACCGCCCGGCGTCGAGCCTTTCCGGCGGCGAGCAGAAGCGGCTGGTGCTGGAGGCCCTGTTCGCGGGACCTGACCAACTCCTGCTCCTGGACGAACCGGACAACTACCTCGATGTGCCCGGCAAGCGCTGGCTTGAGGACAAGCTCAACGAGTCCAAAAAGACTGTCTTCTTCATCAGCCACGACCGCGAGCTGCTCAACAATGCCGCCGGACGCATCGTGACCCTCGAACCGGGCATCAACGGCGCAGGTGCCTGGGTGCACGGCGGCGGCTTCGGCTCCTACGTCGACGCCCGCGCCGACCGAAACGCCCGCTTCGAAGAGCTCCGCAAGCGCTGGGACGAGGAGCACGTGAAGCTCAAGGAACTCGTCAACATGTACAAGAACAAGGCGGCATTCCGCTCCGATATGGCCAACCGCTACCAGGCCGCCCAGACGCGCCTGGCCAAGTTCCTCGAGGCCGGCCCGCCGGAAGCATTGCCGATCGAGCAGAACGTGCGCATGCGCCTGAAGGGCGGCCGGACCGCCAAGCGGGCCGTTGTGGCAGAGAAACTGGAACTGACCGGGCTGATGAAGCCGTTCTCCACCGAGGTGTGGTTCGGTGACCGCGTGGGTGTGCTCGGCTCCAACGGCTCCGGCAAGAGCCACTTCCTGCGCCTGCTCGCCACGGGCGGGACGGACCCGGAACGGGAGCACCTCCCCGTGTCCGACGTCGATATTGCTGAAGTGCCGCACGAGGGGACCGTGAAACTCGGCGCCCGTATCCGGCCCGGCTTCTTCGCCCAGACCCACGTCCGGCCCGACCTCCTAGGCAAGACCCTGCTGGAGATCCTGCACCGCGGCGACGAGCACCGGTCCGGCCTGGGCCGCGAGGCAGCCGCCGGCGCATTGGACGGCTACGGCCTGGCGTCGCAGTCGGAGCAGAAGTACGAGTCCCTCTCCGGCGGCCAGCAGGCACGGTTCCAGATCCTGCTGCTGCAGCTCTCCGGCGCCACGCTCCTCCTGCTGGATGAGCCCACCGACAACCTGGACCTGCATTCGGCCGAGGCCCTGGAAAAGGCCATCGACCACTTCGAGGGAACCGTCCTGGCAGTCACCCACGACCGCTGGTTCGCCCGCACCTTCGACCGGTTCCTGGTGTTCGGTTCCGACGGCCGCGTCTACGAATCCGCCGAGCCCGTGTGGGACGAAAAGCGGGTTGAGCGCGCCCGCTGACGCTCTCTCACTTCCTGCAGGTTTAAGGCAGACGCTCTCTCACCGAGTGAGAGAGCGTCTGCCTTTTTTATGCTGTAAGTGAGAGAGCGTTGGGTGGTGCTCCGCGCATATGATCAAAAATTGCTATCATATGAGCATGAAGACTGAAGAGCGGCACCGCCTGATCGGGGAGCTGCTTCGCCACCAGGCCGAGGTCTCGGTGGAAGAGCTGACCCAGGCGTGCGACGCATCGGGCGCCACCATCCGGCGGGACCTTGAGCTGCTCGCATCGCATGGTGTGCTGCGCAGGGTCCACGGCGGTGCCAGGAGCCTCATTGCCGGCGGCGAAAACCCGGGCTACGGCCAGCGCGAACTCGAAGACCAGGCCGTGAAGGCCAGGATCGCCGTCGCCGTGGCAGGCCTGCTGGGAGATCGCGAACACGTGTGGCTGGACAGCGGCACCACAGCCACCGAAATTGCCCGCGTCCTCCGCGGGCGCGAACTGACGCTGATGCCCATGTCCATGCGCGCCCTGACGACGGTGACCGACGACGACCCGCACGCCGGCCAACGTCCTGCCCTGCTGCTCCCGGGCGGAAGCCTGATTCCCGGCGAGCTATCCTTCCGCGGCCCGCTCGCGGAAGCCAACATCCGGTCCCTGCGCTTCGACACGGCGGTGGTCACCCCCTGCGCCCTGAACCTCAGGGACGGTCTCCTGGCCCATGATTTGGAAGATGCCGCGGTGAAGCGGGCCGGACTCGAATCGGCGGCGCGGGTGATTGTTGCCTGCGCCGGTGCCAAATGGAATGCCACCGCGATGGCCCTGGTTGCCCCCTTGGACGCGGTGAACGTGATAGTTACGGACAAAGACCTGAGTGCGGACGAACTCGCACACCTCAACAAGCTCTCGGTGGAAGTAGTCAAAGCATGAGCATCAACACCAGCACGACGGCCGGACCGTCCCTCAGGGCAGCAGCAGCCGCCACCTTTGTGGTCTTTGGAATCAACGGCTTCGTTTTTGCCAGCTGGGCCGCCAGGATCCCCGCCGTCACTGAGACGCTGCACCTGACCTCCGGCCAGATGGGCACGCTTCTGCTGTGCATCGCCGTCGGCTCCCTGCTCGCCCTTCCGACGGCGGGACTTGTGGTGGGGAAGATCGGCACCGCCAATGCCGTGCGCGCAGGCGGTCTGCTGTCAGCGCTGGCCGGGGTGGGCATCGCTTTTTCCCTGTCGGCGGAATCGATCCCGGGCACTGCCGTTTCGCTGTTCTTCTTCGGCATTGGCGTCGGGTTGTGGGACGTTTCCCAAAATATTGAAGGAGCCGACGTCGAGCACAAGCTTCGGCGCACCATCATGCCGCAGTTCCATGCGGCCTTCAGCGGCGGGGCCTTTGTGGGGGCACTGATCGGTGCGGGCCTCTCAACACTCGGTATTGGCCTGCCGTTGCACCTGCTGGTCATCGCCGGTGTAGTAGTGGTGGTAGCCCTCGTGGCGCCCCGCTATTTCCTCCCCCACGCGGCCCAGGCCGCTCCGGTCGAGGGTGAACCGACGGCTGTGAAGGGGCCATCGGCCTGGCGTGACGGCCGCACCCTGCTGATCGGCGTTGTGGTCCTGGGTGCAACCCTCACCGAAGGCGCCGGAAACGACTGGATCGCCAAGGCCACTGTTGACGGCCTGGGCAGTTCGGAATCCACCGGTGCCCTGATGTTCGCCTTGTTTGTCCTGGCAATGACGGCGATGCGGCTCTTCGGCGGCCGCGTGATCGACACCTACGGCCGCGTCGTAGTGCTCCGGGCCAGCATGGCCGCGGCCACGGCGGGTCTGTGCCTGTTTGTGCTCGCGGGGAACATCTGGCTGGCCGGGGTTGGTGCTGCGCTGTGGGGCGTTGGCTCCGCGCTGGCCTTCCCCATGGGAATGTCAGCGGCCGCCGACGACCCGAAGCATGCGGCCTCCAGGGTTTCGGTTGTATCCACCCTGGGGTATGTTTCCTTCCTCGCCGGCCCGCCGTTGCTGGGCTACCTGGGCGACCTCACGGGAATCCATCTGGCACTCCTCGCGATCCTCGCCCCGATCCTGGTGGCCCTGCTCCTCGCCGGCGCCGCGAGGCCCCTGCCCTCCAAGCCACAGTCCTCCGCGCCCCAGTCCTCCGCGCCCCAGTCCTCCAAGTAGGGGAACCCCACCGGTTATAGGGTGGGGAGATGTACAGAGTGTGGCGCAATGGACCGGGCTGGATCAGCCGCATGGACCGGCACCTGGTCCGCGGCGTGTCGTCGTTCCCGGGTGGAAACCACGATGAGTTCTTCCGCCGCATTTCGGCCTCCGCCACCCACGGCAAACTGTGGATCGGGGCAGCGGCGATCATGGCCGCCTTCCCCGGCAAGCCCCGCCGGGCCGCCCTGCACGGGCTGATCGCCCAAGCGGTGGCATCGGCGGTGACCAACGTGGTGTTCAAGACCCTGTTGCCGCGGGCACGCCCGCTCCCTGAACACCTGCCGGTTTTCCGGTTCGTCCATCCGCAACCCACCAGCTCATCCATGCCATCGGGGCATTCGGCCTCCGCCATCGCCTTCGCGCTCGGCGCCGGGCTGGTCAAGCCGGTTGTCGGTGCGGCACTTGCGCCGGCGGCACTGGGGGTGGCCTACTCCCGCGTCCACACGGGGGCCCACTGGCCATCGGATGTGTTCTTCGGTTCGGCGATCGGCGCAGGGGCGGCGCTGGTGACCCGTAAGTGGTGGCCCGTCCGCCCACCATTTCCCGGAGTATCGCGCACCGCAACCCAGGCCCCGGAGCTGCCGGGCGGTGAAGGTCTCAGCATCGTGGTGAATACCCTCGGCGGCTCCTTCACGGAACAAACGGCAGGCGCACTCCAGGAAGTATTCCCGAAGGCGCATATAAAAACGGTAGCGCTGGGAGAGAGCCTGGAGGAGGCCGTCCAGGCCACCGCCTCCCGCCCGGACACCCGTGCCCTGGGCGTGTGGGGCGGCGACGGAACCGTTGGCACCGCGGCTGCGGCCGCCGTCGAACTTTCCCTTCCCCTGCTGGTGCTCCCCGGCGGAACACTCAACCACTTCGCCCGGGACACGGGGACTGCCAACCTCAAGGACGCTGTGGCAGCCGCGGCCGCGGGTGAAGCCGCGCGGGCCGACGTCGGTGTTGTGACCGTGGAGCGCGGGCTGGCGGGCAACCCGGAAACAGCTGACCTGGTCATGCTGAACACGGCAAGCATCGGTCTGTACCCCAACCTGGTCCGGCGGAGGGAGCAACTCCAGCCGGCTCTCGGCAAACCGCTGGCCGGCGTGGTGGCAATGTTCCGGACCTTCGCCGCGGGAACACCCACCACCCTGACCGTGGACGGCGTCCGGCACAAACTCTGGATCGCGTACATCGGACGCGGGCGCTACTACCCCCGGGACCACGCGCCCCTGTCGCGGCCCGTGCTGGACGATGGTGTCCTGGATGTCCGCATGATCACCGCCGACGAATCCTTTGCCCGGCTCCGGCTCCTGTGGTCGGTGCTGACCGGCACGGTGGCGACGTCCCGGATCACGCATCTGCGGGAGGCTACCGAGGTCCGGATTGAGTCGGAGGGCTCCCCCCTGGCACTGGCGGTCGACGGCGAGGCGCTGGCGGGCGTGCGCAGCGTCCGGATCCGGGTGGAACCGCGTGCCTTGACCTACTACTCGCCCCGCGCCTAAGGCGCCTGCGCCCCCTGAGGGGACCCCTGATCATCCGTGCGGACTACCCTGATTCGACCCTGAATCATCCCTGAGACAGGCTAAATCCCGCCGAGCCGTCGGTACCGTGGGGCGTACACACGAAAACTTCCCCGCATCCCGCAGCCACCAGGCTGCTGTTCTAAGGAACCTTTCCATGATTGAGGCAACAGGCCTGTCAAAGGTCTACGGCAGCAAAACGGCGGTTGACGGCGTCAGCTTCACCGTCAAAGCAGGGCAGGTAACGGGCTTCCTGGGCCCGAACGGTGCCGGCAAATCCACCACCATGCGCATGATCATGGGACTGGACCGGCCGACGTCGGGCACGGTCACCGTCAACGGCCTGCACTACGCCGATCACAAGGCCCCCCTGCACCAGGTGGGTGCGCTGCTGGACGCCAAGGCAGTCCACACCAGCCGCAGCGCCTACAACCACCTGCGGGCCATGGCGGCGACGCACAACATTCCCACGTCCCGGGTACATGAAGTCATCGAGATGACCGGCCTGGAGGCAGTGGCGCGGAAGAAGGCAGGCGGCTTCTCGCTGGGCATGGGGCAGCGCCTGGGCATTGCCAACGCGCTCCTTGGCGACCCGCAGACGCTGATCCTGGACGAGCCGGTCAACGGCCTCGATCCGGAAGGTGTGTTGTGGGTCCGTAACCTGGTCCGCTACCTCGCCGGGCAGGGCAAGACCGTCTTCCTGTCCTCACACCTCATGAGCGAAATGGCCCAGACGGCAGACCACCTGATCGTGATCGGCCGCGGCAAAATCATCGCGGACGCCCCCGTGCAGGACATCATTGCGGGCACCCGTCAGGTCAAGACCCTGGTCCGCACGTCCGCAGCCACCCAGCTGTCAGCCCTGCTGTCCGGCGATGGCGTGACCGTGGACCAGGGCCAGACCGAAACCCTGGAAGTGACAGGCCTGGACGCACGCCAGATCGCCCAGGTGGCACTGGACAACCGGGTGCTCGTCTACGAACTCACCCCGCAGCAATCGTCTCTGGAAGACGCCTACTTCGACCTCACCAAGGACGAAGTGGAATACCACTCACACCTGACCGGTGGACCCGCCGGCGAGTTCGCCCCGGAAATCGCCCCGGCAACGGCAGGAAAGTAAGGACGATGACCACCATGACTGATACCCAAACTTCCCGGGTCCGTTCCACCGCTGGTACCAAGGGCGTGACGTTCGCCGGTGTGCTGCGGTCCGAATGGATCAAGCTGTTCTCCCTGATGTCCACCCGCATCCTGCTGCTCCTGACCCTTGCGGCGATTATCGGCGTCGGGGCCCTTGCCGTCCTGATCCGGTTCTCCTTCCTGGACGAAATGGCCCGGCAGGCCAGGGACCAGGGCCAGGCCCTGACGCCGGAAATGATGTCCGAGACCTTCCCGCCAGGATCAGGCTTTGACCTGTACAACCTGCCCAATGCAGGCCTGCAGATCGGCATCCTGGTGCTGGGCTCGCTGGCTGTCCTGTTCATTTCCTCCGAGTACGCCACGGGAATGATCCGTTCCACCATGAACGCCGTCCCGCGCCGCACACCGGCCTTCGTGGCCAAGGCGATCCTGCTCGCCGTGATCTCCTACGTCATCACCACCATCGCCGCCGTGGCCACGTTCCTGATCGCCATGCCGGTCTTCCAGGGACTGGGCTTGGACCTGGACTGGTCCACGGAGGGCGTGCTGTACAGCGTCTTCACGGGCGGCCTCTACGTTGCCGGGGTGGCCCTGATCGGCCTGTCGCTCGGAGCACTGCTGCGCAACTCCGCGGGCGGCATCACCGTGCTGGTGGGCCTGTTCTTCGTCCTGTCCATTGCGGCGAGCTTTATGACCTTCATCCCCGGTGACTTCTGGAAGTACGTGCCCCAGTACCTCCCCAGCGACGCCGGCGGACGGTTCCTGTCCATTGGCCACACCGACGGGGTCATCGATCCCTGGCAGGGCGGCCTGATATTCCTGGGCTACGTTCTGCTGTTCCTGGTCCCGGCCATGATCGTGCTCAAGAAACGCGACGTCTAGGCGGACACTGGGCTCAGAGCATGAATGAAGCGGCACTCGTGAGGGACGCGCCGGCCGGACAGGCCGACGCGTCCCTTGCCGAGATCACGGCCAAGCGCCGCGGCAGGCTCCGGCGCTACCTTTACCAGCGTCCCCGGATGATGGACGGTGTGGTGGTGTTCAGCTACGCGCTTCTGGTGGCGCCGACCGTGGTGGACGCGATCATGTCCGGCGCCTGGCTGGCGGCGGCGCTCCTCTTCGTGGTCGCCGGGGCCCTGTTCTTCCGGCGCTCCCACCCCGTGGCGTTGGCTGCCTTCGTCGCGGTGATGGAAGTGGCCGTCACGCTGCTGCACCCGTGGGGCTCCAATGTCTCGGCGGGCCTGTGGTTCTCGCTGTACGCCGTGGCCGTGGTGCACACGCGCCGGTTCGCGCTGGTGGCCATGGCCGCCGCCACGGCGCCGCTGGCCCTGCTGTACCTGCTGGCCGCCGTTGGTCCCATGGAGAATTCCTTCGTCCATGATGCCGGCGGCAATCCCGGCGACTTCCACCTCCTGACCAGCATCGCCACCGGCGCCACCATCGCCCTGTCCAACGTCATCGCCACCGGGATCGGCATCTCCGTGCGGCAGCGGCGGGAGCACGAGCAGGAGATCGCCGCGTGGGTGGCGCGGACGGCCAGCCTGGCGTCCGTCAACGAACGCAACCGGATCGCCCGCGAAATGCACGACGTCGTGGCGCACTCACTGACGGTGATGGTCAGCCTCTCCGATGGCGCCGCCGTCGTGGTCCGGAAAAGCCCCGACCGCGCCGGCGAGGTGCTTGGTGAACTGTCGCGGACCGGCCGGACCGCGCTGGCCGACATGCGGCGTGTCCTGGGCGTCCTTCGGGACGACGCCGGCAGGACGGCGCCACGGCAGCCCCTCGCTTCCGGCGACAGCCTGGCCAAGCTCCTGGAAGGCTTCCGCACCGCGGGCCTGCCGCTGCACTACTCGCACACCGGCCCCGCGCTGCCCGACGACGCGGCCTTCCAGCTGACGGTTTACCGGATAGTTCAGGAGTCGCTGACCAATGTACTCCGCTACGGCCGGTCGCTGGGACGCGTGGACGTGGGCATCGTCCGGGCCGGATCCACGGTCACCATTGAAGTGCTCGACGACGGCGCGGGAGTCCCGGGCCCAGGCACCTCCGACGGCGGCGGGCCGGGTTCAGGACTCCCAGGCTCCGGCGTCGGGCCCGGTTCCGGCCAGGGGCTGGCGGGGATGGCCGAACGGGCGCGCATCTACGCGGGCACCGTGGTGGCCGGGCGGCGCGGCCGCGGCTGGCGCGTGTGTGCCGTCCTGAGGTGGCCGGCCGACGAGCCCGCGGAACCCCACACCCGTCCATCTCAACTTCAAGGCACACGTGACTGATACCCAACTGATAACCGTCCTGCTGGTTGATGACCAGCCGCTGCTGAGAATGGGGTTCCGCCTCATCCTCGAGGGCGAGGAAGACCTGCATATTGTGGGCGAGGCCTCCGACGGTGCCGAGGCGGTCCGGCTGGTCCGGGACCTCAACCCCGACGTGGTGCTGATGGACGTCCGGATGCCCGTGCTGGACGGTATCGAGGCAACCCGCGCCATCACGGCCTCCGGATCCTGCGCCCGGATCATCATCCTCACCACGTTCGATGTGGACGAATACGCATTCGCCGGGCTCCAGGCAGGCGCGTCCGCTTTCCTCCTCAAGGACGTGGCGCCGTCGGACCTGGTCAGCGCCGTCCGGGTGGTGGCCAGCGGGGATGCCGTGGTGGCCCCGCGTGTCACGCAACGGCTGCTGGAGACCTATGTCCGCGGCGCTGCCATGCCGGCCCCCTCCGCCGCACCGAGGGACCCCCTGCTCGAAGACCTCACCCCGCGCGAAACCGAAATGCTCGAAGCCATGGCGGAGGGCCTCTCCAACGCCGAAATCGCGCACCGGTATTTCCTGTCCGAAGCAACAGTGAAGACCCATGTCCGCCGGATCCTGACCAAGCTCCACCTGCGCGACCGGGTCCAGGCAGTGGTGTACGCCTACGAGACCGGCCTGGTGGTCCCGAGCAATCCGGATTACTGACGCTGGCGCGGCCTGCTGACGCACAGGTTCCGCACAGGAAGGGCCTATGCAGGGGATAGGCGGGACGCGTTGGATGGAGCCATGAGCAACCACCTTCCCCACCCCAACCACGACCGCGGCCTTGAATTTTGATCTGTCCACCATGATCAGCCGCCGTTCCCTCGGAATGTTGCTCGGCGCCGGCGGTGCGGCAGCCGCTTTGGCAGCTTGCACGCCCGGCGGGTCAGGCACCACAGCCGGGACGTCGACGTCGGCCGCCACTGCCACAGCCACCGCAAGCGCCGCCAGTACGGCGGCGACACCCACCGCCAGCCCCACGCTTACCCGGGCGATCGCGGAGTGCGGCGTGGAGATTCCGCAGGAAACTGCAGGTCCTTACCCCGGTGACGGCTCCAATGGCCCCAACGTCCTGGCAGCCTCCGGGGTGGTGCGGCAGGACATCACCTCAAGCTTCGGAACCGGGTCTGCTTCGGCTGAAGGCGTGCCGCTGACGTTCACCCTGACCCTGCTGGACAACGCCAACGGCTGTGTGCCCCTGGCCGGCGTGGCCGTTTACGCTTGGCACTGCGACCGGGACGGCAGGTACTCCATGTACGATTCCGGACTGGCAAACGAAAACTACCTCCGCGGCGTCCAGGAAGCGGACGCCAGCGGCCAGGTCACCTTCACGTCCATTTTCCCCGGAGCCTATCCCGGCCGCTGGCCGCACATCCACTTCGAGGTATTCGAGTCCATGAGCAACGCCACCGCCGCCGGACAGGTGCTGTCGGTATCGCAGATCGCCCTGACCAAGGCCGCCTGCGACGACGTCTACGCCACTCCCGGCTACGAGGCCAGCATCGCGAACATGAAGCGGACCACCCTGCAGTCGGACAATGTCTTCAGGAATGACGGCGGTATCTACCAGCTGGCCACCATGACCGGATCGGCTTCGGCCGGCTACACCGCCGGGCTCAATGTGACCATCTAGACTCAATGCAGTTTACTTAGCACGGGTGTGTTAATGTTTCGGCATGGCGCGTAGTGGATGGGTGACCCCGGAGGGTCCGGAGCGGTTGAGTGACCACG